>NZ_JALQDN010000145.1:0-229 GCF_023631205.1 Caballeronia sp. NCF2 | reverse complement strand
CCGTTGAGATCCTTGAGAGCGAAGTACGATCGATGCGTCGCCGGATCGACATACACGACATGAGCGTTCGGCCCCAGAGAACCTTCGCCCACTTTTGCCACATGAGTCCCGTCAAAACGGAACATCGGGACGACACCGCCCTCGCCAGCCACATACACCGTGCTCGCCGAAGCATCGAGCGCCAGTACGTCCGGATTTCGTCCCACGTCGAACGATTGGGAGACACGCA
>NZ_JALQDN010000144.1:0-229 GCF_023631205.1 Caballeronia sp. NCF2 | reverse complement strand
GTTTGATATGTGGCAACAATTATGTTGTTTTACATCACATAACAACGCTTAGAAAGGGGTTTGGGAGTAAATCAAGCCATTACGCAGTTTTACCTTTATGTTTTAATCACCACGACGCAAAAATAGAAGGTGAATCAATACATCAAGATGTAGAAGAATGGGAAAAGAAATATGGAACTCAAATTGACTGGCTTAGAAAAGTTTATGAATGGTTGGGTGAGAGTAAAGA
>NZ_JALQDN010000143.1:0-239 GCF_023631205.1 Caballeronia sp. NCF2 | reverse complement strand
ACCCCGAGCACTTCCGTATTCAGGCAAAGAAGGCGAACAGAGATAACTACGAACTTATGGTGTGCTCGGAGATTTGTATAAGTTACAGCACGATCGTCCATGCGACCGCACATGCAAGCATCGCGAGCGTCGATACAGCCGCGCCCGATGCCTGTCTCTTATAAACATCTGACGCTGCCGACGATCAGAAGGCGGTGTAGATCTCGGTGGTCGCCGTATCATTAAAAATGGGGGGGGGG
>NZ_JALQDN010000142.1:0-240 GCF_023631205.1 Caballeronia sp. NCF2 | reverse complement strand
GAGTACGACATCTGGCACATCCCGGGCGCCGAGAACGTGCCGCTGCCGACGCTGCGCGAGGCGAGCGTGAGTTGGGACCCCTCCGTGCCCGTGCGCCTGTACTGCGCCGTCGGCTTCCGCAGCTACCTCGCCTACCGCAGCCTCGTGCAGCGGGGCTTCGCCGACGTCAAGACGCTGTCGGGCGGATCGCACACGTTCCGCTTCTGGCACGACCTCGAACAGTCGCGCATCGAGCCGCAC
>NZ_JALQDN010000141.1:0-240 GCF_023631205.1 Caballeronia sp. NCF2 | reverse complement strand
GCGGGAGTAGCTCAGTTGGTAGAGCGCAACCTTGCCAAGGTTGAGGTCGCGAGTTCGAGACTCGTCTCCCGCTCCAGATTTTGAAGGTTCTGAGGTCGTCGGCGCTGAATTGGCAAAGCGCAACGCGGCAGCAGTACCGGCAGTAGTTGTATCGCAGGATATTGCGGGAGTAGCTCAGTTGGTAGAGCGCAACCTTGCCAAGGTTGAGGTCGCGAGTTCGAGACTCGTCTCCCGCTCCAG
>NZ_JALQDN010000140.1:0-244 GCF_023631205.1 Caballeronia sp. NCF2 | reverse complement strand
CTGAAGGACATCTGGCTGGGACCGCTCGCGAAGGCATCGCCCGAAGCGGCCATCCTCTCGACCTGCAACCGCACCGAACTCTACTGCGCCACTGACGACGCCGCCGCCCGCGAAGCCGCCATCCAGTGGCTCTCGAAGTATCACAGCATCCCCGTTCCCGAACTCGCGCCGCACGTCTATGCGCTGCCGCAGTCGGAAGCCGTGCGTCATGCGTTCCGCGTCGCATCGGGGCTCGATTCGATGG
>NZ_JALQDN010000139.1:0-253 GCF_023631205.1 Caballeronia sp. NCF2 | reverse complement strand
CTTCCGAACAGGTAATAATCAATTGATCAATTCGAATCAGAAATTTGGCAATAGAAACTACAATATATTACAACAGTCGATCGAGCCCCGCTTAAGTTATACAAAAGGTTCTGTTTTTAGAATAGTTATAGGATATAAGTTGATTAATAAGAATAACAGCGAAGGTGATGGAGAAAAGTCAGTTACTAATTCGTTAATCAATGAAATGAAGTACAATGTATTTCAAAGTACTTCTATACAAACAAAGTTTACC
>NZ_JALQDN010000138.1:0-259 GCF_023631205.1 Caballeronia sp. NCF2 | reverse complement strand
CGCGTATTCCGTCGCGCACCCCCTGTTTCGAGAGATTGTGACGGGGTCGATCCCAAATGCCGCGAAACGGGAGTTGCACGCGTCGGCAGCGGCGACCGACGCGGGGAAGCTACCGCTCGAGGCCCTCGCCCTACATCACTACTACGCTCAAGATGCTTTCCAAGGTTTGATACTCCTCGAGCAGGTTGCCGATCGAGCAAGACATCGAGGAGATCTTGACGGTCAAATCGCTGCGCTTCGTCGCAGTCTGGAGCTTGCG
>NZ_JALQDN010000137.1:0-260 GCF_023631205.1 Caballeronia sp. NCF2 | reverse complement strand
TAGCGCCGAACGGCCGGCCCGTTTAGGTTATTTCTTTAATATCCGGGGCGGGCGGTGGAGTATATATTCTACAATGTGCGGGCGGAAATTCCGGGGGCGTTACACCGCCCCGGGTGGGGCGGGCCGCGCCCCCACGCCGCAGCGGGCGGCGGCGGGGACGCGCCGGGCAGGGCGGCGAAGCGACCGGCCAAGACCCCCCCCCGCCGCACCTCGCGCCCAACCCGCACCAGCCCCTCGCGCCGTTCGTCTCCATACACGAC
>NZ_JALQDN010000136.1:0-262 GCF_023631205.1 Caballeronia sp. NCF2 | reverse complement strand
GCAAATGTTTCAATTCTTGATGATGGAACACTTGATTTTTCACAGTCAGTATTTAAGAACAATCCTTCAATCCAAAAGGAATTACAAAAAGTAGTAAAAACAATACCAGACGGAAATGACGCATACCAACTACATATTTTCAAAAAAACTATAGATGAAATGGTAGATTATGGCGTATCTGGGGAAGGGCTAAAAGGAAATGCAAAAACAATTCTAAAAGCTCTACGATCATACGCCGATGACGCACTTGATACTACTTTCC
>NZ_JALQDN010000135.1:0-264 GCF_023631205.1 Caballeronia sp. NCF2 | reverse complement strand
CCCTGACGAAAGGCGACCGAGAGATGATTGATGGCAAGCAATGGCGTGTTCATTCAGGCTCCTTTGCCGGGATCAAAAGCGTCGCGTACCGCTTCGCCAATAAAAATCAGCAGCGAAAGCAGGATCGCCAGGGTGAAAAAGCCCGCCAGGCCTAACCAGGGTGCCTGCAGGTTATTTTTGCCCTGCAGCAGTAACTCGCCCAGCGAGGGCGAACCCAGCGGCAGGCCAAAGCCGAGAAAGTCGAGTGAGGTCAGCGTGGTAATC
>NZ_JALQDN010000134.1:0-265 GCF_023631205.1 Caballeronia sp. NCF2 | reverse complement strand
CTCTGCGACGGCCCCGAGATCCGCTGCGCGCATCTGCCGGCCGAGATCGCGAACGGCGCGAGTGCGCAGGCGGCCCCGCGCGCCCCGGGCGTAGCGAACAATGCGCCCCTCATGCATCTGGCCGAAGATGCCGATACATCGTCGCTCAACGCCATTCAAGTGAAGGAGCGCGAGACCGTGTTGCAATTGCTCGACGAGCATCGCTGGAATGTGAGCAATGTCGCGAAGGTGCTGGGCATCAGCCGCAACACGCTGTATCGGAAGA
>NZ_JALQDN010000133.1:0-266 GCF_023631205.1 Caballeronia sp. NCF2 | reverse complement strand
GCAGCGGCTCGTCGAATCGTCGGAAGCGGTGGGCGGATTGTTGCCGCAGTGGGCCGACAAACTGGGGCTTGCCGCAGGCACGCCGATCGTCGCGGGCGGCGTCGATGCGGCGGTCGCGACCTTCGCGGCGGGCGTCACGAAGGCGGGTCATCACGTCGCGATGATCGGCACGAGCATGTGCTGGGGCTACATCAACCAGACCGTCGATGCGAGTCACGGACTCGTGTCGATGCCGCATGTCTACAACGGCAAGCACGATCTCTATG
>NZ_JALQDN010000132.1:0-272 GCF_023631205.1 Caballeronia sp. NCF2 | reverse complement strand
CAGCAGCACGGACAGCGAGATCGCGGTCTTGGCGATCAACTCGCCGGAGATCATGCCCTGCGCGAAGGCAACGCAGGTCGCGCTGAAGGTCGGCAAGAGCAAGTCGTTATCCACCACGCGCGCGACGCATTCCCATAACGCCATGAGCACGAGGGCGATCAGCACCTTGCGCAGCCACGCGCGGTCGAAAAGACGCGTCGCAAGTGGCAAGCTCGCGTCGCGCCGCGTCACATCGGCTGCGGGCGAGAATGTCGACGGATGCCGTTCAAACT
>NZ_JALQDN010000131.1:0-276 GCF_023631205.1 Caballeronia sp. NCF2 | reverse complement strand
GTTTTATTATAATCGGTATAAATAATAATAATTTACATGTGTTTAAGAATATAACCTGCATTAATTAACAGCATGTGTGTATTTTTTGTGTTTTTCTAACAAAACTGTCGTAGTGATTATATTTTTAGTGAATAAGATAATATTGTTCTTAATAGAAGTTCATTCGTGTTGTTGTATCTCGACTTATGTATATGCTTACTTCAAGTTTGCAACGTCTCTCACATAGAGCCTTAAAAGTATTTCATTCATACATGTTAACACAACACAGTATTAAAA
>NZ_JALQDN010000130.1:0-320 GCF_023631205.1 Caballeronia sp. NCF2 | reverse complement strand
GCAATGGGCTCGAGCGTCGCCAACATGTCTCGTCGATCCCGCTGCACGGTACGAACCGCGTAGCGGGCACCACGGCGGTCAGTAACCTTTGGAGCATTTGTTATGGCAAGCAACATTCTTGCTATCCGACCGCGCGAATTATTGGGGCGCGGCGGCCATTCTTCGGGGCGGATTCAACCGGTCGATGCAACGATGCGATTAAATCGCTCAGCTGGCGTATCGAAGTTTAGTGTCTTTCTAGGGCGTTCGTTGAGCCGCCTGGCTACGGCGTCCAGCTTTGTCTGTGAGTAGGCAGATAGATCAGTACCTTTAGGGAAGTA
>NZ_JALQDN010000129.1:0-344 GCF_023631205.1 Caballeronia sp. NCF2 | reverse complement strand
TGCGCTCATCACGCCGATCGCCAATCGGCTTGAGGCGCAGCGGCACGGGACGCTCGCGGTGATCTCGTCGGTGGCGGAAGATCGGGGGCGTCCGTCGAATTATCTTTATGGCAGCGCGAAGGCGGCGTTGCAGGCGTTTCTCGAAGGCATGCGCGCACGGCTATTCAAGGCCGGCGTGCATTGCGTGGATGTGCGGCCATGCTCTGTCGTTACGCCGATGACGGCGGCCCTGCCCCTCCTAGTCGACTGCGTCATTGATTTGGCACATGGCGGATTCGACGTGAAGGATCGTCATACTTCCACTTGATCGGCTTTGGATGTTTATTGTGCTCGCGGATGTAATG
>NZ_JALQDN010000128.1:0-414 GCF_023631205.1 Caballeronia sp. NCF2 | reverse complement strand
GTCGGTCTATTAGCACTGCCCCTGTGCGGGGCGGCACTCACTTTCTTTGCTGCTGCAAAGAAAGTAAGCAAAGAAAGCAGCTACTGATACGCCCGCGGTCACACGCAATTTGGGTAGTCCTCTCGTCCATCGTGGGCTGCCTAAAGAGTGCCCTCAAACACCTAATCGGGCTTGGCTCGCGCACGGTCTGAACCATCGCACCACACACCGAACTGGTTCAGCACCAAATAGCTCCGGCCCGCTTCGCGGCCGACCGGTCAATCGGGTCCGCGCGTGCTTCTTTGCTGCCGTCTCCATCTCGCTGCACTTGCCGCACGTTGGTTTCCCTTGCATACCGGGCGGCAGCGCGTAGCGCTGTGCCGAAGCTCTTTCGTGCTGAACCAGTGTCCTCAGCGTTTTCGGGCGGCGGACCGT
>NZ_JALQDN010000127.1:0-536 GCF_023631205.1 Caballeronia sp. NCF2 | reverse complement strand
AAGTAACCAAAGAAAGCAGCTCGTCACCGCCCGCGGTCACACGCAGTTTGGGTAGTTCTCTCGTTCCAGGTGGCACTCGCCTAAAGAGTGCCCTCAAAGGACTAACGGGGCTTGGATCGCGCGCGGTCTGCCGCCCGAAAACGCTGAGGACACTGGTGCAGCACGAAAGAGCTTCGGCACAGCGCTACGCGCTGCCGCCGGGTATGCAAGGGAAACCAACGTGCGGCACTTGCGGAGAGATGGAGACGTTAGTAGAGAAGCACGCGCAGACCCGATTGACCGGTCGGCCGCGAAGCGGGCTGGAGCTATTTCGTGCTGAACCAGTTTGTTATGTGGTGCGATGTTACAGACCGTGCGCGAGCCAAGCCCGATTAGGTGTTTGAGGGCACTCTTTAGGCAGCCCACGATGGACGAGAGGACTACCCAAATTGCGTGTGACCGCGGGCGTATCAGTAGCTGCTTTCTTTGCTTACTTTCTTTGCAGCAGCAAAGAAAGTGAGTGCCGCCCCGCACAGGGGCAGTGCTAATAGACCGAC
>NZ_JALQDN010000126.1:0-545 GCF_023631205.1 Caballeronia sp. NCF2 | reverse complement strand
GAAGGCGAGCTCGAGCGACGGCTTCTTGGCAAGCCCACCGGACCCGCGGCCTATGCACAGCCCGACTACGGTCGCATACATCAAGAGCTGCGCCGCAAGGGCGTGACGCTGACGTTGTTGTGGGAGGAATATCAGGCGGAGTTCGCGAATCGGAAGACTTACCGTTACACGCAGTTCTGCGAGCACTATAAGGCGTTCGCAAAACGGCTGAAGCGCTCGATGCGGCAGATCCACCGTGCTGGTGAGAAGCTATTCGTCGACTTCGCCGGTCCCACATTGCCGTTGACCACGGGGCGTCGCGCGCACATCTTCGTGGCCGCCATGGGCGCATCGAGCTATACATTCGCATGTGCCACGCCGGCCGAGACGATGGAGGACTGGCTGAGTGGTATCGCCCGCGCGCTAACCTTCTACGGCGGCGTTCCACAACTGATCGTGCCGGACAACCCGCGCGCGATGATCGCCGACCCCGATCGCTATGAGCCTCGCGCCGGCGACACCGTGCTGGACTTCGCGCGTCACTACGGCACCTCATTTCTGCCTGC
>NZ_JALQDN010000125.1:0-562 GCF_023631205.1 Caballeronia sp. NCF2 | reverse complement strand
GGCAGTTCGCGGCCTGGCTGGGTTTGACGCCACGCCAGCACTCCTCAGGCGGCAAGGATCGTCTGTTCGGTATCACCAAGCGCGGGAACGGCTACCTGCGAGTGCTGCTGGTACACGGTGCGAGATCCGTGGTACAGCAGGCGATAAAGCATACGGATACGCTGTCTCGATGGATACTTGAGGTGCAGGCGAGACGGGGAACGAACATCGCGGTCGTAGCGCTTGCCAACAAGATTGCCAGGACGATCTGGGTATTGCTCGCACGCGGTGTGGAGTACGTATCGCCGGTATGAGCGGAGCGTCGGTCGGATAGTAGCAGTGATTTACCCTCTTCACTGGTTGCACAAGTAATCTGATTCAATGGCTAACAGGTCGGACCGTCGGTGACAAAACCTGCGCAGTCTTAGGGCTCTCGAAGCCGTGGATATAAGTAGGAGTCGCCGGGCGAAATCCATTGGGGCCGGGCACACGCGTGCCACAGAAAGGCCGAATGTATATATGCAATCCAGCACCTGCTCGCCGTAGAACAGATTGTTTGGCAAACGGGACGAGGCCATGTATA
>NZ_JALQDN010000124.1:0-581 GCF_023631205.1 Caballeronia sp. NCF2 | reverse complement strand
GTCGCCGTGTTGACGCTCTGCGCCGCCGCTTTGCTCGCGGCGGCGGCTCCCGAGACACTCGACGCCGCCGACGCGGCAGCCGCCCCGGCGTTCGATACGGACTGCTGCGGCGCATCGCGTTTCACGGCTTTCGGATCCGCACCTTCGAGCACGAGCAGATTGCTCTGCACACTGATTCTCACCGGATCGGTGTCCTTCCACTGCTTCTTCGGAATCAACAGCTTCCACACGCCGTTGCTGCTCGGCGAGCGGAAGAACGCCACTACGCCAACGTGCTCGGCGTCCTTCTGCATCGGTTCGGCAACGCTCGCGCTCGCGCCCGGGCGCAGCACGACGTCCTTGGTGGCGACGAGATCCGTCTTGAGCAGTTCGAGATCGGCGTTCTGCAACTGGACGTATTCGAGTTGCGCGAAGGTCTTCGAATCCTTGAGTTGATAGAACCGCACCACCGTCGAAAGCGGCTGCCCAGTCGCGTTTTCGTTCAACGCGGCGCGACCGTTCAGTTCGACGTTCATCGACTTGACTTGCGTGGTGAAGAGCCACTCGGCTGCGCTTACCGTGCTGTCCTTCGTGGCCTGCCA
>NZ_JALQDN010000123.1:0-591 GCF_023631205.1 Caballeronia sp. NCF2 | reverse complement strand
GTCGGTCTATTAGCACTGCCCCTGTGCGGGGCGGCACTCACTTTCTTTGCTGCTGCAAAGAAAGTAAGCAAAGAAAGCAGCTTCCGATACGCCCGCGGTCACACGCAATTTGGGTAGTCCTCTCGTCCATCGTGGGCTGCCTAAAGAGTGCCCTCATAGGCCCAACCGGGCTTGGATCGCGCACGGTCTGAACCATCGCACCACACACCAAACGGGTTCAGCACCAAATAGCTCCAGCCCGCTTCGCGGCCGACCGGTCAATCGGGTCCGCGCGTGCTTCGCTACTAACGTCTCAATCTCGCTGCACTTGCCGCACGTTGGTTTCCCTTGCATACCGGGCGGCAGCGCGTAGCGCTGTGCCGAAGCTCTTTCGTGTTGAACCAGTGTCCTCAGCGTTTTCGGGCGGCGGACCGTGTGCGAGCCAAGCCCGATTAGGTGTTTGAGGGCACTCTTTAGGCGAGTGCCGCCTGTGACGAGAGGACTACCCAAATTGCGTGTGACCGCGGGCCTGAAAAGCTGCTTTCTTTGCTTACTTTCTTTGCAGCAGCAAAGAAAGTGAGTGCCGCCCCGCACAGGGGCAACGCTAATAGA
>NZ_JALQDN010000122.1:0-635 GCF_023631205.1 Caballeronia sp. NCF2 | reverse complement strand
ATCGTGACCTATGCGGATGATCTTGTGATCCTGTGCAAACAAGGCAAGGCCGAAGAGGCGTTGCTGAAACTGCGCGAGATCATGGGCAAACTGAAGCTGACGGTCAACGAGGAGAAGACACGAATCTGCAAGGTGCCGGAAGGCACATTCGACTTCTTGGGTTACACGTTTGGGCGGCTGTACTCGGCCACGACTGGGCAGGCCCGCATGGGCATGCGTCCGTCGAAGAAGAGTATCCGTCGCATGGTCGAGAAGATTCATGTGATGACTGCCCTCAAGATGGTATGGCAGGAGACCACGGAGCTGGTGGGCAAGTTGAACCGCACGCTGCGCGGCTGGGCGAACTACTTCAGTGTAGGCACGGACAGACGCGCGTATCGGGCGCTCGACAACTACACCGCTGCGCGGTTGCGTCGGTGGTTACGCAACAAGTACAAAGCCAGGCGAAGCAGGCGCGGGGGCTATCCACGCCCGCACCTCTACAAGCACTTCGGTCTTGTGCGTCTGACGGGGCCTTGGGTGTAACGTGCCGTGTACGAAGGCGTGATGTCTTGTCCGAGAGCCGGATGCGGGAGATCTGCATGTCCGGTTCGATGAGCGGGGTGTGGAAACGGGGTTAAGGCGAGGTTACTCGG
>NZ_JALQDN010000121.1:0-736 GCF_023631205.1 Caballeronia sp. NCF2 | reverse complement strand
CGTTCGGCGGGCGTCTGGAACACCGCGCCGACCAGACCGTGCTTCGTGCGAACGTGACGTCCGACCATCACGTTCTCTAACGCCGTCATTCCGCCAAAAAGACGAATGTTTTGAAATGTGCGTGCGATGCCGGCCTTTGCGACCTGGTGTACGGCCGCCGGCTTGTATGGAGCACCATCAAGGAGAAAGCCACCGGTATCCGGAGTGTAGAGGCCCGTAATCACGTTGAAGAATGTTGTCTTGCCCGCACCATTAGGTCCAATCAGTCCGTAGATCTCGCCCTCATTGATTGACATACTGACGTCGGTCAAAGCCTGCAGTCCGCCAAAGCTTTTATTCACGCCCGAAACTTTAAGTCGACAGTTATCTGGTTTCATACACGCCCTCAGTTCTACGCTTGGAAGGAACGATTGTTTCGAACCCGGGCAAGCTTAGCGATTTTGTCTTCGTGTTTCGCGGCCGGCCACAGACCTTCCGAGCGATACAGCATGATGAGCACCATCGCCAGACCGTAAAGCAGCTGACGGATGACTTCGGTATCGACGATCTGATGGCCGAAGATGGCGTTTTGCAGCGGGCCCATCGTCGAGCGCAGGAATTCGGGGAACACCGCGAGGAGCACCGCGCCGAGAATCACGCCCGGAATGTGCCCCATGCCCCCCAGCACCACGCACGCCAGCACGACGATCGACTCCCAGAACGTGAACGATTCCGGCGACACGAAGCCCTGGAACGC
>NZ_JALQDN010000120.1:0-841 GCF_023631205.1 Caballeronia sp. NCF2 | reverse complement strand
GCGAACTGCCGACCATTTGAGAACTCGGAGGCGCTTCCCGCAGCGGCGATGACGGCGGTTGCAATCATCGGCCCGACCCCACGAATCTTTTCCAGGCGCTGGCTTGCAGGCGATGCCCTGTGCACGTGATGAATCAACTCATCGTACCGGGCGATCTGCTTATCCAGCAGGACGAGTCTCTCGTACATATCTCTCATCATTGACCGAGTCAACCCTGTCAGCTCGTTGCATTCGTCGTCGATAATCGCGGGGAGTTGCGTCCTTATTTTTAGAGGTGTTTGGGCAATGACCACCCCGTATTCAGCCAGCAGGCCTCGAATCTGATTGATCTGTGCGATGCGGTCTCGCATCAACAGACTGCGGACGCGATGCATGGACTGGATATCTTGCTGCTCAACGCTGTTGACTGCGACGTAGCGCATGGTCGGGCGGGACGCAGCTTCGACGATTGCCTCCGCATCGTTGCGGTCATTCTTCTGGGATTTTACGAACGGCTTGACGAATCGCGGAGCGATGATCTGCACGTGATGCCCCATTGCCGAGAAGCGGCGAGCCCAGTAGTGCGCCCCACCGCAAGCTTCCATCACGATCCGGCAACAGGGTAGAGCAACGACTACTTCGAGGAGCTTGCTGCGGCTGACTCGCCGGCTCAACACCGGGTGGCCTCGCTCGTCGACGCCGTACAGCTGGAAGATGCTTTTTGCCAGATCGATGCTCAGCAACGAGACGCTCATGACGGCCTCCGCTCATACGTGGATCAGGGAGTGCTCATACTGCCATACCCTCTGATGGCGATCATTTGCATTCACGCATCGAAGGTGGGACGAGGCCATTCCACTAT
>NZ_JALQDN010000119.1:0-1022 GCF_023631205.1 Caballeronia sp. NCF2 | reverse complement strand
TCGCGCTTCTGCATTTCGTGCAGCAGCGTGACGAGAATCCGGCAGCCCGACGCGCCGATCGGATGACCGATCGCGATCGCCCCGCCGTTCACGTTGATCTTCGACTGATCCCAACCCATCTGCTTGTGCACCGCCAGCGCTTGCGCCGCGAACGCCTCGTTGATTTCCATCAGATCGAGATCGTTCACCGACCAGCCCGCGCGCTCCAGACAGCGCTTCGACGCCGGCACCGGGCCCATGCCCATGATCTTCGGATCGACGCCCGCGTTCGCGTACGCCTTGATGCGCGCGAGCGGCGTCAAACCGAGCGCTTCGGCCTTTTTCGCCGACATCACGACGACCGCCGCCGCGCCGTCGTTGATGCCCGATGCGTTCGCAGCCGTCACCGTGCCTTCCTTCGAGAACGCCGGCTTCAGGCCGGCGAGCGCTTCGGGCGTCACGCCGTGACGCACGAATTCGTCGGTGTTGAATTGCAGCGGCTCGCCTTTACGTTGCGGAATCGCGACCGGCACGATTTCATCGTTGAAGCGGCCCGCCTTCTGCGCGGCTTCCGCCTTGTTCTGCGACAGCGCCGCGAACGCGTCCTGCTGCTCGCGCGTGATGCCGAATTCCTTCGCGACGTTTTCCGCCGTCGTGCCCATGTGATAGTTGTTATAGACGTCCCACAGGCCATCGACGATCATCGTGTCGATCAGCTTCGCGTCGCCCATGCGGAAGCCGTCGCGCGAGCCCGGCAGCACATGCGGCGCCGCGCTCATGTTTTCCTGGCCACCCGCGACGACGATCTCCGCGTCGCCCGCGATGATCGCGTTCGCTGCCAGCATCACCGCTTTGAGGCCCGAGCCGCAGACCTTGTTGATCGTCATGCCCGGCACCATGTCGGGCAAGCCCGCCTTGATGAGCGACTGGCGCGCCGGATTCTGGCCCGAACCGGCCGCGAGCACTTGGCCCAGGATCACTTCGCTCACCTGATCCGGCTTCACGCCCGCGCGCTCCAGCACGGCCTTGATGACCGTCGCGCC
>NZ_JALQDN010000118.1:0-1119 GCF_023631205.1 Caballeronia sp. NCF2 | reverse complement strand
CGGGACGAACTTCAAATTCTCCGGACCGGTGTAATTCGCGCTCGGCCGGATGATCTTGTTGTCGATGCGTTGCTCGATGATGTGCGCGCTCCATCCCGACGTGCGCGAGATCACGAAGAGCGGCGTGAACATCGCGGTCGGCACGCCCATCATGTGATATGAAACCGCGCTGAACCAGTCGAGGTTCGGGAACATCTTCTTCGCGTCCCACATCACCGATTCGAGGCGCTCGGCGATATCGAACAGCTTCGTGTCGCCGGCTTCCTTCGACAGATTCCTCGCGACTTCCTTGATGACCTTGTTGCGCGGATCGGAGATCGTGTACACCGGATGGCCGAAGCCGATCACGACTTCCTTGTTTTCGACGCGGCGTTTGATATCGGCTTCCGCTTCATCCGGCGTCTGATAGCGCGATTGAATTTCGAACGCGACTTCGTTCGCGCCGCCATGCTTCGGACCGCGCAGCGCGCCGATCGCGCCGGTGATCGCGGAATACATGTCCGAACCCGTGCCCGCGATCACGCGCGCCGTGAACGTCGATGCGTTGAACTCGTGTTCGGCGTAAAGATTGAGCGATACGTGCATCGCATCGACCCACGCTTTGGACGGCGCGACGCCATGCAGCAGATGCAGAAAGTGACCGCCGATGGAATCGTCATCGGTTTCGACTTCGATGCGCTTGCCGTTGTGCGAATAGTGATACCAGTAGAGCAGCATCGAGCCGAGCGAGGCCATCAGCTTGTCGGCGATATCTTTCGCGCCCGGCGCGTTGTGATCGTCCTTCTCCGGCAGGATCGTGCCGAGCACGGAGACGCCGGTACGCATCACGTCCATCGGATGCGCGGACGCGGGAATCCATTCCAGCGCGGCTTTGAGATTCGCGGGCAGGCCGCGCAACGCCTTCAGCTTCGTCTTGTATGCCTTCAGTTCGGCGGCGTTCGGGAGCTTGCCGTGCACGAGCAGATGCGCGATCTCTTCGAACTCGGACGTCGTCGCGACATCGAGAATGTCGTAGCCGCGATAGTGCAAGTCGTTGCCCGTCTTGCCGACGGTGCACAGCGCGGTATTGCCCGCCGTCACGCCCGACAGCGCGACGGATTTCTTCGGCTTGAATGCGCC
>NZ_JALQDN010000117.1:0-1152 GCF_023631205.1 Caballeronia sp. NCF2 | reverse complement strand
CGGCGGATTCAACCGGTCGATGCAACGCCTAGAATCAGCGTGAGCAGCGGAGGTGTTGCAAATGAAGCAGCGACCGAGAATCTATTACTCTGAGACCCAGAAAGCGCTGATGTGGGACCGATGGCGCAAGGGCGATACGATTCATCAGATTGCCAAACTGTTCGATCGAGGCCATTCTTCGATTCAGGGAATACTATCGGAGACCGGCGGCATCCAGCCGCTGCAAAGGCACCGCGCTGCACGGGTATTGACGCTCGCTGAGCGCGAGGAGATTTCCCGCTCCCTGGTGTCCGGATTATCGATTCGGTCGATCGCAGCCAGGCTGGGACGCGCTGCTTCCACGATAAGTCGCGAATTACAGCGCAACGGGGGCAGCCGAGGCTATCGAGCGAGCCAGGCGGATGCGCTCGCCTGGGAGCGGGCACGTCGGCCGAAGGTTTGCAAATTGGTGCAAAACCAGACGCTGGCGGGAGTTGTCGCTGCAAAGCTGAAGCTGCAGTGGTCCCCTGAGCAGATTGCTGGTTGGCTCAGACATGCTTATGCGGTCAACAAGGATTATCTGGTGTCGCACGAGACAATCTATCGGAGCCTCTATATCCAAGCTCGCGGTGCCCTGAAGAAGGAATTGCTTGAGCACTTGCGACGCACTCGAACGATGCGCCGGTCTCGTCACCACACACTGAAAACTGAAGGCCGCACGAACATTCGCGACGCCGTGTCGATCAGTGAACGACCTGCTACAGCGGAGGATCGCGCAATACCCGGGCATTGGGAAGGTGACCTGCTGTACGGCAACGCTACGAGCCAGATTGCAACTCTCGTCGAACGTCAAAGTCGATTTGTGATGCTGGTCAAGGTCGCCAGCAAGGATTCTGAGGCTGTGGTTGACGCGCTGATACGACACGCCAGCAAGTTACCTCGGGAACTATATAAGTCGCTGACGTGGGACAGAGGTTCCGAGATGGCCGACCACCACCGCTTTACTGTCGCTACCGACATTGAGGTCTATTTCTGCGACCCACAGCACCCCTGGCAACGCGGTTCGAACGAAAACACGAATGGGCTTCTGAGGCAATACTTCCCTAAAGGTACTGATCTATCTGCCTACTCACAGACAAAGCTGGACGCCGTAGCCAGGCGGCTCAACGAACG
>NZ_JALQDN010000116.1:0-1156 GCF_023631205.1 Caballeronia sp. NCF2 | reverse complement strand
TCAAGGGTTGAGTTGGTAAGGATCATGGTTTTGGGGGATTCCAAGTTGTGCCGTCGCGCATCATGGCGTTGAGCTGGGTGAGCATCTTGCGCATTGCTGCGACGAATGCGACTTTGGTCTTTTTGCCTCTGGCGCGCAGGCGGTCGCAAAACGCCTTGATGTGCGCGTTGGATCGCTGGGCGGCGACGCAGGCCATGTAGAGGGCGCGCCGCACGATGGGGCGGCCGCCCGAGACGTGTCGCTGGCCGCAGTGAGCGCCGCTATCGGAATTGAACGGGGCGAGCCCGGCGAGCGAGGCGATTTCGCGGGCGTTGAGGGTTCCGAGTTCGGGCAGAAAGGCAATGAGCACGGCCGCGGCGCCTTTGCCGATGCCGGGCACCGAGCGCAGCACGGCCTCGGTCTTGCGCCAGAGATCGTTGGCGTGCAGGAAGGCGTCGATGTCGCGATCGGCGTCCTTGATGCGCTGTGAGATGAAGCGAATGAACTCATCGATGCTTGGCAAAGCGGATTTATGGGCGCGTTTGCGGCGATTTTGCTCGGCGGTGAGCATCTCGATGAGCTGTGCGCGGCGCAGGATGAGGGCCTGCAACTGCTGGGTTTGCTCGTCGTTCAGGGGTCTGACTTCGGGTTTGATGGTCGCGCCATAGCGGGCGATGAGGCGCGCATCGATGCGATCGGTCTTGGCCCGTACGCCGGCGGACCTGGCGAAGTCGCGCACCCGCTTGGGATTGACCGCGACGGCGGGCAAGCCGGCCTGGCAGAGGGCTTCGAGGACGGCGCGTTCGAGCTTGCCGGTGGCTTCGAGCACGATGAGTTGTGGGTTGAGCGGCAGCAGTCGGTGGATCAGCTGCGCGAAGCCATCGGGAGAATTGGCCAGGCGAAAGAGTTCGGAGGATTCGTGGAAGGCGATGTCGAGAAAGGAGCCGCTGACATCGATGCCAACGAACAAAGGCGAGACGGAAGAGGATTGGATTTGGTTCACCACAGCACCCATACTTGCAAAGATACGAGCTCGAGGCTCAGTCAACTGTCCGGGTTCAAAGCGGTAAGGAGAAGCGGCGCCACCAGCTTTCTTTCGGGCTGTGAGCCCATGTAACACAAACGGGCTACCGCTTCGAGCGAACGGGAGAGATCAGCTTCCGGACGCCAGATTCAA
>NZ_JALQDN010000115.1:0-1206 GCF_023631205.1 Caballeronia sp. NCF2 | reverse complement strand
TTCTCGCTGATGCCGATCCGCACGAGTCTCATCGACGTGACGAGCATCCGCTTCGGCAAGCTCGACGAGTTCTTCGATCTCTCGGAGGAGTACGACGCGAAGCACGAGTATTGCGTCGCGTGGGTCGATTGCGCGAGCCGCGGACCGGCGCTCGGGCGCGGCATCTTCATGGCGGGCGATCACGCGATCCACGGCTCGCTCTATGTCGAACAGCGCAACACGCGCCGCGTGCCGTTCACGCCGCCCGTTTCGCTCATCAACGGCCTCACGCTGCGCGCGTTCAACGAGCTGTACTACCGGAAGCAGCGACGCGCGATCGAGCTTTCGCGCGTCGGTTACGACGGCTATTTCTATCCGCTCGACAGTCTGCTCGAATGGAACCGCATCTACGGGCCGCAGGGGTTTCAGCAGTATCAGTGCGTCGTGCCGGCAGCGAGCGCGCGCGATGCGGTGCGCGCGATGCTCAATCGCATTTCATCGAGCGGCACGGGTTCGTTTCTCGCGGTGCTCAAGCGCTGCGGGAACATTCCGTCGCCGGGGCTGCTGTCGTTTCCGATGGAAGGCACCTCGCTCGCGCTCGACTTTCCGCAGCATGAATTGCGTAATTCGCAGCTCTTCGACGCGCTCGACGCGATCGTGCGCGATGCCGGCGGACGCATCTACCCGGCCAAGGACGCGCACATGTCGGGCGCCGATTTCCGCGCCGCTTATCCCCGATGGCAGGAGCTCGAATCGCTTCGCGATCCGGCCATGCTGTCGCATTTCTGGAAACGAATGACTGGCCTATGAAGAACATCGTCATCGTGGGCGTCACGTTCGCTATCGCCATCGCCTGCGCGCGAGAATGGGCCGCGAAAGGCGCGCGCTTCTTTCTCGTCGCGCGCAATCAGGAACGCATGGAGAAGGTCGCCGCCGATTTGACGGCGCGGGGGGCGGCTTCGGTCGCCGTGTATCGGCTCGATATCGACAAGCTCGACGATCACGCCGCGATGCTCGCTGACTGCGCCGCGCACATGGATTCGATCGATATCGTGCTGATTGCGTCGGGCACGCTGCCGGACCAGGCGGCCTGCCAGAGCGATCCCGCCGTCGCGGTGCGCGAGTTTCATACCAATGCGCTTTCGCTGATTGCGCTCATCACGCCGATCGCCAATCGGCTTGAGGCGCAGCGGCACGGGACGCTCGCGGTGATCTCGTCGGTGGCGG
>NZ_JALQDN010000114.1:0-1448 GCF_023631205.1 Caballeronia sp. NCF2 | reverse complement strand
CTAGTGTCGTGAGTTAGAAGTTCGTTGAATCGATTTCCCGGTCTTTCTGGAATGACGAAATGTTGATTAAAGAGCCGCTCGGACTCGCGCAATCCTTCTTCGGTAAAGATCACGGACTTCGTCTTGTTGACCGGGTCTTCGATGAAACCTCGTTCGTAGAGCCGGTTCAGTACATCCCAGTCGAAACCCTTCCATGCACGGTATCGGTCATGCAGGGTCAGGTAGAGAAGTGCCAAGGCGACATCATCAATTGCGTCGGTGTTGATGTTCATGATGCTTCGCCCGCGGCCTTCGTGACCCGCATACAGAACCGTTCGAGACTGGCCAGAATTTCATCAGCCGACTTGCTCCAAGAGAACGGCTGTGGATTGGCGTTATAGATCTCCAGGTATTGACGGATCGCGTCTTCGAGTTGACGTGTCGAGCGATGCGTACCGCGTCGAAGGTATTTTTCAGTGAGCGAGGCGAACCATCGTTCGACCTGATTAAGCCACGACGCCGAGGTGGGCGTGAAGTGAACATGGAAGCGGGGATGACGGGCGAACCAGGCTTTGATCGAGGGCGTTTTGTGCGTGCCATAGTTGTCCATCACCAGATGCACATCCAGGTGCGACGGCACGCTGGCTTCGATGGTGCGCAGAAAACGCACGAATTCGCTGCTGCGATGGCGCCGATGTACCTCGCCGATCACCTCGCCAGTCGCGATGTCCAGCGCCGCGAACAGCGTGGTCGTGCCGTGACGCATGTAATCGTGCGTGCGTCGTTCAGCGATGCCGGGTGCCAACGGCAACATGGGTTGCGTGCGATCGAGCGCCTGAATCTGGCTCTTTTCGTCCACGCACAACACCATGGCCTTAAGCGGCGGATCCAGGTAAAGCCCGACGATATCTCGCACCTTGTCGACGAACATCGGATCACTGGAGAGTTTGAACGTTTCGTGCCGATGCGGCTGCAAACCGAAAGCACGCCAGATCCGCGTGACCGCCGTTTGCGACAGTTTCATCTCACGAGCCATCGTGCGCGTGCTCCAGTGAGTTGCGCCGACAGGCACGGACTCAAGCGTCTTTGCAATAACCGCATCGACGCGCGCATCATCAATCGTTCTCGGCGCGCCGGGCCGAGGCGCATCGAGCAGTCCGTCCAGACGATTCATGACGAACCGCGCCCGCCACTTCGACACCGTTTGCTGAGTGACCCGCTGTTTCGCCGCGACACTCCTGTTGTCCAGTCCATCGGCACAGGCCAACACGATGCGGGCCCGCAATGCGAGGGCCTGTGCGGTCTTGCGTCGCAATGTCAGTGCTTGCAGTTCTTTGCGCTCCGATTCGCTCAGCACCAGTTCCCCTTTGGGCCGTCCGCTCATCCCTGCCTCCTCGCATCGAGTGCCACACAGAACACTTTAGTACGTGGTCGGCATCATTCAATGAATTTTTAACTCAGGACACTAG
>NZ_JALQDN010000113.1:0-1450 GCF_023631205.1 Caballeronia sp. NCF2 | reverse complement strand
TGAACTGACCCCGCAAAGTTGGACAGTTTTGGGCTAGGCCGCTAAGGGCTGAGTTCTGTACATCACAGGACTCAGCCCTTTCAGCTTCAGCTTGATGCGGTGGTGATTGTAGTAGTGAATGTAGCGTCTGATTCCGGCCTGAAGGGCTTCGATGCTCTCGAAGCGGTTGGGGTAGAAGAACTCCGACTTCAAAGTGCCGAAGAAGCTTTCCATGGTGGCGTTGTCGTGGCAGTTGCCCTTGCGCGACATGCTTTGCGTCAGGGCTCGTTGCGAGAGCAACGCCTGGTAAGCGCCCATCTGATAGTGCCAGCCTTGATCCGAGTGGACCAAGGGGCGATCATCGACTTCCAGCCTTCTGAACGCCTTTTTGATCATGTTGGCGACCATCGCGAATGCCGGACGAGTGGCCGTCTCGTAGGCGATGATCTCGCCGTTATACAGATCCAGCACCGGCGATAGATAAAGCTTTCGCTCGCCCACCCGGAATTCAGTGATATCGGTGACCCACTTCTGGTTCGGCCCCGCGGCATCGAACTGTCTTTGCAGCACGTTCGGCGCAACCCGTCCCACCGTCCCGCGGAAGGCTTGAAACTTCTTCGGGCGCACCAGCGACTTCAGTTTCATGAGGTGCATCAACCGCTGGACGGTCTTGTGATTCACAACAGTGCCCAAATGCCGGACTGCGTGAGTAATGCGTCGATAGCCATAACGCCCTTTGTGCTGCTCGAACACAGAACGAATACGCGCCTTGAGCTGCGCGTGTTTGTCCGCCTTGCGTGAAGCCTTGCATTGGTAGTAGAACGTGCTGCGCGCCAGGCCGGCCACTTTCAGCAGGCCGTCGAGCGCAAACTCATGCCTCAACCCGGCCACTACTTGCGCTTTTTGCGCTGCGCTGTAGGGCTTTCCGAGCGGATCAAGGCATCGAGTTTTTTTAGGTACGCATTCTCCATGCGCAGATAGTTCAGCTCCTTCAGGAGCTCTTCCTTCGTGCGGGCCTCGTCGGATTTGGACGAAACCGCTGGCGCAGATGACTTGGGTTGCTTCACGGAGCGTCCTCGGGGGCGCGGCTCAAGGGCCTGCATACCTCCCGAATCATACCGGCGCTTCCAGACATTAATCGCGCTCGGATTGCGGATATCGAAGATCGCGGCCGTCTCTCGGCACGACAGGGCCTTGGTGTGCATGAACTGCAGCACCTTCAGTTTGAATGGGCCGTCGTACAAACTGTACTTCTTCTTAAACGCCGCCTCGCCATGCGCCCGCCACGCCGCCACCCATTTACGCACCGTGCCCTGGCCCACGCCATGTTGACGCCCCACCTCTCCGTAACCACCGCGCTCGCCTGATAAATAGTCTTGAACGACTCTGCTCTTGAGTCGTGCGCTGTACTTGCTCATGAAAAAACACCCCAAATCGTTGAACGGGTGTCCAACTTTTGGGGTGCAGTTCA
>NZ_JALQDN010000112.1:0-1673 GCF_023631205.1 Caballeronia sp. NCF2 | reverse complement strand
TGTCAAAGCAAAATTGAAATGTCGTACCACCGGCTAAATACAGATGTCGTGTTTTTGATGTGTGATTGGCTCTGTTTTCAACGGTTTGAATCCACGTAGTCTTGAAGATTGTCTTGATCCGACCGGGGCGTTTCAGACTGTTCAGCGAGTGCGAGCAGACCGTTGGCCAGGTGTTGAGGGCGTCTTGGATTGCTGCGCCACCTGCACGATTACTTGATCCAGATCGGCTCGGGTGAATGCGCGCGACTTCTTCGTGCCGGGCAAGGGCTTGGGAGTGCGCACCGCGGCACCTCGGTTTGTGCGAGACGGCGAGCCTGAGATCCGACGGTTATCGCGCTGCGCCTGTAACGCTCGCGCGACCTGCAACGCATGACCAAGACGCTTGTTCTCGATTATCGCGCCTTGGTCAATGTCGGCGAGCTTGTCATACGGCACAGCATGCAGCACGCTGCCGTCAGCGCGGATTTCGAGGCGCCCATCTGGGTATTCCCACACGTCGATGTAGCGGCCGATCAGCCTGCGATTCGCTGCCGTGTCATCGAGCAGCCAGAGTACGCGGTCGTTCAGCAACGTCAGCGCATCCGATACCTTACGCTGTACCCGCCAAGTCAAAACCGCGTCGAGATTCTCGTCATCGCGCAGCGGCCGGTGGGCGTCGTACGCGCTTCTTGGCGGCTTTGCGAAGCGCGCGTTATAGGCCGCCATGAAAACGCAGGCAAACGCGTTTGCAGCTGCAATGGTGCTGATATCACGCAAACGCAGCTCCTTCACCAGGCGATCCTGCAGCGTCAGATGAGCCCGTTCGACGCGTCCCTTGGCGGGGCTGCTGTTGGCGCAAAATGTGTCGATGTTGAGCTCGTACATTGCACGACCAAACTGGGTGACGCCTTTGCCCGCCGTCTCCTCGCGCTTGTGGACGTAGAACACGCTCGCGCGGTCGCTATAGAATGCCACCGGCTTACCGTGGCGTTCGAGATACGCGCGCGTCGCCTCGAAATAACTGAAAGTCGATTCGGTCGGTGCGAAGTGCAAGTGCATCAACCGGCTCGTCGCGTCGTCGACAAAGACCAGCAGTGAGCAGGCGGGTCCCCGGTCTTCAAACCAGTAATGATCGCTGCCGTCGATTTGTACGAGTTCACCGAAACAGGCTCGTCGGGCACGCGGCTGGTAGACCTTCGGCGGACGTTGCTTGCGCGGCACCCAAAGGCCGGCATCCGTCATCAGGTGCCGCACGGTTTCCTTCGACAGCACGAGGCCATGGCATTCACGCAGCTTCTCGCATGCCAGCGTCGGTCCGAAATCCAAGTAGCGCTCGCGAATAAGGGTCAGCGCACGTAAGGCCAAGCCTTCGTCAAGCTTCCGATTGCCCGGCTTGTTCCGTTTGCGTGATGTAAGGCCCGCCGCGCCCGACTCGCGATATCGCCACACCAGCCGCTCGACTTGGCGTACCGTCACGCCGAGACGCTCCGCGGCTCGACCGGGTTTGAGTCCCATATTCACCACGGCTTGGATGACCTTCAGACGGTCGAGTTCGCGCATGTTCAATGTCACCAACGTTGCTGGCTTCATGGACGGCTCCTGCAGTGGTGCAGTCAGTCGCCAGCTTGCCAGTGGTCGCAAAAACACGACATTTGTATCTTGCTAGAACACGACATTCTCATGTTGCTCCTACA
>NZ_JALQDN010000111.1:0-2131 GCF_023631205.1 Caballeronia sp. NCF2 | reverse complement strand
GTCGATGTCCGTCATTCCGGCAGCGGTGATCTATTTCACGTCGAAGGGCGTGTGCGCCCGCTTTCGATGCGTGCGAATGAGGTCATGAACGGCTCGCCGCCGCTTTCAGAAACGCCATCAGCAAAGGATGCGGCGCGCCATCACGCGACGACAGTTCGGGATGCCCCTGCATGCCCACAAAGAATGGATGCTTATCGGCCTCGATTGCGTCGGCGATCGAGCCGCTCTCGTCGTGCGCGCTGACGGTAACGCCGAGCGTCGCGAGCGGCGCTTCGAGCGCCGGATTGAGCCGGTAGCGATGATTGCAGAGAATTCTGGCCTGCGCGCCGTGGATGGCCGCGACCCGCGATCCCGGCACTAAGCTGATCGGCCGCAAGCCAAGGCGATGCAAAAGCACGCCATCCTTCCCAACATGAATCGGATCGACGCTGGGGAGGCCCGCATCGGGATGCGCTAGCTTCATGCTGATCTCATCGCTCTTCAACGCTAGCCGCGCGATGGCGGTCGCCATTGACTGCATGCCGAGAGACAAACCCACGACCGGGATTGACGCGAGCCAGCCGAAGCGTGCGGCCTCGATCTGTCCCGCCGCGCGCGCGATGTCCGCGCCGTCCGGCAAAAGGATGCCGAGTGCATCGGCCAGCATGGTTTGAGCGTTGTCGCGGTTGATTTCCTGCGCCGCGATGAAGCGCACGTCGAGATCAAAGCCCAGCGCATCGGCGGCGTCACCGAGGGCGGCGAGCGTCGCGGGGTATTGTTGATGCTGGTCACACTCACGACCTATCAGCGCAATCGTGATGGACGGTCCGCGCGCTCGTGATGCGGCTGCTTCCGTGGATCGCCATCTTCCGTAGCGATCCCGGTGCGCTTGCAATACCACGCCCGAACCATCTTCGACGAGCTGTGCACTATCGGCTCCGTGGACGACGCGCAACATCTCCACGTCTTCGGCGCATTGCGTAGAAAACGCATCGAACGATTGCACGAGGAGCACGATATCCCGCGTACGCGCTAGCGCAAAAATCTCATGGCAAGGTTCGGCAGCATCGGGCAGGCCCGTGCGCGTGCGCCAGATGAGACCGCTCGCGACTAACCGTCCATCCGCCGTGACGTGCTGATGCGCATCGGGGAACTGCTGTTCGTTGAAATGCCCGCCGGCGCAGCGGAGTTCGGCATCCAAGGTCCGGGCGAAAAGCGCGGGGAGGGCGCCAAACTGCGCCGGCCGGGGGGTAGCGTCTTCAATGAGATAGAGCATGGAAGGCCATCCGACAAAAGAGAAACCGGCGACACAGCATTCGCGTCGCGGGCATCGCTCCTGTGCGCACCTCAGCCCGCGGCGCCCGCCCGGATATCACCCCGCGCACGTGGTCTCGATGCGCCAGCACGCGTCGCGCATCGCGCGCATTAGGACAGCATACGCGATCCTCACATGGGGTTCTCACGGCGAACGCGCTGCGGTGTCAACACCGACTTGCGCCGCGTTCAGCAGATAGTGGCGAAGTCGAGGCCGTAGCGATGACATCGCCAAAAGGCGCGGTACCACTGATCAGCTCGAGCGGGCCAGTGAAGCCTAGATCACGCCGTCGGGTGCATCAACGCAGGCCCGGGCAGCGTGCCGCGGGGTCGACCACGAGAGCGGGGAAGATGTCACTCATCGATCTCTGGCGGCCGCTAAGATTGCAACTAATCGTCAGCGACGCAACCCTATGCAACAGCTTCGCCATCGAGGGACGTTCAAATAGCAGCGGGCTCAAACAATAATGGGAGATGCGTCCAAGAGGACATACTAGAGGCTCAACGAACGGAGAAGTCTTTCTCTGTCAGGCGGACAGGGTTCGTTGGCCGCGCCCGCAGCTTGCGTCGCGCGACCGCTTCCATCCGAGAAAACCCATCCTCGAACACCTTAACGGTTCGCGCATCGTCCGCGCCGGGCGGCAGCCAAAAGAAGACTTCCAGACACCTGCGCGGCACGACGCACGTGACGCTTTCTGCGTCCCAATCGATGACAAAGCTGAGCGTCTCCTTGTCTTCAGAGATCTGTGGTTCAGGCACAAGCACTTTCATGGGCGGTGTCGCGATAACTTAGAGGCAATCGGACGCGTGGCGTGGAAGGCACAGCGCGTTGTTCGGT
>NZ_JALQDN010000110.1:0-2211 GCF_023631205.1 Caballeronia sp. NCF2 | reverse complement strand
ACGGACGCCCAGCAGTGCCTTCGGTTCGAGGAACGCTTCGATGCCGAACGTGCCGTATTCGCGTCCGATGCCCGATTGCTTGAATCCGCCGAACGGGGCAGCAGGTTCATGCGCGAGCGTGTTGACGAGCACGCGCCCCGCGTCGATGCGCGACGCCACCGCGTTCGCGCGCGCGGCGTCCGATGAAGCGATGTACGCCTGCAAACCATAAGGCGTATCGTTGGCGATCGCGATGGCATCTTCGATATCGCCGTACGCGATGATCGACAGCACCGGCCCGAAGATTTCCTCTCGGGCGATGGTCATGTCGTTGGTCACGTCGCTGAAGAGCGTCGGACGCACGAACCAGCCCGCGCCGACGTGATCCGGACGCCCCTCGCCACCCGCGATCAGTCGCGCGCCCTCATCGATGCCAATACGAATATAACGCTGCACGCGCTCCCATTGCTTCCGGCTCACCATGGGGCCGATGCTCGTATGCGGATCGCGCGGATCGCCCGAGCGAATCTTCTCGATGGCGCTCACGATTTTCTCTTCGAACTCCGCGAGCCGTGCACGCGGCACCAGAATGCGCGTGCCCGCGATGCATGCCTGACCGCTGTTCATGAAGCCCGCATCGAGCGCGAGCGGCACGGCTTCGTCGAAGTTCGCATCGTCGAGCACGATCGTCGGCGACTTGCCGCCGAGTTCGAGCGTCACGCGCTTGAGCGTATCGGCGGCTGTGCGCAGGATCGTCTTGCCGACGACCGTCGATCCCGTGAACGACAGCTTCGCGACATCGGGATGCGCGCTGATCTCCGCGCCCACAATATCGCCTCGGCCCGTGACGATGTTGAACACGCCTGCCGGAAGTCCCGCCTCATGCAGCGCTTCGGTGACGACGCGCGTTTGCATCGCGCTCATTTCGCTCGGTTTGATGACCGCCGTGCAACCCGCCGCGAGCGCCGCCGCCAGCTTGCCGCAGATAAAGCCGGCGTCGCTATTCCACGGCGTGATCAGCCCGGCAACGCCGAGCGGTTGCATCATTACTTTTGCCGTACCCGCGTCACGCACGAACGCATAGTCTTCGAGCACCTTCGCCGCTTCCAGCAGCACGTTGCTCGCATGTCGCGCCATCCAGCGCCCGCGCGAAACCGGTGCGCCGTATTCTTCGACGATGGCCTCGAAAAGCTCATCCTCTTTCGCGATGACGGCGGCGTGCATGCGCTTCAGCATGTCGATACGTTCGCGCTTGTCCGTCCGCGAGAATGCGGGAAATGCGCGCTTCGCCGCCGCAATTGCATTGCGCGCATCCTCCTTGTCTGCGAGGCGCACGCGGCCGATAACTTTTTCTGTCGCGGGATTGAAGAGTTCGAAAAGCTCGTTGCCGTGCGGTGTGACAAACGCGCCGCCGATATAAATCTGGTCGATGTCATGCATGATGAATTCGTTCGGTCGATGTATTGAGCAAAAGATAAGGCGTTCGCATTGATTCGACTAGACGTACAATCGGGCATGACCTATTGAACGATTTAGCATAATGAAAACATCGGGGCTCACCGAACTCGAAGCGGTTCTTTCCGTCGCGCGGCATCGCAGCTTTCGCGCGGCGGCGAATGAACTGAGCGTATCGACGTCCGCGCTGAGTCATGCGATCGCCGCGCTGGAGGCTCGCATCGGCGTGCGGCTCTTCAATCGCACGACCCGAAGCGTGTCGCTTTCCGAGGCCGGCGCGCAATTCGTGCAGAACATCGCGCCCGCGCTTTCGACGATTCGCGACGCGCTCGAACAGGCCGGCAGCTTTCGCGACACGCCATCGGGTACGTTGCGTATCAATACATCGGTGGGCGCGGCGCATCAGGCGATGCCGCTTTTCATCGCGTTCCTGAAGCGCTATCCGGACATGAAGCTCGATATCGTCACCGAAGGCCGGCTCATCGATATCGTCGTCGAAGGTTTCGATGCGGGCATTCGTCTGCTGGAAACCGTACCGCAAGACATGATCGCGGTGCCGTTCGGCGATCGCCAGCGCTTCGCCGTCGTCGGCAGTCCCGCGTACTTCGAACAGCACAAGCCGCCACGCGCGCCTGCCGACCTCGCGACGCATCGCTGCATTCGCAGCCGCATGCCGAGCGGGTCGATCTATCAATGGGAATTCGAGCGGCATGGCGAATCCATACGCATCGATGGCGACGGCGCGCTGACGCTCGACGAACCGGGCATGATGCTGAC
>NZ_JALQDN010000109.1:0-2650 GCF_023631205.1 Caballeronia sp. NCF2 | reverse complement strand
AAGAGGTGGCTGCGGGAATTCGGACAGCGGGATAAGTGGACCAGCCGAGGCCTGAGCCGGCGATAATGCAGGCAAAGGAACCGAGGACATGACGAAGAGAACCCGACGCACACTCAGCGGCGTTCAAAGCGAAAGTGGCGCTGGCTGCAGTCAAGGGCGAGCGCACGCTGGCCGAACTCGCGCAGCAGTTCGATGTGCATCCGAATCAGATCACGGAGTGGAAGCGGCAGTTGCAGGAGCGTGCAGCCGACGTGTTTGGGACGGCGGGCGTGGTATCGAACGAGCCGCCGGTTGATGTGAAGACTTTGCACGCCAAGATCGGCCAGCTTTCTCTGGAAAATGATTTTTCATATGGCCTGTTTTTGCAAGTAGGGCGAGCGTCGCCCTCGCTATCGCGATCTGGAGCGCCAAATGTATCCGACCTGGTTGGTAACGCGGCACGCGGGCTGTTTATCGACGATGGATCAAGCTCATATCCGCGGGCTGGTTACCGCATTTCATCTTTCCGTCACGGGGCTGCCTCGCTCTTAACCACGGAGATCACGCAGTCGCGCGCTCACAAAAAAATCTCGAGGGTTCCCCACATCGCGCCCGGTGCCGCGTTACCGATCAGGTGGAAGATAGAGGTTCGTCGATAGGAGCTCCGTACTGAAGAAGTCGATTGGAATTTATACGGCTGTTCAAGCTGGCTGCAGTCGCGTTCCGATATCCCAGATAAATCCGCATAGTTCGCGTGCGATTGCCGCACACGTCTTGTTCTGATGAAGACCTCGTGCCCGAAGCCGCCGAAATCTGTGGCAAAGCCGAACCTGTGCTTTCCATGCGACATCGATGATATGTCGAGGTTGTCCTTCAAGCCGAGGCTGAAGCGATTCACCGATTCTCGCGGGCAACCGATAATTCCACGCTGCCTCGACCAGTATCCTGCGAACGTGTGTGTTACCCGTCTTCGTCAGACCTCCGCGTTGCTTTGTGTTTCCGCTGGAGTGTTCCGATGGTACAAGTCCCAAGTAGCTCATGAATTCGCGTGGATGCGGGAAGCGTCGCAAATCGCCAAGTTCAGCGACAATAGTCAGTGCGGAAACAAAGTCAATACTACGCAGGGTCATTAGGCCTTTGATCGTTGGTAGCCAACGCCAAGTTTCAGCGTGGTCGCGCAACGACCGTGTGAGACGCTCGACAAGTTCAGTAGCAAACCGTACCGCCATTCGGTACTCAGTGAAGACGATGTGCTGAGCCGAATCCTCGAACTTGATCGTGGAAAGAAAGAGCTCATGCTTCGGTCCCCAGCGCGTGCCGGTGCAGGCATGACCATGGCGAAGCAGGAAGGATTTTAGCCTTTGGCGAACCCTGCGCAGGTCGGTCACCGCATCTTCGCGAGCGCGAACGAGGTCGCGCATGGCTTCATCCTGCGGTTCTGGAACGGTAACTGGAACAAGTTCGCCAGCCCTATGCAGTCTCGCTAACAGTAGCGCATCGCGACGATCCGTCTTGATCCTGTCAGCCGGCCGGCGGGCGACCCGCGATGGGGCCACCACCTCGCAGTGATAGCCCTGCTCGCGCAGTGCCCGGACCAACCCATACCCGCACGGGCCTGCCTCATAACAAACGCGGATCTCCGACGGTGCAGCGAGCTTTGAAAGCGCTTTGGTTAGCGAGACGATGCTGTAACGCGTCGTGCCCACGAACTGGGGATCGTCCCGAGCATGCGCCCGCGCGAATGCGATTGCAATTGAGTCTTTGTGCACGTCGAGTCCGACGTAAAACTTGACCTTGTCCATGACTGTCTCCGCCGTTCAGTGAAGGTCGTCCGATTATCGGGCGAACGCCTATGTCGCGACTCCCTGAAGGCCATCATGTCTTAAGCGGCGCGCTCAACAAGGCGGGATTGCTGAGCGCAAAGCGATGATTGACCGTGGCCATGCGTTGCCGGTTTCGCAGCAAGTCCGGTTGGTAGGCATTGCAAGGTCGAGCGCGTATTACCAGCCGCAACCGGTGAGCGAACTCGGCCATCGGTTGATGCGCCGCATAGACGAACTGCATCTGGAGTTTCCGTTCGCCGGAGCGCGGATGCTGGCGCGCCTGCTGCGGCGAGATGGCTTTGAGGTTGGCCGCCGCCGTGTGCGCACGCTCATGAAGCGTATGGGTGTGGAAGCGCTTTACTGCAAGCCGAACACAAGCCGACGCAACTCACAGCATAAGGTTTGGCCGTATCTGCTGCGCGGCATGAAGATAGAGCGCGCCAATCAGGTGTTCGCGCTCGACACGACATACATTCCCATGGCGCGTGGCTTCGTCTATTTGACGGCGGTAGTCGATTGGGCGAGTCGCAAGGTTGTTGCGCACCGCGTGGCCATTACGCTGGAGGCGATGCATGCCGTCGAGGCGCTGGAAGAAGCGTTTGCCCGCTATGGGCACCCTGACATCGTGAACACCGATGAGGGAAGCCAGTTCACGGCAGGCGCATTCACCGAGGCGGTACTGGGCCGAGGTATTCAACTGTCGATGGACGGCAAAGGCGCTTAGCGCGACAACGTATTCGTCGAGCGCGTATGGCGCAGCATCAAGTACGAAGAAGTCTACCTGAGGGCCTACGAGTCGGTCAGCCACGCCCGGCGCTCTATCGGCGATTACATCGAGCTGTACAACC
>NZ_JALQDN010000108.1:0-3273 GCF_023631205.1 Caballeronia sp. NCF2 | reverse complement strand
TAAAAAAACCAAGGCCGGAATACCGGAACATCGGGATCGGTCAGATCGCGAAGTATCGCTTGCCGCTGGCGGGCAAGGTATCGATCCTGCATCGCGTGAGCGGCCTGCTGCTCTTCGTGTGTCTGCCGTTCATCCTGTATCTGCTCGATCAGAGCCTCACGTCGGAAATCTCGTTCGACGCGTTCAAGGGCTTTCTCGCCAACCCCATCGTCAAGATCATCACGCTCGTGTTGTCGTGGTCGTATCTGCATCACTTCTGCGCGGGTATCCGCTTCTTGCTGCTCGACACGCACGTCGGCGTGAACAAGCAAGGCGGCAAGCAAAGCGCGCTCATCGTGCTGATCGTCTCGCTGTTGCTCACGCTCGCGATGGCTCTCAAGATCTTCGGAGTGTTCTAAACATGGCAACGCAAAATCGGGTCGGCCCCAAGCGCCTGGTCGTCGGCGCGCACTATGGTCTGCGCGACTGGCTCGCGCAACGCATCACCGCGGTCGTGATGGCCGTGTACACCGTCATTCTTCTCTTCTGGTTCTTCGCGGCGCACAACTTCTCGTACGAAGGCTGGGCGGGCATCTTCGCGACCCAGTGGATGAAGCTCGCGACTTTCGTAGCCTTGCTTTGCCTCTTCTATCACGCGTGGGTCGGCATTCGCGACATCTGGATGGACTACGTGAAGCCCATGGGTCTGCGCCTGCTGCTGCAAGTGCTGACGATCCTCTGGCTCGTCGGATGCGCCGGCTACGCTGCACAGATTCTCTGGAGAGTTTAAAGAACATGGCTGCAATCAAGACTTCCCTGCCGCGTCGTCGCTTTGACGTGGTCATCGTCGGTGCGGGCGGATCGGGCATGCGCGCATCGCTGCAGCTCGCGCGCGCGGGTCTGTCCGTCGCGGTGCTCTCGAAAGTGTTCCCGACGCGCTCGCATACGGTGGCCGCGCAAGGCGGCATCGGCGCATCGCTCGGCAACATGAGCGAAGACAACTGGCACTATCACTTCTACGACACCATCAAGGGCTCCGACTGGCTCGGCGATCAGGATGCGATCGAGTTCATGTGCCGCGAAGCGCCCAACGCCGTGTACGAGTTGGAACACATGGGCATGCCGTTCGACCGTAATCCGGATGGCACGATCTATCAGCGTCCGTTCGGCGGCCACACGGCGAACTACGGCGAGAAGCCCGTGCAACGCGCATGCGCTGCCGCCGACCGTACCGGTCACGCGTTGCTGCACACGCTGTATCAGCAGAACGTCGCGGCTAAAACGCACTTCTTCGTCGAATGGATGGCGCTGGATCTGATCCGCGACGCCGATGGCGACGTGCTCGGCGTCACCGCGCTCGAAATGGAAACGGGCGAGGTCTATATCCTCGAAGGCAAGACGACGCTGTTCGCCACGGGCGGCGCGGGCCGTATCTTCGCGGCATCGACGAATGCGTTCATCAATACGGGCGACGGCCTCGGCATGGCCGCGCGTTCGGGCATCGCGCTGCAGGACATGGAGTTCTGGCAGTTCCACCCGACCGGCGTCGCCGGCGCGGGCGTGCTGATTACCGAAGGCGTGCGCGGCGAAGGCGGCATTCTGCGTAACTCGAATGGCGATCGCTTCATGGAACGCTATGCGCCGACGCTGAAGGATCTCGCGCCGCGCGACTTCGTTTCGCGTTCGATGGATCAGGAGATCAAGGAAGGCCGCGGCGTCGGCCCGAACAAGGATCACGTGCTGCTCGATCTGTCGCACATCGGCGGCGAGACGATCATGAAGCGTCTGCCGTCGATTCGCGAGATTGCGCTGAAGTTCGCGAACGTCGATTGCATCAAGGAGCCGATTCCGGTCGTGCCGACCATCCACTATCAGATGGGTGGCATTCCGACGAACATGCATGGTCAGGTCGTGGGCACCGCGAAGGGCTACAACGATCCGGTCAACGGCTTCTATGCTGTTGGCGAATGCTCGTGCGTGTCGGTGCACGGCGCGAATCGTCTGGGCACGAACTCGCTGCTCGATCTCGTCGTGTTCGGCCGCGCGGCGGGCAATCACATCATCAAGCACGCGAAGGAATTGAAGGAGCACAAGCCGCTACCGGCCGATGCCGCCGACTTCGCGATGGAACGTCTCGCGGTGCTGGAGAAGTCGACGTCGGGCGAGTACACGCAGAACATCGCCAACGACATCCGCGCATCGATGCAGGCGCATGCGGGCGTGTTCCGCACGTCGAAGCTGCTCGAAGAAGGCGTCGGCAAGATCGCCGAACTCGCCGAGCGCGTGAAGCACGTGCATCTGAAGGACAAGTCGAAGGTGTTCAACACCGCGAAGGTCGAGGCGCTCGAACTGGCGAATCTGATCGAAGTCGCGCGCGCGACGATGGTCTCCGCCGAAGCGCGCAAGGAAAGCCGTGGCGCGCACGCGCACAGCGACTACGAGCATCGCGACGACGAGAACTGGATGCGTCACACGCTGTGGTTCAGCGAAGGCGATCGCCTCGAATACAAGCCGGTGCAGATGAAGCCGCTGACGGTCGAATCGGTGCCGCCCAAGGCGCGTACCTTCTAAGGAAAGCGCAAGGAAATCGAAATGGCAAAGAGAATTTTTGAAGTCTATCGCTACGATCCGGACAAGGATGCGGCGCCGCGCATGCAGAGCTACGAGCTCGATCTGACGCATGAACGCATGCTGCTCGACGCGCTGGTGAAGCTGAAAGAAGTCGATGAGACGCTGTCGTTCCGTCGCTCGTGCCGCGAAGGCGTGTGCGGTTCGGACGCGATGAACATCAACGGCAAGAACGGCCTCGCGTGCCTGACGAATCTGAACGAACTGCCGCAGAAGATCGTGCTGCGTCCGCTGCCGGGTCTGCCGGTGGTGCGCGATCTGATCTGCGATTTCACGCAGTTCTTCAATCAGTATCATTCGATCAAGCCGTATCTGATCAACGATACGCCGCCGCCCGAGAAGGAGCGTCTGCAGTCGCCCGTCGAGCGCGATGAACTCGATGGCTTGTACGAGTGCATTCTGTGCGCGAGCTGCTCGACGTCGTGCCCGAGCTTCTGGTGGAACCCGGACAAGTTCGTGGGACCGGCGGGCTTGCTGCAGGCGTATCGCTTCATCGCGGATAGCCGCGATCAGGCGACGGGCGAACGCCTCGATAACCTGGAAGATCCGTATCGTCTGTTCCGTTGCCACACGATCATGAATTGCGTCGACGTGTGCCCGAAGGGGCTCAACCCGACCAAGGCGATCGGCAAGATCAAGGAATTGATGGTGCGACGGGCGGTTTGA
>NZ_JALQDN010000107.1:0-3695 GCF_023631205.1 Caballeronia sp. NCF2 | reverse complement strand
CGGGACGTCGCTTACCGCTCGTCGAAGCTCACAACCACGCGCTCGCTCACCGGATGGCACTGGCAGGTCAGCACGAAACCCTCATCGATCTCGTGTTGTTCGAGCGTGTAGTTCTTGTCCATCTTCACTTCGCCTTCGAGCACTTTCGCGCGGCACGTGCAGCACACCCCGCCCTTGCACGCGTACGGCAACGCGAGCCCTGCCTTCAGACCGACATCGAGCACGCTCACGCCTTCATAAGGCAGACGCAGCTTGCGCTTCTTGCCATCGATGACCAGTTCCAGATCCGCCGCCGGCGTGCTCTCCGTAATCTCGATCGTCGGCGCACCCGCCTGCGGCAACGGCGTGCCGAAGCGCTCCACATGAATCTGCTTCGGCGGCACGCCCGCTTCTTTCAGTGCGGCTTCAGCGGCATCCATCATCGGGCCGGGGCCGCAGATGAACGCTTCATCGATCTCTTCAGGCGAGAGCAGCGTCGAAAGAAACGCCTTGCACTTCTCTTGATCCAGCACGCCGTTGAACAACTCGACATCCTGCAAATCATCGGACAGCACGTGATACAGCGAGAACCGGTCCATATACCGGTTCTTCAGATCCTCGAGTTCTTCGGCGAACATGATCGCGTCGACACTGCGATTGCCGTACACCAGCGTGAAGCGGCTCGTCGGCTCCATGTCCAGCGTCGTCTTGATGATCGCCAGCACCGGCGTGATGCCCGAGCCGCCCGAGAACGCCACGTAATGCTTCGCGTGATCCGCGTTCAGATGCGTGAAGAAGCGTCCGTCGGGCGTCATCACCTCGATCTCATGGCCCGGCTTCAAGGTCTCGAACGCGAAGTTCGAGAAGCGCCCGCCGCGCACGCGCTTGATGCCGATGCGCAATTCGCCATCGCGATCGTAGTCGGTCACGCCCACGCAGATCGAATACGAGCGGCGCGTCTCCTCGCCATCGATATGCGTCTTGAGCGTCACGAACTGGCCCTGCGTGAAGCGAAACGCATCGCGCAATGCGGGCGGCACATCGAATGAAACAGTGAGCGCATCGGCGGTTTCGGGGCGCACGTCGCGAATGCGCAGCGGATGAAATTGCGGAGTCGCCATGTTTTCTCGGCTCGCTTGTCAGTGAGGTTCAGTACGGCTTGAAGTAATCGAACGGCTCGCGGCAATCGATGCATCGATACAACGCCTTGCACGCCGTCGAGCCGAATTGCGCCAGCTTCTCCGTGTGCGTCGAGCCGCAGCGCGGGCACGCGATCGTCGCGGGCTTGCGCGCCACGAAGCGGATCGGCTTCTCTGCGCTGCCGCATGCGCCCGTCGGCGGCGCGATGCCGTAGCGGCGCAGCTTCTCGCGCGCGTCATCGGTGATCCAGTCGGTCGTCCACGCAGGCGCCAGCACCGTCTCGATGCGATGCGCGCCGAGTTGCGCATCATCGATCGCTTTCGCGATGTCCTCAGCAATCTGCGACATCGCAGGACAGCCCGAGTACGTCGGCGTGATCACCACTTCGAGCACGCCATCGTCGCCGTGACGCACATCGCGCAAGATGCCCAGCTCGCGAATCGATACCACCGGAATCTCCGGATCGGGCACCGACTCGAGCACGTGCCACGCGCGTTCGATCGTGGTTTGCATGGCCTGCATTACCAGCTCGCACCCGGATGCTGACGCGCCAGGCTCTGCATCTCCGCCAGCAGATAACCCATGTGCTCCGAGTGCTCGCCTTGCTTGCCCGTCGTGACGTGCTGCACTTCTACGGGCGCTCGGAGCGTCGCTTCATCGAGCGCCGATGCAACCTGCTCGCGCCACGCCGCTTCGAACTCGCTCGCCAGCGGCGCGATGCCCGCATCGGCGACGGCCTGTTCGATTGCATCGGTCGCGAAGAACTCGCGCGTGTACGGCATCAGATAATCGAGCGCAGCCTGCGCACGCCGATGCGACTCCGCAGTGCCATCGCCGAAACGCACCAGCCAGTCGCGCGCGTGATGCAGGTGATAGCTCGTCTCCTTGATCGACTTCGCCGCGATCGCCGCGAGTTGCGCATCGTTCGATGATTGCAATGCGCTCCACACTTCCATCATCAACGCCGAGTACAGGAAGTTGCGCACGATCGTCACCGCGTAATCGCGCTCCGTGCGCGTCGTGCCCGCGAGCGGGCCGAAGTGCGGCAACTCCGCGATCGTGTAGTTGGCGAACTCGCGCTCGGTGCGGAAGTACGCGTAATCGTCTTCGGTCTTTTTGTTGCCGTTGAGCGATGCTTCGAGCGAAGCAGCATGCGTGTAGAGCAAACGCGCCTGACCGATCAGATCCAGACTGATGTTCGCCAGCGCAATATCCTCTTCCAGTGCCGGGCCGTGACTGCACCACTCCGCGTTGCGCTGTCCGAGAATCAGCGCGTTGTCGGCAAGACGCAGCACGTAGGCGAGATGTTCTTTCTGGCTCATGTCGCGCGCCCTTACATGTGATTGATTTCGTCGGGCAGCACGAAGAACGTCGGATGCCGATAGATCTTGTCGCCCGCGGGCTCGAACAACTCGGCCTTGTCTGCCGGGTCCGATGCCGTGATCGCCGCCGAGGGCACCACCCAGATGCTCACGCCTTCCTGACGACGCGTGTACACGTCGCGCGCCATGCGCAACGCCGCGCCCGCGTCCGGTGCGTGCAGGCTGCCGCAATGCTTGTGATCCAGTCCCTGCTTGCTGCGCACGAACACTTCCCAGATCGGCCATTCCTTGTTCATCTTCATCGTCTCCATGCTCATGCAGCTTGTTGGTGGGCGCGGGCTTTTTGCTTCTCGGCATACGCCAGTGCGGCTTCGCGAACCCACGCGCCGTCATCGTGCGCCTTCACGCGCGTGGCGAGGCGCTCCTTGTTGCACGGACCGTCGCCGTTGACCACGCGCCAGAACTCGTCCCAGTCGATCGCGCCGTAGTCGTGCGCTTGCCGCGCTTCGTTCCACTTCAAATCGGGATCGGGCAATGTGACGCCGAGGATCTTCGCCTGCTCGACGGTCGCATCGACGAACTTCTGACGCAGGTCATCGTTCGAGATGCGCTTGATGCCCCACGCGAACGACTGGCCGCTGTGGATCGAATCCTTGTCGCTCGGGCCGAACATCATCAGCACCGGCCACCACCAGCGGTTCACCGCCTGCTGCACGAGGTCCTTCTGCGCTTGCGTGCCTTTCATCATCGCGAGCAGCGCGTCGAAGCCCTGGCGTTGGTGGAACGACTCCTCCTTGCAGATGCGGATCATCGCGCGGGCATACGGCCCGTAGGTGCAGCGGCACAGCGGAATCTGGTTCATGATCGCGGCGCCATCGACGAGCCAGCCGATCACGCCGACATCGGCCCACGTGGGTGTCGGATAGTTGAAGATGCTCGAATATTTCGCCTTGCCTGCGTGCAGCGCGGCGACCAGTTGATCGCGCGAGACGCCCAGTGTTTCGGCCGCGCTGTAGAGGTACAGACCGTGGCCGCCTTCGTCCTGCACCTTCGCGAGCAGAATCGCCTTGCGTTTGAGGCTCGGCGCGCGGCTGATCCAGTTGCCCTCGGGCTGCATCCCGATGATCTCCGAATGCGCGTGCTGCGAGATCTGACGCACCAGCGTCTTGCGATACGCCTCGGGCATCCAGTCCTGCGGCTCGATCTTGCCGTCGGCCTGCATCACCGCGTCGAAGCGGGTTTGGGCGGCGGAGG
>NZ_JALQDN010000106.1:0-5445 GCF_023631205.1 Caballeronia sp. NCF2 | reverse complement strand
TGCTCTTTAAAAACTAACAGCCGATAAGTGTGGGCGCTTGATGGCGAGTGCGGCTGGTTCTTCGGAATCGGCGATAGCAAAGGTATCAAGAGTCTCACACGAAGTATCAGAGGAAGGTTTGTTCATCTTTGGATGGAATAAATCATCGTCAGTACGTTGAGTGAGCGACCTATTCGGAAGAATAGAAAACAGTAACAGGAATTGAACTGAAGAGTTTGATCCTGGCTCAGATTGAACGCTGGCGGCATGCCTTACACATGCAAGTCGAACGGCAGCACGGGGGCAACCCTGGTGGCGAGTGGCGAACGGGTGAGTAATACATCGGAACGTGTCCTGTAGTGGGGGATAGCCCGGCGAAAGCCGGATTAATACCGCATACGACCTAAGGGAGAAAGCGGGGGATCTTCGGACCTCGCGCTATAGGGGCGGCCGATGGCAGATTAGCTAGTTGGTGGGGTAAAGGCCTACCAAGGCGACGATCTGTAGCTGGTCTGAGAGGACGACCAGCCACACTGGGACTGAGACACGGCCCAGACTCCTACGGGAGGCAGCAGTGGGGAATTTTGGACAATGGGGGCAACCCTGATCCAGCAATGCCGCGTGTGTGAAGAAGGCCTTCGGGTTGTAAAGCACTTTTGTCCGGAAAGAAAACTTCGTCCCTAATATGGATGGAGGATGACGGTACCGGAAGAATAAGCACCGGCTAACTACGTGCCAGCAGCCGCGGTAATACGTAGGGTGCGAGCGTTAATCGGAATTACTGGGCGTAAAGCGTGCGCAGGCGGTCTGTTAAGACCGATGTGAAATCCCCGGGCTTAACCTGGGAACTGCATTGGTGACTGGCAGGCTTTGAGTGTGGCAGAGGGAGGTAGAATTCCACGTGTAGCAGTGAAATGCGTAGAGATGTGGAGGAATACCGATGGCGAAGGCAGCCTCCTGGGCCAACACTGACGCTCATGCACGAAAGCGTGGGGAGCAAACAGGATTAGATACCCTGGTAGTCCACGCCCTAAACGATGTCAACTAGTTGTTGGGGATTCATTTCCTTAGTAACGTAGCTAACGCGTGAAGTTGACCGCCTGGGGAGTACGGTCGCAAGATTAAAACTCAAAGGAATTGACGGGGACCCGCACAAGCGGTGGATGATGTGGATTAATTCGATGCAACGCGAAAAACCTTACCTACCCTTGACATGGTCGGAACCCTGCTGAAAGGTGGGGGTGCTCGAAAGAGAACCGGCGCACAGGTGCTGCATGGCTGTCGTCAGCTCGTGTCGTGAGATGTTGGGTTAAGTCCCGCAACGAGCGCAACCCTTGTCCTTAGTTGCTACGCAAGAGCACTCTAAGGAGACTGCCGGTGACAAACCGGAGGAAGGTGGGGATGACGTCAAGTCCTCATGGCCCTTATGGGTAGGGCTTCACACGTCATACAATGGTCGGAACAGAGGGTTGCCAAGCCGCGAGGTGGAGCCAATCCCAGAAAACCGATCGTAGTCCGGATCGCAGTCTGCAACTCGACTGCGTGAAGCTGGAATCGCTAGTAATCGCGGATCAGCATGCCGCGGTGAATACGTTCCCGGGTCTTGTACACACCGCCCGTCACACCATGGGAGTGGGTTTCACCAGAAGTAGGTAGCCTAACCGCAAGGAGGGCGCTTACCACGGTGGGATTCATGACTGGGGTGAAGTCGTAACAAGGTAGCCGTATCGGAAGGTGCGGCTGGATCACCTCCTTTCTCGAGCTTCGCACACGAAGTTAAGCGCTCACGCTTATCGGCTGTTGTTTGAAGACAGGCTTTGGGTCTGTAGCTCAGTCGGTTAGAGCACCGTCTTGATAAGGCGGGGGTCGTTGGTTCGAATCCAACCAGACCCACCACGGTCAAGATGAGTCAGGCAGTCAGTGAGGCTGCAGACGCAAGACGCGGGGGATTAGCTCAGCTGGGAGAGCACCTGCTTTGCAAGCAGGGGGTCGTCGGTTCGATCCCGTCATCCTCCACCAAGTCCTCAATGCGCAGTGTTTCGTGAAGCACTTTGCATTGGCGATTGAAAGCCAGTTGATGTCGCAGGCGAGTGAAGTGAGCTTGTCGGCTAAACGTTCTTTAACAATCTGGAAGAAGTAGTAAAGAGACTATCTAAAAGCACTTAGAGATGGGTGTGAGTCGGGTAGTCAGGGTAGTGATTGTATCAAGTATGAAAAGTGATCTTGATGATGACTTGGAATACGGCACAACGCGAATACTCAGCCTATGGCGAGGGTGGCTCGAGAGAGACACACTTGTTATAGGGTCAAGCGAACAAGTGCATGTGGTGGATGCCTTGGCGATCACAGGCGATGAAGGACGCGGTAGCCTGCGAAAAGTTGTGGGGAGCTGGCAAACGAGCTTTGATCCACAAATGTCCGAATGGGGAAACCCACTCCTAATGGAGTACCCACAACTGAATACATAGGTTGTGTGGAGCGAACGCGGTGAACTGAAACATCTAAGTAACCGCAGGAAAAGAAATCAACCGAGATTCCCAAAGTAGTGGCGAGCGAAATGGGATCAGCCTGTACTCTTTATCTTTGTTGTTAGTCGAACGCTCTGGAAAGTGCGGCCATAGCAGGTGATAGCCCTGTAGACGAAAACAGCGAGGAAGAACTAGGGGTACGACAAGTAGGGCGGGACACGTGAAATCCTGTCTGAAGATGGGGGGACCATCCTCCAAGGCTAAATACTCGTGATCGACCGATAGTGAACCAGTACCGTGAGGGAAAGGCGAAAAGAACCCCGGGAGGGGAGTGAAATAGATCCTGAAACCGCATGCATACAAACAGTCGGAGCCTGGAAACGGGTGACGGCGTACCTTTTGTATAATGGGTCAGCGACTTACGTTCAGTAGCGAGCTTAACTGATTAAGGCAGGCGTAGCGAAAGCGAGTCCGAACAGGGCGATCAGTTGCTGGGCGTAGACCCGAAACCAAGTGATCTATCCATGGCCAGGTTGAAGGTGCGGTAACACGTACTGGAGGACCGAACCCACTAACGTTGAAAAGTTAGGGGATGAGCTGTGGATAGGGGTGAAAGGCTAAACAAACTTGGAAATAGCTGGTTCTCTCCGAAAACTATTTAGGTAGTGCCTCGTGTATCACCTTCGGGGGTAGAGCACTGTCATGGTTGTGGGGTCCATTGCGGATTACTACGCCATAGCAAACTCCGAATACCGAAGAGTGCAATCACGGGAGACAGACATCGGGTGCTAACGTCCGGTGTCAAGAGGGAAACAACCCAGACCGCCAGCTAAGGTCCCAAAGATTGGCTAAGTGGGAAACGAAGTGGGAAGGCTAAAACAGTCAGGAGGTTGGCTTAGAAGCAGCCACCCTTTAAAGAAAGCGTAATAGCTCACTGATCGAGTCGTCCTGCGCGGAAGATGTAACGGGGCTCAAGCCAGTCACCGAAGCTGCGGATGCGTACGCAAGTACGTGTGGTAGGAGAGCGTTCCGTAAGCCTGCGAAGGTGCGTTGAAAAGCGTGCTGGAGGTATCGGAAGTGCGAATGCTGACATGAGTAGCGATAAAGGGGGTGAAAAGCCCCCTCGCCGTAAGCCCAAGGTTTCCTACGCAACGTTCATCGGCGTAGGGTGAGTCGGCCCCTAAGGCGAGGCAGAAATGCGTAGCTGATGGGAAGCAGGTCAATATTCCTGCACCATTGTTAGATGCGATGGGGGGACGGATCGCGGAAGGTTGTCCGGGTGTTGGACGTCCCGGTCGCTGCGTTGGAGAAGGCACTTAGGCAAATCCGGGTGCGTAATTCAAGGGCGTGGCGCGAGCTTCTTCGGAAGCGAAGCAATTGGAAGTGGTTCCAAGAAAAGCCTCTAAGCTTCAGTCTAACGATGACCGTACCGCAAACCGACACAGGTGGGCGAGATGAGTATTCTAAGGCGCTTGAGAGAACTCGGGAGAAGGAACTCGGCAAATTGGTACCGTAACTTCGGGATAAGGTACGCCCTTGTAGCTTGACTGGCCTGCGCCAGGAGGGTGAAAGGGTTGCAATAAACTGGTGGCTGCGACTGTTTAATAAAAACACAGCACTCTGCAAACACGAAAGTGGACGTATAGGGTGTGACGCCTGCCCGGTGCCGGAAGATTAAATGATGGGGTGCAAGCTCTTGATTGAAGTCCCGGTAAACGGCGGCCGTAACTATAACGGTCCTAAGGTAGCGAAATTCCTTGTCGGGTAAGTTCCGACCTGCACGAATGGCGTAACGATGGCCACACTGTCTCCTCCCGAGACTCAGCGAAGTTGAAGTGTTTGTGATGATGCAATCTCCCCGCGGCTAGACGGAAAGACCCCATGAACCTTTACTGTAGCTTTGCATTGGACTTTGAACCGATCTGTGTAGGATAGGTGGGAGGCTATGAAACCGGAACGCCAGTTTCGGTGGAGCCGTCCTTGAAATACCACCCTGGTTTGTTTGAGGTTCTAACCTTGGCCCGTGATCCGGGTCGGGGACAGTGCATGGTAGGCAGTTTGACTGGGGCGGTCTCCTCCCAAAGCGTAACGGAGGAGTACGAAGGTACGCTAGGTACGGTCGGAAATCGTGCTGATAGTGCAATGGCATAAGCGTGCTTAACTGCGAGACCGACAAGTCGAGCAGGTGCGAAAGCAGGTCATAGTGATCCGGTGGTTCTGTATGGAAGGGCCATCGCTCAACGGATAAAAGGTACTCTGGGGATAACAGGCTGATACCGCCCAAGAGTTCATATCGACGGCGGTGTTTGGCACCTCGATGTCGGCTCATCTCATCCTGGGGCTGTAGCCGGTCCCAAGGGTATGGCTGTTCGCCATTTAAAGAGGTACGTGAGCTGGGTTTAAAACGTCGTGAGACAGTTTGGTCCCTATCTGCCGTGGGCGTTGGATATTTGAAGGGGGCTGCTCCTAGTACGAGAGGACCGGAGTGGACGAACCTCTGGTGTACCGGTTGTGACGCCAGTCGCATCGCCGGGTAGCTATGTTCGGAAGAGATAACCGCTGAAAGCATCTAAGCGGGAAACTCGCCTTAAGATGAGATATCCCCGGGGCTTCGAGCCCCTTGAAGGGTCGTTCCAGACCAGGACGTTGATAGGTCAGGTGTGTAAGTGCAGTAATGCATTGAGCTAACTGATACTAATTGCCCGTAAGGCTTGATCCTATAACCAGTGTGTTTCACGTACTGACTTGGCGCCACAGCGCTTGGTCAATACCACCCCTGGTTGAGTAGCGTTGTGCGACACTCACTCCCCAAACACTTCTACTTCTTCCCAGATTGGTTGTCGCGCCCACCCAGGCGAGACAACAACAAGTCATGCCTGATGACCATAGCGAGTCGGTCCCACCCCTTCCCATCCCGAACAGGACCGTGAAACGACTCCACGCCGATGATAGTGCGGATACCCGTGTGAAAGTAGGTAATCGTCAGGCTCCTCATGCT
>NZ_JALQDN010000105.1:0-6018 GCF_023631205.1 Caballeronia sp. NCF2 | reverse complement strand
AGAGCCGGATGCGGGAGATCTGCATGTCCGGTTCGATGAGCGGGGTGTGGAAACGGGGTTAAGGCGAGGTTACTCGGGCACCGCCAGACGAAAGGGGCGGCAACAGACAAACCGAACCTACCGCTACCGCGCCACATCTCGACTCTACCGTCACGACTCATTCGCCGGTCGAGGAACTGACGTTCCTCGCCGCCGAGTCGCGAATGACAGCGATGCGGCGAGCTGCGGCCGCACGGCGGCTGAACGCCGAACGTTCGCAAAGGCCGAGGTCCGGTCAAAACCAGACTGCACGTGAACCGCACGCCGCTGCTCGGGGCGCTTACTCGATTCAGGCAGCGTCTTTTTGAGCAATTTGGTCCGTGGGACGGGCGAGCGGTTCATGGCCTCGCCCTGCCGGATGGACGACGCGTGCTTCGTTCGAAAATAGCTTCTCCACGGAAGACAGCCTTTTAAGCTTCGGCATCGCGCCGTGTCACTTCGGAAGGAACGGTGCAGGAGCGACGCGTCCCGGGCAACCTTCGGTCGAGCAGAGCCTTGCCGCTTACCAGAAATAGGTCGCCTTCACGCCAAACGTACGCGGCGCCGCAAACGCGTAGCGGTACGAGTCGTCGAAGGTATATTCCTCCGCGGCCGTAAAGACCCGCTGGTTGGTCACGTTGCGCACGTACGCCATCAGCTCCACGTTCTTGCGGTTCGGCATCCAGGTCGCCGACAGGTCAGCGGTCAGATACGGCTTCTGGTAATCGTCGCCATAGTTGTAGAACGTGAAGTGCTGGCCCGTCTGAAACTTCGCGTTCACGCGGCCGATGATCTTTCCTGCGTCCATGGTCCACGCATGTTCGAGCCCGAACCCGATGGTGAAAGCTGGGCTTTGCGGCGGCGCGTTGCCGGCCAGCTGCACGTTCTGGCCGCTGCCGTCATCAACGGCGAAATCGGTGAAGCGCGCGTGCAGCCACGCCACCGACAACGTCACGAGCCCGACCGGATCGATCAGCGCGCGAATATCCGCATCCGCGCCGTAGATGCGCGTGCGTCCAGCATTGACGATCTTCGTGCCCACGCGCCCGTCCGCGAACGGCACGAGCTGGGCGATCTGCTGGCCCGAGTAGTCGTAGTCGAACACGCTCGCGTTGATCTGCACGCGCTGCGCGTTCCACATCGACTTTGTGCCGATCTCGATGCCTCTCAACGTCTCCGGCGCATATGATCCCGACGATGAGAAGCCGCCCGACTTGTAGCCGGTGTCGTAGCGCACGTAGTTCATCAACGCCGAGGTCGGCGCGTACTCGGCCGCGAGGTGGACGGTCGGCTTCGACCACGAGCCCGAGTCGTTCTGCGGCACGTGCGTATAGTCGAATGGCGGCTCGCTCGAGTTCGTGAAGAAGTACTCGCCGTCGCGGCTCTTTTCATCGTGCGTGACGCGCATGCCGACGGTCAGCTTGATCCTGTCCGTCACCCAGTACGACGACTGGCCATACGCCGCCGTCGATGTCGTGCGAATGCCGTAGGCGAACGCGAGCGTGGGCAGAAAGACGCCGCCATCGAACGGCGACTCGTTCGCGCTGTACAGCGACGAAGACTCGTGGAAGTACGACACGCCCGCCTGCCACGACCATCTTCCATCGCCCAGGGAGCTCACGCGCACTTCGTGCGTCTGCGTCTTCGGAAACTCGTTCTGGCGATATGAAACCGGATCGGCGAAGCTCGGGCTGCTGTCCGCAGCATGACGCCAGGTGAGATTGTCGTAGCTGCCCGTGTAGCTGAGTTCGACGCCCGGGAAGTCGTACGCGATGCTCCAGCGCGCGACCGTATCTTCGATGCTCTGCGATTGCGCGGTCGCATAGGTGAAGGTGCGCGGATCGGCGGGGAAGGGCGGCTTGTCGTGCGAGAGATTGCCGTTCGCGTCGTAGAGATAGGGAATGTCGAGCGAAACCGGCCCGACGCCCTTCAATGTCGTCTGCTGCGCGGTGAACAGCATGCGCAGATGCGAAGCCGGTTCGAGCGCGACGGACAGACGTCCCGAGCGCGTGTCCTCGTCGTCGCCGTCGGCCTGCGGCGCGTTGTTCACGTAGCCGTCATGCCCGCGCGAGATCGCTGCCACGCGAAACTGGAGCACGTCGTTCACAGGGACGTTCACCATCGCTTCCAGATTGCGCGCGGCGTAGTTGCCGACATCGACCGATGCGCGGCCCTCGAATGCCCTCGAAGGCTTCGCCGTCACGATATCGACGATGCCGCCCACCGCGTTGCGCCCGTACAGCGTGCCTTGCGGACCGCGCAGCACGGAGATGTGATCGAGATCGTAGAGCGTGCCGCTCAGCGCATACGGCCGATTGTTCGAGCTTCCGTCCGTCACGACGACCACCGACGGATCGCCGATCTCGGTCGTGTCGCGGCTCGAGATGCCGCGAATCGTGAGCACCGGCACGACGGTCTGCACCTGCGCATAGTTGAGGTCGGGCGCGATCGTGGCGAGGGATTTGATATCGCTGACGCCGGTGCTTTCGATGAAGGCGTCGCCATAGACGCTCATGGCGATCGGCGTGCGCTGCTTGGGGGCGGCCTGCCTTTCGGCCTTGACGATGATCGGCGTGAGCTGTTGCGCGGCCGGATCGCTTTCAGCGGCCCACGCGCTCGACGATGGAAGGACGCAAGCCCCGAACGCGCCAACGAAAACGAGACGGACACGACGCGCGGCCGTCGAAGCACGACGGCAGGATGCGACCTCGAAACGCGGGAAGGACATGACAATCGCAGACTGGGTGCAGCACAACGCCTGCGATTGCGACGGAGGCTGTCGGACACTGCTGACCGTCCCCGCTCTCCGATGGGATTACGACCTGGTGGAAAAATTTACTGCGCTATGGCGCGGGAAAGCGACGAATTATAACGTCGTCGCCGGTGGTCTGATATGCCGACCCGCGACGCTCAGCGCTTCTTGGCCTCTTCGAGACACGCCGACAGCTTTTCGAAGTAGTCGAGCGCCTTTCGCGTCGGCACCACCGTCTTGACGCGCAGATCGTCGCTGCTCTCGTCGACGGACACAAGACCCTGGCTCTTCAGGTTCGTCAGTTTGCGATGCACGGTGGCCGGCGCGCCCGCCACCGAAAGCGCCATCGTTTCCGTGACCGTAAGCGGGTGACCTGCATGCCAGGACGCCGTGAGTGCTTCCAGCAAGCGTTCCTCGGCGGCATCGAGCTTCGGCACGGAGGGCAAAGCGTGGACAGCCTGAGCCAGATTCAGGAAGCGAAAGTAAGCATCGAAACCGTGCTTTTTGGCCATGAAGGAGCAATCGGAATTAGGACGGCGCCCATCATAGCATTGGCGAAACTCGATCTATGAGGGTGGCGCAAGTATTTATCATTGTGATAAGTGAGTGCTACAATAGTTCAACAGCAAAGGCCTGACGAAGACATCGATCTTTCACTTGGCCGAGCCGCTATCGGGGCACGAGCGTGATTCAACGACGCGATTTCACTTACACCACACCGACTTTCATCGAGCAGGAAATAGATCATCTGACGAGGATGATCCGTTCGCGCCACTGGCATGGAAGCGCCGCATGGCCGGTGTCGTACTGGCGCGAGCGCATCGAGGAGTTGCGGCATGCCCCGGCGGTCGGGCAGCGCCATGAGGAGGGACTGCGCTCGCTGCTCGCCGAGCTGGAGCGAATCGCCGCGCAACTCGATCCCGCTGCGAGCGTCGGCGAGCTTCCGCCAGCCGACATACACGCCGCCAGGGCGGATCTTGGCAAGGCGCGGCGATAACGTTCGCTGCTCGCCTGCCAGCGTGTCAAGCCGGGGAAGGATGAGCGGTGGGGTAAAATACCTTCACCGCTTACTGGCTCGTCCCACCAATGTCTTCGTGTCTGCTTCGCGTCTGCTCCATCGTCGGGACGGCGTGGTTTTTGTCGGTTCGCTCTGGCTCAATGAAAAAATCTTCGTTCACTCCCAGTTCGTTCGCAGGGTGAATTGGGTCTACCTCCCGGCCGGTATCCGGCTGCTCAGCACGCTGCTGCTCGGCGCGGACGGCGCCCTCGGAATGCTGCTCGCGAGTTGGGTCTTGAACTTTTATTATTTCCTCCCCAATGGCCCAGTGCGGTCGTTCATCGACGGCTTCATCGCGACGGCTGCGCCTTACACGGTCTATCGCCAGGGGCGCGAGACCTACGGCCTTAACGCATCGCTCTCAATCTGACGGCGGGCAGACTGGTGATCCTCACCGTCGCGTATGCGATCGCCGGTTCGTTGCTGCATAACATCTGGTTCTATCTTCAGGGCGACGCGCAGAACATCACGTCGAGATTCCTTGTGACGTTCGTGGGCGATCTTGCGGGAACCGTCATCGTCATTTACACGCTCAAGGTGCTGCTGCATTTTCTGCCGGTGCCGCGCCGCCGGAATCGACAAAGCCGGTCGGATCATTGACGGATCAAGCCGCGGCGCCACTCGCCCTCTCAGGTCAAGGTCGTCGTGCCCGTGATTCTCGTCGCGTTACCTTTTTATTATCAATTTGATAAGATGAAAGAAGAGAACGATACGCCGGCATGCCGTCCAGCAGAATAACGAAATCACGATGATTGCCGAACCTACTCTAAGCGGTGCAAGCGCCACGAAAGCGAACGCGTGGGAGACCGACGACCGCTATGCACAGCGGCATACCCTGCAGATCGCTGTTTGTCTGCGGAGCTTGCTCGCTCGAGGCGATTTCCTGACAGTCGAGTTTGGCGACAGGCAGTTCGTCACGCAACTGCTCGACGTCGATGCGCGCCGCGCGCGTCTTGTCTTCGATTTCGGCCGCACGGCGCGGGATAATCGTGACCTCGTCGATACAAGCGAACTCACGTTCCGCAGCCAGCCCTCGGGCATTCGCACGCACTTCGTGACGGGCGGTGCCGAGGTGGTGATGTTCGAAGGGCGTCCGGCATTCCAAGTGCCGTTTCCTGCGCTCCTTCATTACCTGCAGCGCCGGGATTTCCATCGCGTCGATACGCCCATGTTCGATCCGTTCGTCGCGAGCGGCGTCGACGGAACGGGCGCCGCTTTCCGGTTGGAACTGCAGGACCTCTCGCTCGGCGGCATGGCGCTGCGTGCGCGGGACGCACGCTTCGAATGGCTCGCGGCGGGGACCGTCTGGAACGACGTGAAGCTTCAGGTAGGCGGACTCGGCGCGGTGCCGGTCGACCTGGAGGTGGTCGCGCTGCGGCAGTCGGTCACGCCGACCGGCGAACAACGAACCGTTCTCGGCTGCCGGTTCATTGACCTGAAGGCAAATGCGGAGCGTGTGCTTCAGCGCGCGATCACGCTGCTGGAGACGCGCCACAAGGCGCGCGCGGCGCGCGGTTGACGCGAATACGGGCCGCGCTTCAGTCTCAATCGGACCGCTTCATCATCAGCCTCGCGACACGACCATCTCCGCGCTGCCGATGCGTGTCGACATCTGAGCCAAAGGCATGAGCCCCATGCAGTTCGGCGACGAGATCTCGAGATCGCCTGGGCCGCCGAGGCCGCTGTGACACGCGGTAGTGATCGGGTCCTCGACCGGATGCATCTTCCACGACGCGCCGACGAGCAAGCATGACACGGCCTTGGCCGCACCGGCGATGCGCAGATCAAGAAACACGCCTGCGAAAACGCGCGCGGGTCAAGCTAAAACGCCTGCGACGTCGCAAGCGAGTCAGTGCCCACACTTAGTAGCGCTCCGTGAGACTCGAGGTGACACTTCGGAGCCAGGCTCGCGAGGATCGTTAGATCGGGAAAGCGGTCCGGATTTACGGCGCGAAACTGGCTGTCGGATTGATGCAATCATCGGAGCCGGCAGCCCGATCGGAGAACTGCTGGGCGCGCCTTGTCATCTCCGACAGGCGCGACGCTGAATCGTCCCATGGATGATCGTCACCATCGTTGAGCGAGCAAAAAAGCTGGCCGAAGCGACCATATTCATTCCACCGTCACCGACTTAGCCAGATTGCGCGGCTTGTCGACATCCGTCCCGCGCGCACACGCCGTGTGATACGCG
>NZ_JALQDN010000104.1:0-7104 GCF_023631205.1 Caballeronia sp. NCF2 | reverse complement strand
GGCTGAGTCCTGTGATGTACAGAACTCAGCCCTTAGCGGCCTAGCCCAAAACTGTCCAACTTTGCGGGGTCAGTTCAAACGCCGGGTTTTTTTTGTCCAGAGCGTCGGTGCTCACCATGAAATAGCCTTAATTTTCAGGGCAACTTTGAACACATAGAGCACGACCTTAATCGCCGGAACCATCACGCCTAGAGAACGACAATTATCTTGGCCGGTCCTTCGACAGTTACCTTGACCGGTGGTGAGGAGTCGAAGGCGGCGTAGCCGCCGGAGACGACGAACTACCGGCGGCGCCGGAGTAGCGGGGTTTTACGATGGCTGATCGCGTCGAACAAGAAGCGGACAGCCATGCCTGGAACCTACGTGACGGACCAGCAGGTCCGACTCTATATGAGCAAGCGCAAACATCACACTCAGGAAGTTGCCGCGGCGATGGCGGGCATGAGCGTTCGCACGGCACGGCGCATTGAGCATGACGGCCGTCTGCCGTCGCAGAAGCCACCGCGCGCGTGGCGTACGCGTCACGATCCGTTCGCGGAAGTCTGGGACAGCGAAGTCGTGCCATTGCTGCGGCACGCCCCCGGGCTTAAGGCCATCACGTTGCTGTGCAAGCTGCAGGAGGCGCATCCTGGCCTCTTCCCTGACAGCATGCGGCGTACGCTTGAGCGGCGCGTCAGCCAATGGCGCGCACTCGAGGGCCCTGGCAAGGAGATCTTCTTCCCGCAGCAGCACTTGCCCGGCGTGCAGGGGCTCTCCGACTTCACCGACATGCGCGATCTGCGCGTGACGGTCGCCGGCGCGGCCCTCGATCACCGGCTCTATCACTTCGTGCTCGCGTTCTCGCACTGGGAATACGCCTATGTCGTCGAAGGAGGAGAGAGCTTCGAAGCTCTCTCCACCGGTTTGCAAAACGCGCTGTGGCAGGCTGGCGGCTGCCCGCATGAGCATCGCACCGACAGCCTATCAGCAGCGTTCAAGAATTTGCAGACTGAAGAGGATTTCACGGCGCACTATGACGCACTGCTGGTGCATTACGGCATGGCCGGCACGCGCAATAACGTCGGCGTAGCCCATGAGAACGGTAGTGTGGAATCCTCGCACCGCCATCTAAAAGAAGCGATCGACCAGGCGCTGATGCTGCGTGGCCATCGCGACTTTGACGATCGTGCTGCGTATGAGGCGTTTGTTCGCGACGTCGTCATGCGCCGTAACCGTCGCAACGCAGCGGCGTTCAACGCTGAGCGCGAACATTTGCGCGATCTGCCCGCGCATCGCACGACCGACTTCATCGAAGAAGAAGCACGCGTGACACGCTGTGGCACCTTTACCGTGCGGGGCATTCTCTACAGCGCGCCGTCGCGGCTTATTGGCCACCGTCTAAAGGTGCGCCTCTATGCCGATCATCTCGACTGCTATCTGTCCGGCGCACTCGTGCACAACACAGCACGCGGCTCGCATGCGGCCAATAGCCGCCGTCGCAAGCTCGACTACCGGCACTTCATTGAGGCGCTCAAACGCAAGCCCCAGGCCTTCAAGGGGCTGGCGTTTCGCGACGACCTGTTCCCGCGCGAGGCGTACCGCCGGACGTGGGAGCGGCTCGAGGCGGGGCTCACGCAGCGCGAAGCCTGCAAGACCATGGTCGGCTTACTCGAACTGGCCGCAAATCACGGGGTCGAGGCCGTTCTTGCTGGGCGGCTCGAGGCCTTGCTCGCCGTCGGCGAGCTGCCCGATCTCGAGCAACTACAGGATGAATTCGCGCCGCGGCAGCCGCAATGCCCAGAGGTGGCTATCGACATGCCGACGGCAGCTCTCTACGACACGCTGCTTGACGAGGAGGCATCGGTATGAACGCGCCCGCAATCTACGATGGCGCCCGTATGGGGCTGATGCTCACCGAGCTGCGCCTGCCGACGATCGCGCGGCTATGGGCTGAGTTCACTGAGCGCTCCGATAAGGAAGGCTGGCCATCGACGCGCCTGCTCGGCGCGCTGCTCGAGCACGAACTGGCCGAGCGCGCGAAACGGCGCATCGAGCGGCATCGCGTCGAATCGCGTTTGGATCCAAGCAAGACGCTCGAAGCCTTCGATTTCGGCTTGGTACCGATGGTGTCAAAAGCACATGTAATGGCGCTTGCGAGCGGCGACTCGTGGCTCGAGAAAGGCGCCACGATCCTACTGTTTGGGCCACCGGGTGCCGGGAAGAGCCATTTAGGCTCCGGCATTGGTCATGCGCTGATCGACGCTGGATACCGTGTGCTGTTCACTCGCACCGGCGAAATCGTGCAGAAGCTGCAGGCGGCACGCCAAAGCCTGCAGTTGCCATCGATGCTCGGGAAGCTCGATCACTTCGATCTGATCATCCTGGACGACCTGTCGTACGTAAGAAAGGACCAAGCCGAAACGAGCGTGCTGTTCGAATTGATCGCAGAAAGATACGAGCGTCGAAGCCTTCTCATCACGGCCAACACCGCGTTCTCTGGCTGGAATGATGTCTTCCCCGATCCCTCAATGACGGTCGCCGCCATCGACCGACTGGTCCATCACTCGACGATCTTCGAGCTAAACGTAGAAAGCTACCGGCGTCGCAATGCCGACGACAACAAGCGCGCGCGGCGGCGTCAATTACCCCACCGCGAATCGGAAGGAGCGACAACTATGCCGATCTGAGCAGCGACAACTACCCCGTCAACCGGCCAAGGTAATTGTCGTTCTGGCTGCCATCCTAATTGACAATCTACACACGCCGCTGGCCCAAAAGGAGCCGACGAGAGAGAGCCCGAAGATCCAGTTACAAAATGGTGTATCCGGCAGGCGAGCTGCGACGCAGGCAACGAAAAAAAGTGTGATCGCAGTGACGGCGCGACGGGCGACTAGGGGTAATGTCATGAACTTATCGAGCATCGTCGGCACCTTCGCGTGGTAGAAAGACGGCACGACGTAACAGGTAAGCCGACTCCCACGCAGCTAACCCGGCTGCTACTAAGATCCAGACACGAACGGCGCGCGTCCAATCGAACTGCATGAAGGTATCGAGTATTGTCATTTCGCTTTCTCAGGGACTTTCCGACCGCTTGCCCGGCCTTATGAGCAATGATGCCACGACACGTTCATAGTCAAGGCGCGGGGTGGCGACACTGGCGGGCGGCGAGACAATGCCCCCCGCCCCCCCTGACAGAAACTTATGCAAAAGCCGACAGGCTGTCTGCTAGATAGTTCAGATGCGCATCGTCGCTAGTCTCAGACGGCGCCTCCTTGCTATCGGCAAGCGTCTGCGGCCTTTTGTCCACAACCGACGCGGGCTTCATTTGCGTTTGGGCAGGCAGCGTTCCGCTGTCGGAAACCGCTGTTTGCTGCGCGATGGTCCGCCCTTGTTGGGCGCTATAGGCAAGACCCACGTTTTCCCTGCCGCGAAGAGGTCGTCCGCAAGACGTTTGAGCAGCGCAGCTCGTTATCTAGGGTTCGAGACCTCCATTAACGCAGCAAACAAAGAGGGCGTGACAACTTCGCTGACTGTCACCTTGATCTCGATAGTCCCTGTCATGCGGTCATAGCCTCCTTCCGCTTCTTATCGCGCTCGCGCATCTGTGTGGCCTCGCCGGCCGCAAAGAACCCACGGACGTTCGAGAAGCACGCGTTCTTCATGACTTCGATGCGGTTGCGGGGAAAGAACGCGCGGATAGCGGGCTCGTAAAGCGCCGCACCGCCGCCGGTAAGGAAAATGCAGCGGATGTCGTTGGTGGAACCGACGGAGTTGCCGATCGCATTGACCGCTGCTTCCGGGACGGACTGAGCCTGTGCAGCGTAGTGGTCAAGGTTGATCTCTTCGTTGAACACGTAGTAGGGCGCGCCTTCACGAACGGCTTCGTCGATTTCTTCAATCGCTAGGGCCGACTCTTTTGTCGCTGCACCGATCAGCTCCGCCATCTTCTGGAAGAAATGCGATGCGCCGCTCTGGTGTCCGCCACTACGACGCTCCTCCATCGTAAGCCCCTTGGCGACGACCCAGTCGGTCGTGTAGTAGCCGACATCGATGATCATATTGCGCTGCGACGGGTTGAAGTCGGGGTGTTGGGAAAAGTGAACCAGAGCGCCCAACGGTTGCGGCAGCACCATCAAGTTTCCGACGCGAACTTCCTCATCGCCGAACTGCAGAGTTCCCGAAAACTTACTGCGCAACGCCTCGGCGTGTTGTTGAAATGTCTGAACGGGCAGTCCGAGCACAAGCCTGTCGACCGACGACACGTTGGCGAAGTGGAACGCTCCACCGAGGAGAGCTTCATAGCTATCCGTAGTGCAGTAGTTACCGACGAGGGTGCGCCCGGGATCTCCGTTGCGAGAGGTCAGCGGCACTTCTGGTCCCACCTCGTACTGCTTGCCGTTCACTTCGATTCCAACGGTCCTGATTGCCCTCAACACGCCGTTGCTTTGCTTGGTCATGGTTCGGGCCTGATAATCCGGAGTCAGCGACGGGAACATGAACGTTGAGACTTCCGAGCCGTTGCGGACAGCGACTTTAGTGTTTCCATATCCGACGTCGACGGCTAGGACGGATGCATGCGTTTTCATTCTCTCTCCAGAGTTTTTCGATAGGTGCACTTATCTGCCCGTTATCTGACCGAGAAGTGGCAGACGGGCAGCGGTGACGGCTCCTTTTCTCCGAACGTCCGGATAACGATCAGTTATCTTCACCTAATCGGTGAGATAGTTAATCGGCACGCTAGAACGGCGCCAATCTGTCAGTTATCGGAGCGAAGGCGGTGAGAAAAGTCGCCGTTACGCCTGTCCAACTCTACAGATCGCAGCGCAATGTCAAGGAAGCAAAAGCTCGCTACATTTAGGCGGCTTTTAACTCTTCGCATAGTCGCGGCGACGGTATTCTTCTAATCACCAACCGCGCGCATGCGCATCGACCCTCCTGAACAGGACCATCGAGGGGACCGCTTTGCCTAGCGAAAACCCCCTCTGTCACGGCCGCAAAATGAACCCGCCTTTTTCTTAATCTAATCAAGTTCAAAGCGACCCAAAGTGAGGACGCTGGACACGCGATATCCATTGGGTTTGCGGGCGGTTTTGCCCGAGTGTCCGAGATGAGACGGATTGGGAGCGCGCGGACACTCGTCCGTGGGTGCTCTTTTTCCAGCTCAAGGAGGATGGACGCATCCTTACAGCACACGACGCTGGGTACGTTGCATGAGGTCCGACACACCGCGACCGAGTGAACGCGCTTTGGGATGGGGGACCAGCGGCAAGCTGCTCCCTGTACGGAAGACGAACGGGCGGCGCACCCGGAAAAAAGCAGCGCAAAAAGATTACCGAGCACTTGGCTGAGGTCGTGCGTCGCAAAGACGGGGCACACCGGCGCGCAACAGCGCGTCTAGGGCCGGCGCGGTAGCCGTGGCAGCGGCAAAGCCGAATCGCACAGCTAGTTGTATGCGGTTCGACTGCTGGGAGCAGCAGGAGATACACAACGACGAGAGGCTCCGCGAAGCGGGCCCGCGTTGGAAGTACTCCGGCAGCAAATCGGCGGCAGTCAACACGCGAAGCGTGACGACTGGCAGCACGCAGCAGTACGGAGGTCGATGCACGTTTCTTCCACGTGCGGGGCTATCGAATGGAATCGCTAAAGGACAGGAAGGCAGGACCCGGCGGGGCTACGCAGCGGCTGTGCGGCAAGACCCGGGGATAGGCTCCCGAGGTATGCGGCGCGGTTGCACAGGAGGCACCGCGCGTAGATGAGCACGGTTGTTGACTCGTCTCAGAAAGGAGAACGCGCTTGCTAAAGCCGCAAAAAAATGACGTTTCAGGAGCGGGACTCGTCTCGAATTACATGGCCATTGCGTCTTATGAGCTGGACCGGTACCGCACCAATGCGAGCGCTGATGTGCGCTGAGATGATCGACACGTCAGGCGCTGATGCGCTGACGCGATTGCTGTGTGCGTGGACGCCTAGGGCAGAACATGTATCTAACTTCGCCACCGTAGCACTGAGGCGCTGCAAAGACGAAGGCCATGCGAATGGAACACAGACACAGCACTTTTCAACTGCCCCGAAGCACAGCCAACGACGCCGAATTTTCACGCTGGTAGATCACGCCTTCGAGGCTGAAGTTGCGTGGTCTCTATGGCGGCTGTCGATTACCTACGGTTTCGACGATACGCGATCCAGACGAAGAGCACTCCGGCATGCGGCGATAGCTGGATGGATTTCTTGCACGTGCGCGGGTGGCGGAGCCACGAATGGGTTCCCGCGGTCATGCCAGTTGGAAATGGCATTTGAGAGGGGCCGAGCAATGTACTCGGTGTCGGAAAAGCGGCGATCAACGAACGAGGAAGGAGCATCCGAATGACAGTAACCGTCTATGTGAAAGGCATCGTTGCGGGCTATCCCGAACTTCCCCCCGCGTTCCGGGATGCACTTGAGAAGATCTTCACTCCAAACGTCAATCGTGTTCACAGCCGTACCCGTGTTAGCAATAAGCCGATATCGGTCGGGACACAGGAACCCCGACTGCAAAAGCTTTGCCGTTCGTTTGTTGAGCTTCGCCAGATCGGCTACGCGATACAAACACCGTATGCGCTCAAGGAAAAGCACATCGAGGGGCTGGTGGCCCTGTGGCACAAGGACGGCCAGAGTCCAGGGACCATCGAGAACAAGTTGACGTACTTCCGCGCGTTCTCGAACTGGATCAACAAGCGGAACCTTGTCAAAAAGATGTCGGAGTACATTGATCCAGCCACGCACGACTTTCGGCGCACGTCTGTGGCGACCGAGGACAAGTCATGGGAAGGCAAAGGGATCGATGCCGTTTCCATTATCGAAGAAATCGCGAAGACCGAGCCCGTGGTCGCGGTGCAAATGAAGCTGCAGGCGGCCTTCGGTCTACGGGTCGAAGAGAGTCTTCTGCTGCGGCCTAAAGATGCAGTCCGTAGAGACGGAAAACTCAGCGTCGTCCACGGCACAAAGGGCGGTCGCGCGCGTGTGGTGCCGATGGAGTTCAAGATGGACGTCCTGCTCGAGGCTGCTCAACTGTCAACGTCGGACTTAGTTTCCCCAAAACTGTCGGAGTAAAATTCCCCACCCTGTATCTGCGTGGTGATCAGCCGT
>NZ_JALQDN010000103.1:0-7780 GCF_023631205.1 Caballeronia sp. NCF2 | reverse complement strand
CCGACGTCAAAACACACAAAAACTAGCGCAAAAGGGATGCGTTCATATAGATGTCATGACTTACGTAAGTCTCAATAGAAGCGCGGGTGATAGTGCAACAGTACATGCACGAGGTTCCGCCGCTGACACGAAAGGCGATCTTTTCATGGTGCCTTTCGTGCTCAGGCCTAGAAACGCTATCCACAGTTTCTGTGGGTAACCTTGGGGATAACCTCAGTCGCCGCCCGATGTTTGCGATACATCTCGTTCGGTAGAGAACGGGCAAGCGCGCGACATAAGCGCTAACGGTAATCGGTTTTCGTCTGATTGCGCAAGGCGGTGCCGAGATGCGGGGCATCGAGACCGACGAAGAATCCACCACTCCCGCGGTTCGGCAACGATCCTCGCCGCCTCAGTAACCGATCGTCAGCGGTTCCGGATGTTCGTCACTGATGACACGGGTTGCTCCCACCGCCCAGCCCTCCACGCCGAAGCCTGGTCGTTGCTGGCATCCCGTGGTGGTGTCGAGAAACGAATTTGCCGTGAACACTCGCTGCGCACCATCGGCGGCAAAGTACAGCGTAACAACGTTGCCCCGCCTCAGAGCAAAGGTGGCGTGGGGCCCATTCGTTAAGTCAAGAATCGGATCTCCACTGCAATCGGAGGACGCGAAGGAGACACCGACGGCCGCTACCCACCGAAAGTCGGTCGCTGAAAAGCGACGACTCGCATCTTGCAAGCGCTCGATGGGCACGACCGTGGTCGCGTTTCCCACGGTGAAGGCTACGCCGTTCAGCGCCCCGAAGATCGTGAGATCGCCGACAACATGCCCATTCGCATCGAACACGCGCACGGGGTGGTGCCGCAGGTGACGCACAGACTCATCGGCCACCGCCGTCATTACAACGCTCAACAGCAGTGCTCCAATCAAGGATGGCTTCATGTTGCCCTCCGTCGAGACGCCTCAAAGGCAAATCAATACGAGACGCGCAGCGGCTCGGGAAAGTGCTGAGTAAGCGGGTAGGTGCTTTTGATCGGCCAACTGTTGCCACCCGCATCGAACGGTACGCCTGTGCAGGTCGCCACGCCTGTGAGCGCGCTTATTGTCTTGTAGGACCACACTTGCACGCCGCCGGACGGCTCCGTACCTGCGATGTAGACGGTCACATCGGCACCTTCTCTAACCGGCATCGCCGGTGCGGGACTGCCAGCGTCGGCGACGGCTATGCTTCCGCTGCAGTCGTGCGACATGTACGGCACGAAGCCAGCACCAACCCACTCGTATTCTGAGGTTGTGTATTGAAGCGCACCCACGCGCTTGTGATCGATTGCCACAAAAACGGCCCTGCCCTCTATGTCCAGAAAAACGCCGTTGACCCCGGAGTAAACTTCAAGAAAGCCCACCGCCTTGCCCTGCGCGTCATAGACCACCGGCAGGCGCAGCTCGTCATTGGCATGATGGTGCCTCTGCTCTCGTTCATCGGCAAAAGTTGTGCTCGCAAACACGGCAAGCAGGAAAAGAAGAATTCGATACATGATGCGCCTCCCCTACCGATCTCAAACAATCAATAGCGTATGGTGAGCGGCTCGGGATAATGCGCCGTTAAGGGATAGCTGGTTTCGGCGGCGAAGCCAGGCACGGGCGACGGGGGCGGCTGATAGTGTCCTCCGCCTGAGGGAGGGTGGCAGTTCGTACCTTCGAGGACTGCTACGATTTGAAAGCCTACCGAGTCAGTATCGCCCGCAATCAACAGTGTGACGTCAGCGCCTTTTCTAACGGCGACGGAGGGCCGCGGACCGGTGTCGACAGGAATGACCGGCGAGCCGCTGCACGTAGGAGTGGGATAGCGAAGCAGGAAAGAGTCCGACCACTGGAATTTAGCCGAGTCGTACGAGTGGAAATTGCTGTTCAGGCGGGTGACTCTAGCGAAGACCAGCGCGCCGTCGATGGACAGGAAGACACCGTCGTAGCCGCCGTAAGACGCCAGGCGTCCAATAAGCTTCCCTTGCGCATCGAACACCTTGAGAACGCGGTGATCTTCATGTCGAATTCGGTCCCCGTCTTTGTCGGCACCAGCACTTAAATGAAGCGAGGTGGTGCTTAAAAGAAGGGAGACGACGAGTATGAGCAAGCGACGCATGCGCCTCTCCTTTGAGTGGCGGCACAGCGAATGTCGCGCGGCTCCGCCTTCAGCCAAGGAGAATAGATTCGCGGCGCGCCCAATTCAAGAAAGATCGGTTGTAGTTGAGAACGGCGCCTGACACCTTTCTAGCAATTTGCTGAGCAGGAGCGGTTGAGACGGTCATCGCATTCTCGCTGACGTTTGAGTCATACCTCTTCCTCGCTTACTTAAGACGCAGTTCTTCGCGCATTCGATCGAGCGCGCGGTACAGCTCGCGCTGATCTTCGATCGTCAACACAGACCCGCATGGTGTTCCTGCATCTCGCGCATGCGGTGCTCGATCTGATTCTCGTCAAAAGACGCAACGATTTGGCTCCCTTTCGCCGGTCCGCCGCTGGCCTGCTGAGATCAGAATTCCGAGGTGCACGCGCGTGCGTGCAATCCCTTCGAGCACGTCCATGAAAATAAGTCACATTGCGACCATCGCGTTCCTCAGTGCCTCAGCCATCGGCATGACCGGAGCGGTCAGCGTTGTCGCGCGCCAGTTCACGATCGAACGCTCAGCCGTTCAGGTCGTCGTTGATACAAGCATCGCCGCACGACTTCAGGGCTTGTCCGACGCGATGGAACACGTCCCGGCCGCTGGCCGTCCGTTGCTGCTGTCGAAATACGGCTTCAGGGACGAGACGGCGCTTGCTGCAGCCCTAGCAGCGCAGCGACGTGATCTGGACTCAGCAGAAAGACTGCGCGCGGCAGAACTCGCTGCCAACGAAAAGCGATTAGCAGCTTTGCTGGCGGCATGCGCCTTCAGTGCGATCGTCGCCATCATGGGGGCCGTTGCGCTCTACGACGCGCACGTGGCTCGCGGCCGAGTCACGCGCGAAGCCAATGCAATTGCCGCCTAGCGCCGTGCGACCTATCTCGCCTTATCAAAACAAGATGAATCTGATCGTTGTTAGCTTCGAGGACTTCACGAAGGACCCCGCCGGCGCGCGTGCTGACTCTGTACCGTCTCCGGGCTTCCCCGACAGCTGGATCGACGCGCTGGTCGGAACCGGCTCCGTCTTTTCGCGCGACGAAGCCGCGCCCGGCGCTGTAAAGACGATCGGCCTTCGCTTTCCGAGCGGCGAGCACGCCGAGCAGTTTTGCCTGAGCGTACGCAAAGTGGCCAATCTCCTCGGGACCCGCGCACACATCCACAAGGTTCCTGCCAATCAGGTGGACCTCACACTGAGCGAGGCCTCAAGACATCGTGCAAGTGTCATTTGACGGACTCACAGTCGCACTCGAAGACGTTCAAGACAACCCGGCGCGGTACGCGCGCCAGCTCGAACGCGCAAAAAAGTCACCGGGATACGCTATATGCCACTGCCGGGAGCGCGTCGCAGGCAAACTGTTGCGCCTCGTTGTGCGACGCTACGGCGCGCTTTTTCATCTCGCAAGATGGCCTGACGACGGGCCAAACCACGACGAGATCTCATGTCCGTTCTATGCCGCCGCGTCCATCAAAGATGGAAGTACGCCCGACGCCCTCAGTGCAATCCAGCAAACGCCCGCTGGGCTGAACGTCAAGCTCGACGTCTCGCTATCTGTTCGAACGCTCGAACGGTCGATACGCGCTGAAGGCGGCTCATCGCTCACCACCACAACTCGCCGCGCCGCGCCGCTCCTTGGGTTGCTGCAACGCGTTTGGCTCGAGGCCAATTTGCACGTCTGGCAAGGCGGTTCTACCCGCGGTTGGGGCCAGTGCAACGCACACCTCGTGGCCGCTCTTGGCGATGGCAAGCTTAACGGTAAGCCTATCCACGAGGTCTTGCATGTCATGCGTCGACACGACGAGAGCCAAGCGCAATCCATTGTCGCCGAGTTCAATGCGTTTCTAGACGAGATTACGAACACACCCCAAGCATCTCAACGCCGATTGGTGCTCGGCGAGCTCCGCGGCGTGATGGCCTCGAAGTACGGCTTCGTCGTCACGCTGCGCCAAACGAAGCGCACATTCTTCGTCTCCCCACCCGTTATCGAATCGGCCGCCGCGTCGTTTAGGTCCGCCTGGGCGATGATCGGTAACGCTAGTGCGCGCGTCGTGATTCTCGCCTTGATCGAGCGGACGCGGGACGGAAACCTTCGGATCATCGATCTTGCGCTGCAACTGTGCAGCAGCGGTTTCCTTCCCTGCGATTCGAGCTATGAGGTGGAGATGGCCAACCGGCTCGTTGCCGAGCGCCGACGCTTTATCAAGCCTCTGAGGCTCGAGGCCGGCGACGTCATGCTGCCCGACTTTCAACTGACGGACACCCGACAGCCGACGGCGATCGAAATATATGGGATGCAAGGCAATGAGCAATACCTTGCCCGCACGAAAGAGAAACGGGCGCTGTACGCGCGCGACGCAAAGCCGTGCGTTGAGTGGATACCGCCGGCCGAACTCGCGTCTGTACGACTTCCTAAACCGTTGACTTGACGGTCGCTCCTTCTAGGCTACTTTGAGCGCATCCGTAACTGTTAAGCAAATGATATGGCCTCGAACTCGTTTTTTCTGACTCGAGCAGTCGCGCGTAACGCCGACTGGCAAGTTAATTACCCCGCGCTCGCGATGGCCAGCACCATCGACGCGGTGGATGAACGACGCAAGCAGATCGTCGTTGCTGCTGCGGACGAAACGTCCCTGCGCGCGGTGTTCTTCAGTTCCCTCGGTGCAATACTCGACTTCCACGCGACTTGGGATGAACTGGAGCGGTCAGGCAAGGGATGGCTCGCTTTCACCATACGCTGGAACCGGTGGTGGTTGCCCAACGTTGAGCACGTTAAATGGATAGAGCAGCACGCGTTCGCGCCGACCGACCTTCGCTTCGCGAATCGGGACCAGGGGGTCGCCGCCGGTGATACCGCATCTTTTCGCGAATTCCTCGATGTCGTTGAACTCCACTATCGCCGCGACCCAGCCATCTCCAGCATCTTGTTCGCGCCTAACGCCATTGCAGCCGTCGAAACATCACCAATCAATACGGCCATGCGTCATTCATAAGACCGTCGATGCGCAAGGTCATTCCGTTCGGCAAGCGAGCCGTCGCTCCTAACACGCCCCGCGATGTTAAGGCCAAGTGTGCACATCGAAATCTTCGGCTCATCGAACACGGCTGTATCGTCATGTGCGCCGATTGTCATGTCACGCTCAGTCCGTTTTGGGCGCTGTCGATGATGTCCGAGCAGTACGCCTTGGCGATGGGGCACATCCACCGGCTCAAATCTCGAATCGAGCTCGCCGACGCTCGAATCCTAGAGTTATCGCGGGAACTCGATGCTATGTCGCCGGGCGAAAAGAAGCCCGAATAAGTCGTCTACCGACACTTGACCAACCGTCGAACAGTGGTGCAATAGATCACCAACGACTCAGGAATGCACCATGAAACGAAGCTTCGAATGCGGTCACAGCGGCAAGGGCAAATACTGTCACGCGTGCGCGGCGGCCGAGAAGCAGAAGGCCCAGCGTCGTCTCGACCTCGAGGAGAAGCGCACTGCGAAGCGAGTCGCGACCACCGACGATCCGATCGATCTGTCCATTGTGCGACACCTCTCGGCCGTACAACGAGAGGCAAGAGATCTGCTCGCAAAGGTCAGTAGCGGCGTGCATCCATTTTCACTCGACGGAAAGTTCATCAAGTCCTCGGCCGGCAAGCTGGTTTCCGTGCCAGTTGGCCGATCCTATCGCCTGCTCTTTGACGCCCCATCGCTCGCACCGCTACGCCTCGTCAGTCACGAAGACTACAATGGGATTGCGGCGAACCGCGTAGCGGCATGACGTCCCTCGACTCACGCTTCGCGCCGTAATCCTCTCAAGGAGGTGCTCGCGATGAAGGTCGGACCGACTTTGGCGTTGAGAACCGCGATCAACGCACTACGCGACATCGTCGAAAGTGAGCGCATGCCGAACGGCATTCCGCTTAGCGACGACGAACGCGAGTTGCATCGACTGTCTGCCGATGAACTCGAGAAGCAACTCGTGGCACTGAAAAATCTAGTGGGCCGGCTGGAAAGGTGACTTTCGGCCAGCGCGGTCGGGCGCCCTCACGCAGGTAGCTATAATTTACGGCGGCTTACAAAACTAGAACCGCCGGCGAGCCGGCGACAGGACAGTGCCATGACTGACGAGCTTTTTCCCTGCGACCATTGCGGCGGAAAGTGGTCTTTCGGATTCTCCCAGCGATTAGTCGGCCGTCCGTCGGCTCCTGAGCGCGACTTCGCTCGCCTCGGCAACAGTCTGGCGCCGCCCATGCAAGACATGGAACCGCGCTCACCGTACGACGTTCCCTACGAGAAGATCTGCTGCATTTTCTGCGAAGACTGTGGGATGCAGACGCCTTGGGTCCCGATCGGCAACGACCGCTATGAGGCCCTGGATAAAGCCGGCGAGATTTGGAATGCGCGGATGCGGCGGCCGAAAGCCACCGAGGGAGATCTGCTGCAGCTCGTCAGGAAAGAAATTAGCGCAGTCGACGCTGCTTACCTGATTGACCTTCTCTCGAGGAACGAAGACGACTGGGAGAAACGCGGGCCCATTTTCCAGATGCTCGCAAAGAAAATCGCCGACAGCAAAATTACAATGAGCGAGTTCTGGCCAGTCGACACAGTCCTCCGCGATGCGGCGCGATACCGAAAGCTGCAGCAGCTAGCGAAGCGCATATACATTGACGGAATCGCTTCGGTCCAGTTTCCCCGGATTCCCGCGACAGGCGGTGACGAAGGCAACTTTGAAAACAGCGTCAACGAGGCGGTCGATGACCTCCCCGACCGCAACCGCTGGTGACTTGACTTCATTCGGTTCCGATCATACTGAAGGGACCTACAAACTAGACACGGCAAACACGGACCGAATATGTCGCCCATCCAGTACATCGTCGCCGCCTACCGACTCCGCAACAAACTAGCGCCGCAGCTTTTTACGCTGCTCGCCCTCGGCGTGATCCTGACGTATCACGCGATGACAAGTCCGCAGTTGAGCTGGCTTTCGGACTGAAAATCCCAGAGGGACGCTATCCGGATAGCGTCCCTCTCAGCCAGCACCAAGGATTAAGATGTTGAATTGAAAGCGAAAAACCACTGTTACAAATTTCGCCGGATATGCACACCCCCCTTAGTCGGCGAACTTTTCGCATTGTAAAACGCGGTACAGGGCTGTTCTGCTGATGCCCAGGGCGATCGCCGCTGCTTTCTTATTGCCATCGGTTGCTGCGAGTGCCTCGTGGACTTGTTCTAATGTCACCTTAGGTGCCTTCAGCCGCCTCTGGACAGAAAAGCTAGACAGGTAAGCGCCGGCCTTTTGCTCTTTGCTATGGCCCGCCGCCTCAACCACGGCTTGCATCGCTTCGCGGTGGAGCGCCGGGTCGGCCCTCTGGTCGCTGCCTTTGATCGGCGCAGGAACGCCGGTGTATTTTTCAAACATCTGCTGCAAGAACTGATGCCTCAGGCCGTGGCACGTCACGCCCAAGCCAGACTTCGTCACACCATGGCGCTTTAGAACCGTATAGAAATGGTCCTTCCACTGAGTCTTGGTATAGCCGTCGGGGATCGTCGAGCCAGTAGACCGGTTTGCGTGTTGAGTGTCAGCGTCGGATAGATACTCCTCATTTTCGTCGAAGTAAATTTCCCCAGTTTTTTGTTTGGCGCCGCCGCGTAAG
>NZ_JALQDN010000102.1:0-10497 GCF_023631205.1 Caballeronia sp. NCF2 | reverse complement strand
CGTAACGCCTCGATGCCGCCTTCGTCCAGACGGGCCTTCCATGTGTATGCCGTCTGCCGCGCCACGCCAACGGCCTTGGCGGCTTCGGCTGGCGTCTTGCCCGCCAGCATGAGGCGTCCAGCTCGCATTCGCTTGCGCGTCGCTTCGTTCATCTTGGCCATGAACCTCATCCGTCATCAAGGCGATGATCGTATAACGCGCAAGCCGAGAATCGGTTGTCATGGATTTAGTAAGACTCAATAGGGAGGAACCGCGAAGAAACCGGATAGTTCGGCGAACGGTACCACGAGAAGTTCTTTTGGCCTGATCACTTAGGATGACGGAGTTCAACCATGAAGATAGAAGGTAAGCGGGTGTTAGTAACTGGTGGCTCGAGCGGCATCGGCCTTGCCCTTGCGCACGTCGGGGTAAGTGTACTTTCCGTGCAAAAAATGGCGGTTCAAGGGCGCTGAGCCGCCTGCAGCAAGGCTTTGACACTCTCGGGATTTCGCGTAGGCGCTGCAATTGCAAGTTATTGATCTTTCGAGATTTTTCAGAGCTAACCGCCATTTCCTGCACGAAAAGGACGACCACCCCTTGATGCGCAAGCTTGGCGCTCAGAGCGCGAGCTCGCTGGTTGCGAAGCTCATCGGAAGATCCGGAGGTTAGTGTTAGAAAGCTTACCGTGCCGGGCAGACGTCGCTTGTTAACAGCAGCTGCCCGGCACGCTCAACCGACGGCAAGTTCACCAATGCTCTCGAGCGTCGCTTTACTGCGGCAAACGGTGGACACTGGAAGGGAAAGGACATTCCTTCCCGCCAACGGATCGTGGGACGCTTGCATGGGTGCCGGTCATGCAGGCAGCAGGCCTCGTTCGAGTGTTCTCATCCCGCCTGTCAGTGGTTGGAAATCAGCGGGGAGTCCGAAGATTGTCGGGCGGATCGCAAGCAACCGTGCTCATCTTCGCCGGTACCGATACTTCCAACAGTTCTAGATCGTCAGAGATCCCGATTTCGTTGTGCTTCAAACCAGGCGGGATTGAGAGAGACTCTCCCGTACCGACGCGGATTACGCGGCCGTCTTCAAACTGAAGATCGATCCATCCGCGAAGAGCGAAAATGAATTGCGTCTCGCAGATGTGATAGTGCCAACCGGTTTCCTCCATGACACCGGTGGCTAGTGTGACCTGCGCTCGCATCTTCCCGCTCGTGGCATCAGTCACGCCGAGATCTCTGTAATTGAAGAATGATCGTCGACCAGGAACTAAAGGGGCGGTCGCCTCAGTTGCATAGGCTAATTTTTCTAACAACTCGGTAACGTTTGTCTTTTCGGAGACCAGCGTATCTGTTCCGGTATTCATTGAGCTTTTCCTTAGGTTAGAGAGAATATCCAACTTTTTATACGCGTAGCCGTGATCACAACCAATGACCAACATCGTTGCTTTGGCTGGTAGAGCACTGCCGTCAAGCGTATCCCAATGTAATTGTTTCCGCGCTGTAGCGACAGTCGAAGAATTACGTCAGGTAAAACCCTAAGAATGGCATCGGCAACGTCGCTGCCAATGGGTAACCGACGCCGGCAGAACACAGGGGCCTCTCTTTCGCTGCGAAACCGCTGACAAGCGTTAGCTGTCGCGGTCCAGGCGGTGCCTATAGGGTCGGCTATCCAGCGACCTAGGCCGTGTAGAAGTGGACGGCGAGAATGCGTCGCACTATGACGCCAACGCCGCGCCCCAGGCCGGCGTGCGCTTTCTGGAATGGACTGCGCGGGCTATTCTTCGCAGCAACCGTCGGATGAAGTTCGTCCGTGTGAATTTAACGCCTGTTTCCCAACTTGCGATCGACATTGAGCATAATGCACGTCTGTGTCGCGCTTTACATCATCGGTTAGCTGGGCGCCCGTCGACGAAAAACCTTGGCAGCGGCCTCTCCTCATTCCCTCAGCTTACCGCCCGCCGCCCCGCATTAGGGCAGTCACTGGGCGGGATTTGCGTACGAACGGACACCGATATAAGTATCTACGAACCGCAACACACACGACCGGTCAGATGGCATGCCGGACCGGGCGAAATGCTGTTGACGACCGCTCGCCGGTCGGGGTGAAAGACGTAGAGCAAAGCAAAGTTGTCACCGCTAGCGCGGCTTCCGCAGTGCTCATCTCTGAACGCGGATTCGCCGAGATGCATGAACTGACGCTTCACATCGGTCTGTCGGTATGCCCGAAGCGCTAAATGCACGGAGGAAGGGGGCAGGCCGCGTCTGCGGTTACGCCAGGAAGCATCGTCAGCTCGAAGGCGAGACACTTCAACGAACCATTGCCGTTGCGCCGCCAGATAGAAAAGTCCGCCTGCTCAAAGCCCTGATCCATCGTTGCCGCTTCGACCCAGCCTTCCTGCAGCGCGGTCCCCGCGACCGTCGGCGAGATCGTGCCACGCAGAAAGCGGCGTGCCCACACCAGGATTACGTCACCGCAGCGGCGGGTCTTCAGCGTCAACGTATCCATCACCTTCATGCCCGCTTCGATTTCGAGCGCAATGTGACCGTCCTTGTCGAGCAGGGTCCCATCGGGCAACGTGACGAGAAAGCCATCGTCATGAAAAGGTTCGATGGCGGCGCGGTCTTGTGCGATCACGGCTTGCGCCCACGCATCGAACGCGGCGCGCACATCGCGCAGATCGTCTTCATGATTCCAGTCCTGCGGGCTGCTCATAACCGTACTCCTTTGTATTGTTCATGATGAAGGGCGTCGCACCCCGATAAACGCGCGATCGGCCGCGATCAAACCCGCCCGATCATGTAGTGGTCGAAGCACATCCATCGATCGCCGACGAGCCGCCATGCCGATGCATACGCCAGCCGGGCACCGCCGACCAGGTGGTTAATCTCGTCGAGCGACGGCATATGCATGCCCATATCGCCAGCGAACGATTCGATGACGTTCGCAATGACGAGCGAGAGAATTATCTCGCCGACGCGCCTGGCCGTCACGTTCTCGATGGTGATGTCTGCGCTTTGCATCTTGCGGTCTGCCTCGATGAAGTCTGCCTTGTTCAGACGCAAATCAGGATACGGCCGGGCGGCGAATCGATAGTCGTGCGCGAGGTTTTCATCGAGCCATTCGAATCGACGCTCGCGCAACGCGTCGGCCCACGCTTGATACCGTGCACGAATTATCACTTCTGCGCTGTTCTCTTGGTTCATCGGCGGTTCCTTGCATGGTTTATTGAGATGCGCCGAGCAGCACTCGGCGCCGGGAACCATGCTAGGCGCGCCCGAATTGGACTTGGGATGTTGTACGGGTAGGCTGATGTGGCAATTCAGGTAGGTGCGCTCGCTGTGGCTGCCGCGGGAATAGTGCTGCTCCTTGGATATCGGGTCTCCCCCAAATACCCTCGCTGCCTCCCCTTAGCTAAGCCGTCGCAGTCTTTATGGCGGCCGACCATGCATTTCACAACAAACTCCGGAGATGACCATCGGCAGCCCCATGCCGATGTGTACTCGTGAATCTACCCCGTTCATGCAAAGGTCAAACATGAAACGCGCTATCTGCCAATTCGCGTGCAGTCTTGCCGCATCTGCGATGCTAACCGGTTCATGCCATGCCGCCGAAGGCCCGGCTTATGGTGGCCCGGTGGGCGGCTCCGATATTGAAAACGCTTATCTGCCGGCGGAGACCGGATTCTACGGCGCGGTGGTAGGCGGCTATGCGAACGGCTCGCAGTACTACGGCAGCGATCACCATCAAAGCAGCACGATCTCCGCGAACAACAGCAGCGGCGTGGCCGCGGTAGGCGCGCTTTACGTGTACCCGTTCAAGCTCGCGGGCGGCACGCTCGGCACGTCCATTCAAGGCAGCGTCGCGAGCGGCCAAATCACGTTGAACGGACGCAACGATACCTATAACGGCACCGGCGACATCTATTCCGATCTGCTGGTGTGGAGCAAGTACTTTGGCCATTCGAGTGGCCCCGAGCCGGTTGGCCTTACTGTGAAGCTCGCGTATTCGATGATCTTTCCGGTGGGACGCTACGACCAGAATGCGATCGTCTCGACTGGTCGGAACACGTACTACTACATCCCGAATGCGGCATTCAGTTATCTGACCGGCCCGAACATGTTTGGCGATGGCACCGAGTTCAGCGTGCACGCATTTCTCGATATTGCCGGCACCAATTCCGCGACTCACTATCACAACGGCCCGGTCATTGACTTCGATTACGCGATTAGCGAGAAGGTTGGTCTCTGGCAGTTCGGTGTGGCTGGCTACTACGCGACCCAACTGTCCGACGATCATCAGAACGGGCAGACGGTGCCGGGCGGCAACCGGTTTGCGTCAGCCGGCGTCGGTCCGGTGATCGCGTACACGATTCCGGCATGGAAAAGCAATATCAAGCTCAAGGCGTCCATCCCGGTCTACACGCGCAACTCGCTCGCGCAGAACGTTGTGTATCTGATCTTTTCGAAAGCCTTCAATTGATCCGGCTACCCAGCTCACCTCCATGGGTGTCGTTCCACTAACTCTTCTCTTGCCGATTGGAGCGCAACGATGATGCAGACCGATCAAACCTCCGTCACGGGGACCGATGCCAGCCAGCCGGGTGTTCCCATTCGCGACTCGCAACTCGTCAACGGCTTCCGGATCACGATGGTGCTACTCGGCGTGATGATCGCGTTGCCCGCATTCGTCATGGGCGCTAGCCTGTCGCATGCGTTGGGCGTGACGGGTGCGCTCACGGCGAGTCTTGCCGGTGGCGTGATACTCGCGCTCGTCGCGTTGCCGGCCGCCATCGCCGGCGCACGTTCGCGACAAACCACCTATGTGTTGATCCAGCGCGCGTTCGGCGTGCGCGGCGGCGCCGTGGTCAATATTGTGATCATCACCGCGGTAGTGGGCTGGTTCGGCGTGATCGCGATGATGTTCGGCGAAGCGGTGCGGCCAACACTGCCGGATGTCCTCGCGCATCAGTCGGTGAGAATGCTCGCGCTCGCCGGCTGCCTGTTGATGGCGGCCGTCACGATGATCGGCTTTCGCGCGCTCGATCTGCTGTCGCTAATTGCTTCGCCGTTCAAGATCCTCGTGCTCTTCTGGACGCTGTTCGCCGCGCTGAAGGCTGAGAGCCTCCATAACGTGCTTGCGGTTTCGCCGTCAGGCGCCTTCCCGATGACGACCGGCATTGCGATGGTCGCGGGCGGCATCATGACTGGCGCGATTTTGGCGCCCGACGTATCGCGTTTCGCACGCACGCCGACGCAAGCAGCCGTCGCATGTGGCATTGCCTATGGGCTGCTGTTTCCGCTGGTGCTGATGCTCTCCGGCGTGCCGGCGGTCGCGACCGGCGAGCAGGATTTGGTTGCATTGATGCTGTCGCTCGGCCTCGGTGTCCCCGCAATGATCGCGGTCGTGCTCATTGCGATTACGACTAACGCTTACAATCTCTACGCCGGCTCGCTGGTCGCGGCGACGATTGCTCCGAAGCGACCACACTGGCAACTCGCGTCGATCATCTGCATAATCGGTGCCGGTGCAGGCATCGCGGGCATTAGCGAAAAAGTCATCCCATTTCTCGTGATTCTAAGCATTTGCATTCCGCCGATCGGCGGCGTCTATCTGATCAGCTTCTACGTTGGCGAGCGGTTCCGCAGACGGGATACGCAGGTAGCATGGAGACCGGAAGCATTTGTCTCGTGGCTTATCGGTAGCGGCTTCGCGTTTGCCGCGCAACGACTGCACATCGTCTTTACGTCAATTGCTCCTCTCGACTCGCTGCTGATCTCGGCCGTCGTCTGGCTGGTGCTCAGTTGGCGTTCGCTTCGAGGAGCGACGTCGAGGTCATGGCGAAATGGTCGGGTATGAGGTCAGATGAATCGCGCATCCAAATTCAGTTCGCAAGTTCAGGTTGACGACGCCGTTGAACGCGCGCGGCTGCTCGATCGGTTAATCAACAGCCCACCGAGCACCGCGCGGGCCACCGTCCTGATCGCTCCTGCGGGCTTCGGCAAAACCACGTTGCTCGCGCAACTCCGACGGGGACGCGCCGGTCCTGAATCAGTCACGGTATGGCTGAACTGCGACGAGCAGGACCGGCAACCGGAGATATTCCAGGCTTCGCTGGAACGTGCGTTCGCGGTCGCGGGCAAAGCCGGTGGGCTCAAAATCGCGGATCTGATGGCTGGCACCGGAGCAGCTGAGCGCGACATTCTGCTGGTGATCGACGAATACGAAGCCGCGGCATCACCGGCGACGACCCGCTTGTTGCGCGAAGTGCTCGTGTCGCTCCCCTTAGGTGTGCACGCGGTGGTCGCTTGCCGCGAGTTGCCGCATCTCGATCTAACCGCGCTCGCCTTGCAAGGCAAGGTAAGACTGATCGATGCGAAAGAGTTACGCTTCAGTCTCGATGAAACGCGCGATTTGCTGCCGCGAGATACCGATGAAGACGTGATCGAACGGGTTCACGAGCTGACGGAAGGTTGGGCGTTCGCGCTTCAGCTGATCCGGCTCGGGGCAGGCGTCAACGTGAAGGAGGCCTGGCTCGGCGAAGTGCAGGAGCTACTGCCCGCTGGGCAGATCTTTTCATACTTCGCGAGCGAAGTCTGGCGCAATGTGCCCGACGATCTGAAGCAGTTCATGCTCGATGTCGCCACGCTGCAGCACGTCGATGCACCGTCGTCGGACTGGTTAAGAGAGCGCGGCGACAGCGCACAGTTCATCGGACGGATGAAAGCACTTCATCCGATCGTCGCTGTCGATGAGCTACGCGCAAGAGCGACTCTGCATCCATTGTTAAGGGAGTTTCTGGTTCATCAGCGGCAGCAGACTGACGCATCAGGTCTGCTGCGTCTTCACATGAAAGCGTCTGCTTTCTTCTCGCAGCGGGGTGAGGTGTACGAGGCGGTCGGTCATGCGTTACGCGCGGGCAATACCGCGATGGCCTGCCGCATCATTGAGGGCGCAGGTGCGCTGCGGCTAGCCATTACCGTCGGCATGGGCTACGTGAAAAGCCTACTGGAAATCCTGCCAGCTGACGCGATTCGAGCGAATCATCGCATCTCACTGATGGAAATTTGCGGGTCAATCGTCGACGACAACCCGATCGAAAACGAGTACACGCTCGAAGCGATTCGCCGGGAAGTCAAAAGCACGGCGGCAGGCTCGTCGGATCCCGTGGTCACCGATCTTTGCTGTGCGGAATGTGTCGCGCTATTCGAAAAGGGCGAGCGTCTGTTTCCATTCTCTCCGTGGGAAACCCTCGACGACTTCAAGGCCTGTGTCGTCGAACGCGTCAATGAAGACCCGCGTCTTCTCGGGCTCGTGCTGATCGTCGAGCTGTTGTTGACGCAGCGCTACGACGATTTCGCGAAGGCCGAGCTTCGCACCGAAGCGCTCGACCGCCTGAACAGCCGCTACCGACTGGCGGCGAACGGCATTTGGATGCCAATCTACCGCGCGCAGAACGATTATCATGCCGGCCGTTTGAATGACGCTGAAGCGCATTTGCGGCGCTTGCTGACAAAGGAATTTGATCTGTTCCGGCGACAGCAGAATGCGTTTGGGCAGATGACCTACGCGCTGCTAGGCCGCATCCACTACGTTCGCGGCGAGCTCGATGAGGCACGCACGTGTTTTCAGCGGCTCGACACGCGAGACCGCTCGCCGTTTCTAGAAGTGTCCGAAGGTGTCTCGATTTGCCATGCGTTCGTCGAGGCCGCGTCCGGACGTTGGCAGCAAGCACTCGAACGGCTCGAGCGTGAACTGCTGCACTGCCAGGAGCAGCGGCGGCTCGCGTTCCGCTATCTGTTAAATGCGACACGGCTCGAACTGTTGTGCCGGCGCGGAGCGCTGAAGGAAGCGAACTCCGAATACAGGCAAACGCTCGGCTCCGACGACGCCGGCTACGCGCTGGCAGGACAGCGTGCGACACTCGACGTCCCGTGGTGTGTGACGGAAGCGTTTAGCCGCGCCCGTTTTTACCATGCGATGAGTCAGGGCGACCTCAAAGCCGCTGCAGCGATTGCCGCGCAACTTCAGGACGACGCGCGGCGGCAGCATCGCCGTCTGCCGGAAATCGTCGCGAGCCTGTTTCTCGCTAATGTGTCGATGGCGGCGGGCAAGAAGCACGGTGCGCGCGAGCATTTGACCTTTGCGCTGACGTTGTGTGGACAGGTTGCGCCGGCCCAGCTTTTTCTAGACCACGGCGTCGATCTGATTTCAATCGTCCAGGAAGTGGCGGCCGGCAATGGCCTCGGCGCCGGGCCGGCCACGCAGATTTTGCGTGTCTGGGAGCGCGCTTTCGGCGCCGCGATCCGGGGGCTCGCTTTATTCACAGCACGCGAAAGTGAGGTACTGGTCCAGCTGGTGCGCGACCAGTCGACCAAGCAGATCGCGAAGGCGCTGCAGCTCTCCCCCGAGACGGTCAAATATCACCTGAAGGCAATCTTCGCGAAGCTAGCCGTCAATACACGCGACGACGCCGTGAAGGCCGCGCATCGCCGCGTGGTGTCCAGCCCCTTCTCGGGCTTCTCAAGCGTCATGGAGCGCGTTGCAAACACGCCGACTATCGGTGACGAATCCGAACACTGAGCGCACGTTTACAAGCGTCGCTTCAAGGCAGAAATCGGGCGATGACGTACCCACGCAGTCGGCGACCAAGACGCCGTCATAGCCGTGGAAGGTCGCGTCCATCAGCGTCGCAAGGACGCATTGATCGGCGTTCACGCCCGCAAACATCAGCGTGCGAATGCCGAGGTTGCGCAGAATCGAGTCGAGCGGCGTATCCCAGAAGCCGCTGATCCGATGCTTGTCGATGCGGATGTCGTCCGGCTGCGGCCTCAATTCGTCGACGAGTTCCGCGCCCCAACTCTCCTTTTGCAGCACACGGCTTCCAGCGACTTCGGGCGTACCGGGCCGTTCCGGTTGGGGATCGCCGAGACCGGTGCCACCACCCATCTGCTTAAACGGAAACTGCACGACGGCCGGCAGATTGAGCCGATCCGCGCGAATCCCCCAATTAAGCCAGATCACTGGCATCCGGTTTAGACGAAATGCTTGAGCAACCTGCTGAATCGGCTGGATTGGACGGCGCGTGCGCTCGATATCGCCGCCGACTGAGTGAAGCCAACCGTTCGGCGCGCAAAAGTCGTTCTGCATATCCACAATCACAAGCGCGGTTTTTCGCCGGTCGATCCGGATATCGAGCGAATCGGTCGCGATGGATGCCGCGCTGACAGGCACCGCGTGCCGACTGAGGTCGATGCGTCCCTTTTCGATCTGATAGTGGTCGCCAGTTGCGCAACCCACTAGGTTGATTGGATGCTGCCGTGGCTCGTTGATTGACATAGACGTTCCTTTTACTAATCGACTCGATTTTTTTTGACGGTGAAGACGACCTGATGATAGAACTGACCTCTGGTGCTGAAATCGCAATAAAGGGTGGCGATAAGGAAAATATAGGGGGATTGGGGCCGAATCTCTACGACCTCTGCGGCGCTTGGACTAGAACTGTGGGAGTCGGGCGTTGCGCTTGCGCCCTGTCGAGCATGGCGAAAAAGCCTCGCAGTCCAACACGAACATCTGTCCTTGCGTTTCTCCACCGCAGCGCGCATTCGCAATGAGGAAATGTGGATCGAGAACTTACTTGACCGTCGACTCCTATTGTCGAGAATTTCCGTTCATCGCAGAACACCGTGAGCCTAACCGCTGATTTTGCAATTGAAGTCTAAAACCGATGTCGGAGATGGGGTTGGATCGCAAAGCATTGGAGGCGCTAGATTGCGGAAAAGGCTATTGGGTGAGGCGTGTAGAGTGGCCGCGAGGCGAACATCGCACGTTCTCGTTCTATCGGGTGCCCGTCGGCAACTGATGCATCGCGAGTGCGTATTTCAGCCGAAGGTGACCGGCCGTTCGTGAACTGCTACTACTTCCGACAGAGGGGGGCAATATGCAAACCGGGGGGCGCTTAGAGCCGCCGAACCGAACAGAAATATTTGAGCCGGCTCGTGAGCGGCAACGCGCGCTCCGCGTTCTTCATGACCGAACCGGCCGAAAAGGGCGGCGCCGGCTCCGACCCCGGAATGCTCAGGACGACGCCCCGCCGCGATGGCGACGGTTGGGTCGTCGACGGAAGCAAGACGTTCATCACCGGCGCGCTCGGCGCGGAGATAGGCATCGTGATGGCCCGGACGGACGACGGCGACATGTCCCGCGCCACGATGTTTCTTGTATGCGCATGCGGGCGCCGAAACGCGGACGGCTTATCGAGATCACGTCGATTCGATCGAAACCGGCGAAGCGCAATGCTCAATCGAGACACGATCTGGCGCGACGTTTGAGCATCGCGCTGAAGTCGTCCAGCCAGCCGATCGAAAGACGCCAGCTCTGCCAGTAAAGATCGACGTCCAAGCGCGCACCGGGCGACATTTCCACTAGGTCGCCGTTTTCGACGTGCTGCGCGACGAGCCGTTGCGGACACATTCCCCACGCCAGCCCCGACGTGCACGCGCGCACGAAGCCCTCGCCATGCGG
>NZ_JALQDN010000101.1:0-22570 GCF_023631205.1 Caballeronia sp. NCF2 | reverse complement strand
CGTAACGCCTCGATGCCGCCTTCGTCCAGACGGGCCTTCCATGTGTATGCCGTCTGCCGCGCCACGCCAACGGCCTTCGCGGCTTCGGCTGGCGTCTTGCCCGCCAGCATGAGGCGTCCAGCTCGCATTCGCTTGCGCGTCGCTTCGTCCATCTTGGCCATGAACCTCATCCGTCATCAAGGCGATGATCGTATAACGCTCAAGCCGAGAATCGGTTGTCATGGATTTGGTAATACTCAATAAGCGCTGAGAGCGGACACGCTATCCAGCGTCGTGCAAGATCAACGCACCGCATGCAGCAAACAACGCGGAAACGTCTAACAGTGCACCTCTTCGGTTCAACCCAAACGACCCCAGCATGCTTGAGTTGAATTCAATTTGCGGCCGGCCGCTTGTGCTCAAAATGGGTCAACTGCTCGATAAGTCTGCGGGACCAACAATCCCCATCCACGCGAACAACACCAATTAGCACGAACAGGTCGACCCGTTCTCCTTATTAGACAACGCGACGAACTCGTTGAAACGCCCGCCCGTCATTCCCCACAAGTCCTGCTGCGAACTTGATGATGCCCATGTTGGTCGACGCAGGCAAGGGTTTTTTGTCGACCGTTTGTTCGCTTGTATGCAGCTACGTCGATCGACGCTGCAAGAGGCTATTAAGGCTTGTATGCTCTTTCGAGAAGTGTCCAACCCGCTCGGCGCACCCGCGCGCCGACACGGTGCGGCTGGTGGATGCAAATGCCGGCTTACGCCCTCATTGTCCGAGGCGCAGCAGCGCTTCCGTCGCCGTTCAGGAGGGTGCCACCGGCAGCAAACAAACTATTCATCGCGGCTCTTGGCGCGGCGACCGCTTATCATCTTGCGTGCCTTGCCTGAAGAACCCAAAAGCGTGGACGAACCATTTCGAATCCCTTTCTCGATACGTTCATTGGCCAGCTTAACGGCACCCCGGGGTTCAGTGTCACGCGAGCGACCGAACCGCCGAAGAAGGGCGCTAGCGGTTGTCCGTCGCATCTCCGGGCGGCCGATTCGATCCGGTTCAGTTTGATCGGCGCATACCCATGGGTACAAGCGCAGCACGAGCTTGAGCAAAGAAGACATCCGGCGAACTGCTGCACAAGAGCTCGAAGGCAGCATGTGCCTCTCGAAGCTGAGCCGCCAGCCAAAGATCCTCGAACTGCTGTCCCCACAGAGTTCGTTGCACCAGTTCCACGGCACCGCATTCAGCCGCGAAATCAAGCACTGGCAAGAAACTCCGATCCTCGATAATTGCGCGGCCGTAGGTGCGTGCTAAGGAGGTGAACACAGCGAGCTCGATTGCACTCGGGCGGACCGGGACACTCGGCGTTGCGTCGATGTCATGTGCGGCAGCACTCGCCGCGCTTCGCCAGAGGATGGCAGCCTCATCGATCAGCAATACGATACGCGCAACCTCTTCGTCGGGAAACTCGTCATTGCCTTGAGACACCGAACTTGCCTCGCTTTGAGAACGTTTCAATACGGGATCTTATCCAAATCTGGCGCATTGCGCCGATCGGAAGACGAGGCTTACGTTGCACCTTGGGCTCAGCATACCGCCCGACTGCGAAATAAGAGTGGCCGCCTAGGCTCGCGCGCCGAAGCGAACAACGGGTCACTACGGCTCCCATGGATCGGATATGGCTGCGCGATAATCAACAGCCTTCTCGGTCGGCAGGGGCCTCGGTCGCCCGCAGAGAACGTTTATCGGTGCAGCGCTCGGGCCCGTTGCGCGCTCCTGCAATTGAATGAATCTATCGATGTAGCAAAACTAGGGTCTTGAAAGACCGCTGAGACGACCTATGTCGATAATAGCATTCACACCCACCATCAAACCGCTGCGCGACGGGCCGCTGGCGGGCAATGTGTGTGTCCTGTTCGGATGCAAAAAATACTGAGCGAAACCATTGATGAGTATGCCAGGTGCAAGCCCGTACTGCGCGTGAACATCGAAAGCGAATGTATTTTGGTGGACACTGGTGCTGCCCCACCCGTTTATCGTGCTGAGTTGCTGCTCGTAAAGCGCGCGCCCTTCGCTCAAGCGGATATAGCGTGCCGTCGAGCCGATCAGTGCAGCAGGATTGTTCCTGAGAAAGCCGCCATACTCGGCGCCGCCAAAGGCCTCAACGGGATATGACTGACCCGCTCCGGGTGTGATGAAAGCACCTCCGTACAACGCGAGGTTAGGGCGCACAGGCCCCTCAGAAGCCTTCGCAGTCCATACCACTTGTCTAGCCTGTCCAAAGAAACCGCATGTGCCACTCCGATGCATGAGCGCAGTTCCGAGAGGATTGAGAGCCTGACTCGAGCCGTCCACGTTATTGAGGTCGTCTGTATACGGGCTCGTGCTGTGATAAAGACCAGCTTCGGCGTTGAGGGGATATGACAAATCGGAAAAATCCGTGGTGTACAACATATTTGCGACGCCTATGAGGCCCGTCCTCGTTCGCGTACGCCAATCCCATCCGGCTGAGCTTGTGAAAAGAGCGGGGTCGTCTTCGATTACTCCGAGCCCCAGCCGAGTATGGGGCGACAGCTGGTACGCAATTCGCCCTCCCCAGACCGATTTCGCGAACCCCGGCACGTTAAGCGTTATCGCCGGGGTCGATGCGAGGCATCCAGTACACATCGTCGAAACCATGAAGTCGTCGGCGAGGTTCATCCGTCCGTATTCGATATGTAGTCGCTTCTCGAACAGGTCATGCGAAAGTGTGAATTTGACGAGATCGGAAGTGGTGGTCTGGACGGGGAAGGGCGTGAAGGCCGAGCCGGCCTGAAATGCGTAGAAACGGGTATTGTGAGAAGGGGGTTCCCACGCTTCGGTAACATGGAAATGTGTTTTAGGAATCCCGATCAGCTTGCTGAGGTCAACGTCTGCGGACGTGAAGAGTGCGAAATAGTCTACCGAATGGCCTGCTGAAATACCGGTAGTAGGATTGACGAAATATGAGTTTGCCAAGATCAGGCCCAGAGTGATCCCGTGCGCTTCCAGGGCATCCCCGATCTTTCTCATGGGGCCCTTTCTCTGACCCGGCGGTTCGCTGATCGGAGGCTGTACGCTGACGCTAAGCAGTCCGGGTGGATTCTGGCCGGTTTCCGTGCTCGCGTGGAGGGTTGGATTTTCGACGCTCGCACCAATGGCGGAAGCTGCCGGACTGACAGCGCTTGCGGCGGTGCCTCTATCCTGTCGGTCATATCCTGTGTCAGCCAGTAAGGTTCCAGGCTCCAGCTCAATGCTTGCGGCCGTCGCCGCAATCGGCAAGAGCGCAAGTGCGATGGTTAGCGCCATACCAGCGTGTACGAAGCCGGTGAATTTGTGCATGTCTCCTCCGCTATAGTAATTTTGAACGAGGCGGCTCTTTAGCCGTTTGTCGCCATGATTGAGACATCCCTCGTCCACCTCACGAAGAATGTCGGTCCAGACACTTGGATGTTTTTGTTCGAAACTTAGTTAGTATCGCTAAATGAGTAGACTGGTAGTCTCGTATCGATACTCGATTCCGGAGATCAGGTCATATCCGCTATGCTGGCTGGTAGAGAGGGACTCGCGGTCTTGACTTCGTGCCCGACCCACCGTTGCCGAACGGCACGTCTGGTGTGTCGATTCCTGCGGAAAATCGGTGGCGGCGCTTGAACTGCTGCCGAACCTCAGATGCCAAGCCGACCATGCGGCGTGTCGGTGTTGATCATGGAGTCCTGGGGCATGTTGTCACCTTGATCATGCTGCGCGGCCTCCTCTCATTGCAAGCGCTACGTTGCAACGAGAGGGACACAAAGCCCGTTTGCGATCAGAAGGGATAACGAGCCGGCACGCCGCCCAACGTCATCCACTGCCATTCGGTAAATTCGTCAACATTTGTTGTGCTACCGAAGCGAGAGCCGTTACCTGACTGCCCCATACCGCCCATGGGGATGCCGGGCAGATCTGAAATGGTCTGGTCGTTGATGTGCACCATTCCCGCCCGGATGCGTCTCGCTAGACGCAGACCGCGCTCAAGCGATGTCGTCTGTAATGCGGCTGAAAGCCCGTACTCGGTATCGTTGGCCATTTGAATCGCATGCTCTTCGTCTTCGGCGATGCTGACGGGCGCAACAGGCCCGAAGATTTCATGAATATAAGCTGCCATTCCCGGTCGCACGCCTGCAAGAACAGTTGGCTGGTAGTAGGGGGTCTCGTACGTTCCGCCTGTGAGCAACTCGGCGCCTTCCGCGACGCTTGCCGTGACGAGTTCATGAATACGTCCGATTTGTCGCTGATTGATAATCGGGCCGATTGCGACGTCTTCGCGGAACGGGTCGCCTACCTTCAGCCTCTGCGCGCGCTGTCGAAGCGCGTCGAGATAGGCGTCTGCCACGCTGCGCAGAACGATATGCCGGCCCGCAGCCATGCAGATCTGACCTTGATGCAGAAACGAGCCCCACGCACCGGCTGAGGCAGCGGCTTCAATGTCTGCGTCGTCAAGAACGATGAATGGACTTTTTCCGCCAAGTTCCAGCGAGACTTTCTTGACGTGCTCGCCCGCCAGCTGACCGACACGCCGTCCTACCCGGGTGGAACCGGTGAACGTGACGAGTCGGACTGCCGGCGCACAGACCAGCGCCTCACCGACGTCTGCTCCACCATTGACGATCTGCAATACGCCCTCTGGCAGCCCAGCCTCGGCGAAAATCTGCGCCAGGACGACGCCGCCGGTTATCGGCGTTTGCGGATCAGGCTTCAGGACAACCGCATTCCCCAGCGCCAACGCTGGGGCCACTGAGCGCATTGCCAGCAGAAGCGGAAAGTTCCAGGGTGAGATCACACCCACCACACCAAGCGGTACGCGATGAGCGATGCTCAAGCGGCCGGGATCGGCCGAATGCAGCACGTGTCCTTCCGGTTCAACGAAAAGTGCCGCCGAGTGCAACAACTCGCCGATCGTGCCGTTCAGTTCCGTTTCTGCTTTTCCGCGCACGCCGCCGGTTTCGCGGACGATCCAGTCTAGAACCGTAGCGCGGTTGTTCTCCAGAGCGGTTGCCGCGAGTTGCATCACGCGGGCTCTGGCTTCCGGTGCGGTGGCTTGCCACTGTGCTTGCGCCCGCGCCGCGCGCTCGACTGCCTCGAGAACGGTCTTCGGCGTGCTGCCTCCCACTGTAGCCAGCGTGTGTCCCGTGGCAGGTTCACGGACTTCGATGACCTCGCCTTCCGACGAAGTCCATCGGCCTTGAAAGACGCGCCCATCCCAGATGGATGGGGAGAGGATACCGTCGGTGTGCAATCGGTGGTCGATGGTCGGGATGTCATTCATTCTATTTCGCCTTTTCGTCGAGATGGACAGGGTCGTTTTGCCTTCGGTGTAAGTAAAGCGCTTCCAGTTTCACCTGCTCCGCGAACATTGCAGTACGGCGGTCATGCGCGCATATGGCCGTAATGACGCGTTCGGTATGGACTTTGTATTCTTTAACGATCGAAGGGGACGCAATGAGACAACTACCGATGCGCCATGAGAGGAAGGCCTTTATTGCGTCGATGCAGACATTCAGCAGTGGATTGTGTGCAGCGTGCTGCTGAAATCGCTCGAAGCTCTGCAGGGCGGCGATAGGAACGGGGGCCGATAGCTGCCTCAAATCGGTACAAAGTCCAAGAAGCGCCATGCGGTCTTCCGCGCTGGCGTGCTCCGCAGCCCACCCTGCACACTCGATGCTCAGGGCGCGAAAGACACGCTCGCCATCCAATTCGTCGACTGCATGGGCAAGGAAGAACGCGGAAATAAGCCTGCTTAACGGCGCAGTACTCGGCAGTCGCGTCACGAGCCCGCGTCCTCGGCCGGGCAATGCGGTTGCCGTTTCCGCGTCCTCCATCAGGCGGATTGCCTGACGAATGATGCTTTTATCGACCCGATACTCGCCGGTCAGATCGAATTCGTTGCCGATCAGATGACCGCGCGACCATCTGCTTGGCTCGGTTGCCGACATCAATTCATGCACGACCTGCATTGCTTGGTTCTTGAAGTAATCTCCTTCGGGCAATTGGGGCGGCGAGAACTCATGTTCGCCTGGACGTACCTCAAGACGCGCGATGGCTGATGGAAGGAGATCGTTTCTCAACCAATCCACAAGGAGCGCTTCCGCGTCATGTGACGCCGCGATTTCTCGGAGTCGCTGCATGGCCGGCTTGTCGAGGAGATCAGCCGCATGCTGCGGAAGAAGAGACTCTACACATGTCCCGAGAAGCGTCAGGACGGTGCTCTGCGTGGCCGCTATCAGGGCTCTCCCAAGGTCACGCATGCTGAGGTTGGGCTGGTCGCACCATTGCGCAAGCCGGGCCCCTAGATCCGTGCTGGTCCGCGCGTTGGCCCCGAGCATCAGCTGTATTGCAACAGAGCCCATGATGGTCCACATCTCCAGCACACGGACGCGCTGGAGACTCGTCACGTAGGCATAACCGGCCAGGCGACCGAGGAGGTCTTCGAGGCGGGGGCGCACAACCTCGAGGCCGCCATGAGGACCGCGGCGCATCTTGGCGTGATCGCGCCCTTCGAGCAGTCGCACGACCTCGCGAAGGACGTCACGACCAACACCGTAACGTTCCGCCAGTGCGGCCTCTCCGCCGAAATTTCGGCCAGTCGGCCAGCCCTCACGCAGAAACTCTTCCTCCAGATCGTTGGCAATGAGCAGCGGGCGTTTATTGAGCGGCTCGCTTCCGGTCACGCTCCTCACCAATTTTGCGAGTTGTGCCTCATAACCGGCGGAAGGCGCTTGCTCATCCTGTCTTGTCTCAAGCAGGTCGGGTTTCATTGATGGCTCCCTGACGGCAGGGTCCGTGCCGGCGCTTGATCGTCCTGCTTTGCCGTCGCAACGCGCAATCGATCAAGCAGACCGATGCAAAAGGTGGCGACGACGACTGCTCCAGCGACGAAGAACAACGGAATCGTGTATCCGCCAGTCCGGTCGATGCCCAGTCCAATCAAAACCGGCGCAAGGCCGATGGCTATCATGGTCAGCCCGAGGAGAATGCCGAAGATTTCTGCGGAACCCTTCAAGCCGAAATATCTCGTGAGAAGAAAAGGCGTGAGTGCCGACGTCGCGCTCATTCCTGCACCGAGGAGACTCGCACCCAGCAGGATCACGGGCAGCGAGGTCGTGGCCGCCATGATGGCGAGGCCTACAAGGGGGATCGCGAAAAACAGTTGAACAATACGCAGGCTACTGGTTTTGTCGACGAATGAAGCGGAGAGCAGGGCGCCGGCCACACCGGATAGAAACAACACTGACATGACGGCCGACGCGCTTTCGGGTGAAATCGAGCGGCTCGTCAGCCAACCGACGATGTGCACGCTGAACCCGATCAGGGAAGCCGACAAGAGGCAATTGGCGGTGACAAGTAACCAGAAGGTGCCGGTCGTGGCGGCATGGGCGGAGGATCGCTTCGTGACGGCTGGAAGCGGCCTCATGGCAATGCCTGACGGATTCGGGCGCAGCGAAGTCAGACTGGCGGCAAGCCCGACGACGAGAACGGTCCCGGCCAAGAGCTGATATGTCTCGCGCCAACCGAAGCCCACGATCAACTTCTGCACGACAGGGGCAACGATTGCCTGGGCGCACATCGGGGTCACGGAAAGAACGACGCTCAAGGCGAGTGCGCGATGGCGATCGTACCAGGACGACACCAAGGCCACGAAAGAAGGGGGGCCGGCCAACGAAGCACCCATCCCCAGGCTGAGCGCGGCAGTCCAGAAGAAAGTATCGGTTCCCCGCATGAACGACAGCAGCACCATGCTGAGTCCGATCAACGTCAAGCCGATCGCCACAGGCCAGCGGACGCCAATCCGATCGATGAGACGGCCGGCAAACGGCATCAGAAGCGCCGCGCAAACGGAGGAGATCGTGATCACCTGCGAAAAAACAGCGTGCCCCCAGCCCATCTCTCGAGAAACCGGCCCCAAAAACACGGGAAACGAGCCCATGAAGATTGCTGACATGTCCAGTGCCATACATAGCACAGCAGCGACCGTAACTTGCAACCGATTAGGACCGGTCATTTGTCTCCTCCTTCGGGCCTCAAGGCCATTCTTTGAAAGTGATGCGAAGCTACTGCTCGGCCGGGCGCTATTCCTTCAGCGCGCCGTCCCAATGCTCGGCCAGTTTCCCATCTTCAATGCGCCACATATCGAACCAATAGGTGCGGTAGGTTTGGGACGGGTTCGACGGATCGGGAAGGTCGCGAGGCAGCACCATCACGATGCGATCGCCTTCGACGACGAACATCGGGGGCTCGGTAGCGGGCCGCATGGACTTGCGAGCACGTTCCGCTTCTTCCGAGCGGGTAAATTGGATGATCGCGTCCGCGCCAGACGGGATGTTGGGGTTGTGCTGGATGTAGCTTTCCGTCAGATAGCGGCGCGCCTGCTCCGACATGTCGGGGTCGAGCAGCAGCTCCATGACTTTCAGCACCAGCTGACAGGCCGCGTCGCGATCAAGCGTTGTGGTGGTTTGCACAGTTTCGATTCCTTTCATGAGGGTTTAAATGTTTTCTCAGGACCAGGCAGGTACAGACGCACCATCGATCCACGCCGAGTGGATACCAAGTCGCATGCGAAGCGGTAGTTTGATCCGGGCTATGGGGCCTGCCTCGAGTGACAGGCTGTTCAGCACCACCAGTTCACTTCGCCGCTCGAGGGGGTAATTCACGATGGCGATCAGGAATCCATCCCCTTCGGCGGCGTCGGCAGACCGAGGCACGAAGACTGGATCCTGGAACGTGGCTGCGGGGCCCGGATAATAGGATTCGCGTGTCCCGGTTTCGAGGTCGAAACGGCTCAACTGATTGAACATCACGGGCATCGGTCGACCGTTTTTGTCAGTCGTGAGCTTGCTGCGATCCAGCGTTGGCACGAAGACGTGGCGCTGTCGCTTCATTTCCCATCGGGGGTCAATGTGCGGGCCTTCCCCATTGACGCTCGCGAGCACGGTCCCGTGTCCCAGTTCTTCGGTCGAAGCGTGATAGTCAATCTCCCACCGCACGATCGAGGTGCCGGCACTTCCAGGGGGCGCGGTATTGCCTTGCCGGTCCGAAATCACCGGCGCGAAGCCATTGCCGTCCGCCTCGAGCACGTCGAAAATGATCCGTCCATCTTCCTCGAAGGCGTTGACGGTATGGCCGGTGAAACCCGGCGGAGCGCGAAACCAGCGCACATCGCTTGCGGAGCCGCGTCTCGGAAGAACGCCAAAGATCTGGGGCATATCGGGCTCGTAGACAAAATGAGGCCCCCCTTCCTTCAAACGCCCAAGGTCGCTCGTCACGGGCATGATGGGCAGGACCGTGTAATTTAGCGTAATGGCACAATCGTGAATCATCGCTGCGACGGGGGCTTCGAACCATGCTTCGTGTTCGACGCTGCCATCCTTGCGGAGAACGTAATATGCGATGTCGCGGGTAGTTTCGCCTCTTGCGGCATACCCGTATCCAATCAGTTCGCCGGTTTGCGGATCGATCTTGGGATGGGCGGTGAACGTCCGGCTGGTAATGGAGCCGCCCGCGGTGCACACGCCTCGCGTGTCGAGGGTGACGGGATCGATTTCGTGTGGCAAGCCGTCTTCCTTCGCGGCAAAAAGCTTGCCGGCGTGGAAGAACAAGGCGGTGTTGGCTGTGGTCCGGCTTTTGCCTTCCACCGAAGGATCGTCCGAAAACGGGTCGCGATAGTTGCCGAACAACGACCGCCTCGCCTTGCGTTCCAGCAAGAAGCGCTCGGTACGAACAAAGCGGGTGCGATAGTCGACGTGTCCATCCTTGAATCGGAACGCGCGGACGGTACCGTCGCCGCCTGCGGCGGCCGTCATCGGATGTAGGTTCTCGACTACCGGCGGGAAGACCTGATCTGGCACGGCCTGCACCATGAGACCGTCGAGGTCGGGCGGGATGGCGCCCTCCACGATTTCAAGGTCGTAAACTTCGCCCTCAAAGCGACAAGGCTCATCCATCCCTTCGGTCATGACCGGGGGAAAGGCTTTTGTCATGCTAACGCTCCTCCATTTAGTGACGCTCGGAAATGCACGCCTGGCATAAAGATATCCCCGCGGTATCTTTAAACTAGACGGCGAATCAACGAACGTCGAACCAGGGAGGCTATCCGTCGTCTGGTTTTCGCTACCCGACTCCCCCATTCTGGCGGCAACGAGAAGCAGTCAAAGGGGGGAGGGATCTTGCACTCGATCGATTTGGAGAGCGGAAGTTCGCGACCGCTCAGGGCGGCGGCGCTTCAATATCTGCACGACCGCCTGGGGCCGCGGGGCGACGAAGCATGCCGGTTGGCCCGCTACTCAGAAAATAACCGGATAGCGGATTCTGGCCCCATCACGCTGATTGACGACTTTCCGTCACTGCAGCTGTTTGACGATCCCTTGCAGTCGCAGGTGGTCGCGTTCGGCGCGGCGGAGGCGGGGGGGCAGATAAGGCCGTACGCGCTTCGTCTGAAGGTCAGTGCCGGTCGCATCTCCGAGGTCGAGGAGATCATCAGCACCGCTTGCGCGGGGCATTTCGCGGACGCCGTGCAACTGCTCAAGCCCGACGTGCTGTACGAGGCGCCCGTTCCTCCACACCGCGCCACTGAGCGCGATCAATTGGAGTCGGTGGCGGACAGCTACTGGTCGGCGTTGCAGGAAAGTGACGGGAGCCTGGCACGGTTCGCCTATCGTTGCGATCGATACGACAACGGCAAGAAGATCACCAACAACCTTTCGATTCTGTTGTCCGCCGATGCTGCGGTGCATACGCCTGCAAGCTGCGTCTACGCGACACGGCCGGCGCGGCCAATCGCGCGGAACCGGCGCTTCCCCGTCGTGGATCGTCGGTTGGGCATTGTCGTCAGCTTCGTTCTTGTCGACTTTCATCCTGCGCCGCATCTGGATCGACCTGATTGCGGGACGTTCTATATGGCCGGAGTTTTCAAGGTAACAGACGGCGAGATCCGTAGTCTTGACGAAATACGGGAAATACTTCCGCTGGGTGCGGCGGAAATATGGTGAAAGAGATTAAGCCGTCTTGTTTCTCGATTCCCTGTAGGGCGAAATGATATTAACTGTCGAGTGACAGTCAAATTATTCAGGTGAGGCTGTGATGCAGAAAGTCGATAATACATCCATACATGAGTCAACATTTTCCTCGCCGCAGGGACGGAAGATTCGAGATGCTATCCGTAGCCTGGTGCCACTCATTCGCGAAAACGCACCTGAAGGCGAGAAATTGGGGTGTCTGCCGCCGTCTACGCTCGAAGCGTTGGATAAAACTGGCGCATTCAAGGTGTCCTTGCCGGAAAAGTTTGGCGGCTATGCACTGGGCGCGCGCGATCTTGCGGAAATCATTTCGGAGATTGCACGAGGTGATGGCTCTGCGGGCTGGATTTCCATGATTGCGTCCGGTTTCGCGCGCGTCATGCTGACTTTCCCGGACCGTACCGTCGAGGAGGTCTATCCGCACGCGCGCGACTGGCAAGGCCCGGTGGTCGCCAGTGCTTCTCTTTTCTCGGATCGGATTCAGCGCGCTCGCCGTGTCGAGGGCGGCTATGTCGTTGAGGGCGGCGGGAAATGGGGGTTTGCAAGTGGCTGCAAGCATGCTGCGTTCGTGGTCGTGGGAGCTCAGGTCGGCGACCTTCGAGGCATGATCCTTCTGGAGCGCGGCCAGTATGAGATCGTGGACGATTGGCAGGTGATGGGCCTTTGCGGCTCGTCCAGCAATAGTATCGTAGTGAAAGAAGATGTGTTCGTACCGGAACACCGTTTCGCTGACCTCGCGAATTTGCCGACCAATCTGGACAATCTACGCAACCGTTTCACGGGGCTGGGTTATCAGCTCGATGGACTCGGCCTCATGCTGATTGTCGCGATGGAGACGATGTCGATCACGCTCGGGATGGCACGTGGTGCTTACGAGTGTTTTGTAGAGCAGTGTGCTTCCAAAAAGCCGTTCAATCTGCCCTATGACACATTGGCCGCGACGCCCTCCATCCAGGTTGTCGCCGGCAAGACAAAAGCGATGATCAATGCTGCCGAGGCGCTGATCTTCTCCCGCGCTGATTATATTGACCGCAAGGCGATGGCTTCCTCCGCCTTCATGCCGGCCGAAGAAGCCGAGATCATGATGGATTTGGTGCACGCAGGGAATGTGTGTGGAGCGGCGGTCGACATGATCCAGATTGCCCTTGGTTCATTCACGGTGAGCTTGAAAAATCCGATTCAACGCTATGTACGCGACATACGCGTCGCTTTGACTCACGGTTCTACGCGACTGGATCCCGCATCGGAAATCAGTGGACGCCAGCTCATGGGCCTTCCCCCGTTGGCCGCGTTCGCCGCGGCTGTCCCTGGCGTTGACAAGGCCAAGCGGACATCGCGTGCTGCCTGAAAAGAACCAGACAATTTTTAATTTCTAGACAACAAAGGCCTTACAAGGCCAAGAGGATTTCTATGCAACTCGACCTTCAAGGCAAGCGCTGCCTTGTCACTGGAAGCAGTTCAGGCATCGGGAGAAGCGTAGCACTCGAGCTGGCAAAGGAAGGTGCGGAAATCATCGTTCATGGCCGGGATGCGGCACGCACGCGTCAGACCGCGATGGAGATTCGGTCTGCGGGCGGCACCGCCTTCGAAGTACTCGGCGATCTGATGAACGAGGCGCAGGCTCAGTGCGTCGCGGACGATGTTCGTGCACTCGGTGGTGTGGACATCCTCGTGAATAATGCCGGGGGACGGCATGAGGGATGGGCCCAGCTAGGTTGGCTCGGCAACAAGGGTTCAAACTGGATCGAAACCTACAAGCAAAACGTCGTCTCGACCGTCACGCTGATCAACGCGTTGGCGCCGGTCATGGTCGAACGTGGTTGGGGGCGCATCATCCAGATCGCCAGCGCCATCGCGCTGCACCAACCGCCCAACTTCCCGGATTATCAGGCGGCCAAGGCAGCGGAAATCAACCTTTCCCGTTCTCTTTCGCGCGGCATGGCCGGCACCGGCGTGACGTCGAATGCGATCAGCGTCGGTATCATCCACACGCCCGGTTCTGACGCGGAACTTGTCAATATCGCCCGCAGCGCAGGTTTTGGCGAAGCGTGGTCCGCGCACGAACGCGAGCTCGCCCTTGGCGTTTTTCGCCAGAGTACGGGCCGTGTGGGCCGCCCCGAGGACATCGCTGCAGCGGTTTGCTTCCTTGCTAGCGCACGCGCGGATTTCATCACGGGAATCAACATGGTCGTCGATGGCGGGATCTAGCCGCCGGGCTTGGCGCCACGTCTGGAAGGTGGGGCACAGGACACAGGAGAGTCAGGATGGTTCAAGTGCTGACTTCGATGCGGGAAGTCGATGGCAAGGTCGCGTTTATCACCGGCGGCAGCAGTGGGATCGGTCTGGGCATTGCGCGGGCGTTCGTCAACGCGGGTATGAAAGTCGCATTTTCCTACCGGACGCAGTCACACCTGGACCGGGCAATGGGCTTTTTCCGCGGTAAGGAAGACAACGTGCATGCCATCAATGTCGACGTGACCGATCGACCCGGCATGGCACGGGCCGCCGAGGAGACTGTTCGCCGGTTCGGTAAGGTTCACGTCCTGGTCAACAATGCTGCCGTGGGAATGATAACCGGTTTGGTCGATGCCACATTCGATGACTGGGACTGGGTGACGAGCGTGAATATCGACGGCGTTTTCAACGGGATTCGGGCTTTTCTCCCTTTGATCCTTGCCCATGGCGAAGGCGGCCACGTCGTTAGCACGTCATCCATGGGCGGGCTCGTTGTTGCAAAAGGGAGCGTTTATTCAGCAACGAAATTTGCCGTGGTCGGGATGATGGAAGGCCTGCGAGCCGAACTCTGCGACACCAACGTCAGCGCGTCGGTTTATTGCCCGGGCGGCGTGAACAGCAATATCCGCCACTCCGATCGCAACCGCCCTGAACACCTGTCGGTGAGTGGCGTCGCGCCTGGGTCGGAGGAGCGCGCATTTCCGGACGGCCTGAGCGAGCGATGCCCTGACCCGGCAAGCGACGGTCCATGCATGGATTCCCTGGAAGCTGGCGAATGGGTGCTTCACGGGATACGCAATAACGTCATGTACATCCTGTCGCACCCCGAATTCAAGCCGGCTGTTCGAGATCGTGCGGAGGCGTTGCTCGCGTCGTTCCCCAGCGGGGGGCGAGCCGTGCCGCAGTCGAGGCTTGACGATGAACGGGAGATCCTGCGTCCCCAAATGTATGTCATCGAACGTGAGCGCGCGCTCCGGAGCGGTTCGTGTTCTGACTGAGCGCGGAGCACGATGTTGCGCCTGTGCAGGCCGACTGAAAATGATCGCTTCCTCGCATGCGTGCGCGGTGGATAAGCGGTTTTGCGAGAAATAAGAATAGACTCCTTCCCCGGGAAATCTACCCGCAATAGATCATCGAGGTAGGGTTTGTGGACCGGTCAGGCATTCGGTTTCCATTTCTGACGTCTGGTTTAGATGGCTTAGGTACTCTATAAATAGCGATAAAGCGGCTTGCTTGCCTGCCTGGCGTGGCTTATTCGAAAGAGGGGCGCTGTCGCCTGCCGCAATTCCGCGTTGAGGCACGTGAATGCCCGTGTCTACGGCGTATTCGACGTTGCAAACAGGAAATGAGGCAATTCGTCTGGCAGGCAATCATATGTCGGCCTTCTTTCTTCACGCCCAGGTCATCCAGATTGAAGCGGATGGCCTGGATGGACCTAATGCGAATATCATGACCCAAGCTCCTTTCGATTCCCGGGATTTTCGCCGTGCCCTCGGCCGCTTCACGACCGGTGTAACTGTTGTGACTGCTGGCCGCAACGGGGCGGCGCCGATCGGCATTACATGTAACAGCTTCACTTCCTTGTCCTTGGATCCACCGCTGGTCCAGTGGTCGATCGCAAACAATTCCCGCAACTATCCGGCAATGTGCGTCGCGACTCATTTCGCGGTTCATGTGCTCGAAGCCGGTCAGGGCGAACTGTGTCATCAGTTTTCTGCGAGGGACATCGATCGATTTGCGAATGTCCCGCTCGAAACGGGCCTGCATGGTCTTCCACTGTTGCGGGATTACCATGCGCGCTTCGAATGCGAAGTGTATGCACGCCACGAGGCAGGCGACCACACCATTATCGTGGGTCGAGTGCTTCGGCTATCCCACAACGAAGGCGATCCGCTGATCTTTTATTGCGGCACATTGCTGCATGCGGTGTCCCTTGAGCCGACAAGCATCTGAGCGCCGATGCTGTGGTTTGACGCAAATACGCTCCGGCAAAAAATACGGAATGTGGACGGCTGTCTGGGGAGCCTGAATCGTCCGGTCATGCCTTGATTGGAACTGGAAACCGTATTTCCGCCCGCCTTTTTGTTGGCGGCGTAGATTGAATGCCAGAGTGAGCTTAAGCGCGCTGGTCGGCTGCAATTCGAAAGTTTCGGCAATGTGTGTGATGCAGCCGAGTGAATCCGTGGCACGGATAGGCCAACGTGCCGCACGCGACGTGCCTGTCGCTTATTTTCGCATGGCTGTCGTCATTTGCTCACGGCCTTCCCGGATCTGATAGGAGATTGAGATGAAACTCGTGAGCATCCGTCACGCAGATATGAATTCATTTGGCGTCGCGCTCGATGAGGGAGTCATCGACCTCGCGCCGTTCGCTTCGGATGTCGGATCGTCGCTGAAAGAAGCGCTCGCGCGCAACAGCCTGAGTGCGATCGAAGCGGTTGTGCGCGAGATGCAGGTTATCTTGCCGTGGAGGGAGGTCGAACTGCGTCCCGTCGTGCCCGACCCCGACAAAATTCTTTGTGTGGGCATCAACTACATGACGCACGTGAAGGAAACGGGCCGCGATATTCCAACGAAGCCCATGTTCTTCACACGCTTTGCCGATTCGCAGACTGCTCACGATGCACCCATCGTCCGTCCGCTGGCTTCGCACAAGCTGGACTTCGAAGGCGAGCTGGCCGTCGTGATCGGGCGCACGGCGCGTCACGTGAAAGCCGCCAACGCGTTCGACTACGTTGCGGGCTATGCCTGCTACAACGACGGCAGCGTGCGCGATTGGCAGCGCCATACGATCCAGTTCACACCCGGGAAGAATTTCCCGTCTACGGGAAGTTTCGGGCCTTGGCTCGTCACGGCCGATGACGTCGGTGATCCATCCCAGCTCTCGCTCGTGACGCGTCTGAACGGCGAAGTCGTGCAGCAGGCGCCGCTGGACGATCTGATCTTCGATATCCCGACCTTGATCGAATATTGCAGCACGTTCACGGTGCTTCGTCCCGGCGACGTAATCATCACGGGAACGACGGGCGGTGTCGGCGCGTTCCGCGAGCCGCCGCTGTGGATGAAGCCTGGCGACATCGTCGAAGTTGAAATTTCGAAGATCGGTGTGTTGCGCAACACGATTGCCGATGAACGCCCCTGATCGGAAGAATAAAGTGGGAAGGAGAACGCTCGAATGCGCGCCGAAACTATCGGCTCCTTCCGAACGGCCCGGTCGTTCGACCTCGACGCCGCCGTGCTGCAGAGCGTCGCATTTCGTCGGCCACGGCGGCCCCGATTCGGCTGGGGGCCAGAGTTTCCGCGCATAGGCGCTTTCCCGTCCCGTGCAATGGCGGTGAGGACATCCGCTGCCGAGCGTGAAAGGGTTCTGGTGCCGGGCTCGGCCGTCGCCGTGAATACCGCAGAGTCGATTCGTTGATGGCGCCCCACGCGCGGATCTGCGAGGTGAATGGCCGGGCGCAGTCGTGAATGGCCAGATCGTCGCGCTGCGTTGCCCCACATGTCTCACACAGAGACGGCAATCGCGTCCGCCGATCAATGTGCAGCAACGCCGGGCATGGCCGTTCGCGCGTCTGGATCACGGACACACCGCGTCGAAAATGCGCGCACAGCTTCCATGGCGCAAGCCTAATCCGGAGTAATCTGTATGAACAGTCTTCAGCAAACTACGCCCGCAAGTCTGCATCATCTGCGCATTGTCAGCGCAAATCCGGACAAGCTGGTGAAATTCTACGGACGGATGCTGGCCCTGACGGCCGTTCCGTTTGCCAAGTCGGAGGGTGTGGTGATGACCGGCCCGTCGCGCGCGATCATCGTCAGTCCGCAACGAGGCAATACCGCGCCCTACTACGCGTATTCCGTTTTGGACACGCTGGCGCTCGGTCGACTGGCAGAACGTTTGACTGCGAGCGCCGTGGCGTTCGAGCCGATCGACGACCCGTTGTTCTCAGGCGGCGCCATCGTCTTCAGCGATCCACAAGGCCGGCGCTTTGTGTTCGGCGTAGGGGCTCGCACCGAAGGGCAGGGCGGGCCCGCACGTCTCCAGCACACCGTCTTTCAGACTACTGAGCTCGAGCGTGTGACGCGTTTCTTCGTCGATAGGATCGGCTTTACGATTTCCGATGAAGTGGTCGATGCCGAAGGCAACGTGACGGTCGTCTTCCTGCGCTCGGATGACGAGCACCACACGCTCGCGTTTTTCCGTGGCAGCAGGAACGAATGGGATCACCATTGCTACGAGACGAACGACTGGAACGACATCCGTGACTGGGGCGACCGCTTCGCAGCGGCTGAAGTCCCGATTTTCTTTGGGCCTGGCCGGCATGGCCCCGGCAACAACCTGTTCTTTATGGTCAACGATCCGGACGGCAACTGTCTCGAGTTCTCAGCCGAGCTGTTGCGGGTGGAGGCCGATGCGGAACCCGGCGTGTGGCCTCAGTGCGAACGGACGCTCAACTCCTGGGGTCGCGCGTGGATTCGCTCGTAACCGGCCCGCCATTGCTGCCTTTGAAATACCCCGACCGATACCTGAGATACGTCTCCAAAGAATCGCCGCGCCGGTGCGTGTGGAACCGCCGGTGCGCAAGACGCCTGCCTTGCGGGCCGCGGCGAGGTCAGGGAGTCGATGGCCAGCACGCCTCGCACGGCGCGGCTCCGCAGCGAACGCGCAGCCCTTCCGTTGAATCAAAGCTGCGCGACTTCCTTGCTGACAGCCGTGGACTGAAAGTGCCGGCAGACGCCAGTCGTCGCAGCACCGCCACAACGCTTCACTCACATAGCTGTAAGTGCTTAGCTCGCGCAGCGGCTCCGTTTGCAACTGCGCGTGCACGCGCTGGAACAGGCCGACGCACCGCATGTCGCTGCATTGCGCGAAGCACACGATACGGGTGTCGATGTCGAGCACGTGCAGCGTCTGTTTGAAGAAACCATCAGCTCGGTTTTGCCCAGTAGCGGACCCGTCGAATGCACTTAGATCAGTCCGTCCAGCGAGGCCGGCAAGGTCGCCGGCAACCAGCCGCCGGACACGCTCGCCGGACAGCTCGAGCACGGCATGCGGGGGGGCCGCCATCGGCTTCACGCGGCCTCCACGGTGCGGGCCGACACGTCGCGCTTCCAGGTGGCCATGAGGTCGCTGAGGAGCGCTGGCGCGTCGCCGCTGCCGAATACATAGAACTCCGGTCTGACGAGCACTGCAGGGGCGCCCAATTGCTCGAACCAGTGTGCGTAGGTTGCGTCGACGTCGCGCGCCGGGCACGATCCGACGATGCCGATGGTTGGTGAGTCGCGTCAAGGTAGCGTTTAGACCTTTAGGGCACTGCCCATGCACGCCCCGATAACTTCGGTGCGTCGTCAGCGGCTAGCAATTACTCCACTTGACAACGCCGACAGCAGTCAATATCGTTTCGTTAAAGAGAACACGGTTTCTTTAAAAAGAACAAAATAACGACCGTGCCATTAACACGAAATTTGGAGACGAGCATGCCCCCCCCTCAATCGGCCGCCGATAGCGCGCTGCTCAAACGGTTGTTCTGGCGGCTGATGCCGCTCGTTACACTGATGTATCTCGTCGCCGTAATCGATCGTCAAAACGTTGGCTTCGCTAAACTGCAAATGGTCCACGCGCTGGGTATGAGCGAGACCGCGTACGGACTTGCGTCGTCGTTGTTCTTCATCGGATACCTGGTATTTGAGCTTCCTAGCGTCATGGCCGTCCATCGCTTCGGTGCGCGCATGTGGTTTGCACGCATTGTGCTGACATGGGGTCTGTTGACCATTTTCCTGGGCTTTGTGACGTCGGGATCAATGTTCACGGCACTGCGCTTCCTTCTTGGCGCTGCGGAAGCGGGCTTATACCCTGGTTTAATCTACTACCTGACGTTGTGGTTTCCAAAAAGCTATCAAGTCCGTGCCCTCGGCGTGCTGACTCTGGGCAGCGCCTTTGGCAATATGCTGGGCTCGTTGCTTGGCGGCCTGTTTCTTGATCTCAACGGTGCATGGGGACTCGCAGGCTGGCAATGGGTCTTTGTCGCGACTGGCGTCCCAGCCCTTGTGGTAACGATCCTCACGTTACGTTACCTGCCCGACAACCCACAAACAGCCGCGTTCCTTGGTCCACAAGAGAGGGCTCAGCTGAGCGCTGCAATTGAGCGCGAACGTGTACCCGGGGTTGGTCACGCTAGCATCTGGGGGGTGTTAGTCGATCCGCGGACACTGCTCTTCTCGCTCGCCTATATGCTTATCTTGACCGCACTGTATGGTGTCATCTACTGGCTGCCCACTGTGATCAAGGGCTTCGGCGTCTCAGGCACGACGAACGGCATTCTGAATGCGGTACCGTGGGGCATCGCAGCGGTCATGCTGGTAATCGTGCCGCGCCGGTTACGAAATCAGCATGATGTCCTGATCGGCATGGCGCTCATTTCCCTCATTGGGGTGGTGTGTTTCCTCGTCAGCGTCAGCGCGGAAAACGTGCTTCTTCGCTTCGCGGCGCTTGCAATCGGCACGCCTTGCGTTTCGCTCATTCTTCCGTGCTTCTGGTCAATCCCGCCACGCTACTTCAAGGGCGCGCAGGCAGCCGCAAGCCTTGCCGCCATCAGCAGCTTCGGAAATATTGGCGGTTTCCTGGCGCAAAACGTCATGCCGTGGGTCGCGAAACACGTTGGCGGCGCAGGCGGTGCGATGTATGTGCCGGCCGCCTGCCTCGTCGTTCTTGCGTTTGGCGCCTTGCGCGCTAGATTTCTTTCGCCTGCGACGTCCGCGCACGCCTAAGTATTGATTAACTCAGCTGCGCCGGGCGCTGCCGCATCAATCCAGATATCTGACTTTACTGCAGTTGCGTGGCGCTTGCCGTGCAAGGATTAAGCACGTCTACATCATTAGTAATACGAAGGTGCTGGACGTTCGATTTTTTGGCAATGAATTTCTGGACTTTCTAAATGAAAAGAACATTATTTGCGGCGCTTGCCGCTAGCGCTTGCGCCGGTACGGCATATGCACAAAGCAGTGTGACGCTGTACGGAATTGTGGATGCAGGGTTCCGGTTCAACAGCAACGCTGGCGGCCACCCTTCACGGGAGCTTATCGGGGGAAATCAGAGTGCGAACCGCTTTGGTCTGATAGGAGCAGAGGATCTGGGAGGCGGCCTGAAAGCGATCTTCACGCTCGAGAACGGCTTTAACATAGCGAACGGGACGTTGGGAAACGGCGGCCTAATATTCGGTCGGCAGGCTTTCGTCGGGCTCAGCGGCAACTTTGGTACCGTCGCACTGGGGCGCCAGTACCCGACACTTTCCCAGTTTCTGGGTCCATTTGAGGCTGCCTCCGACTGGGGAGGACGTGGATCAGGCTTCGGCTACCATCCAGGCGGCCTTGACGATGTCGACGGAACGCAACGCGCCAACAATGCACTCAAGTTCACAAGCGTGAATTATGCCGGTTTGCGTTTTGGAGGCACCTACAGTCTAGGCGGTGTTCCTGGTTCGGTGACGCAGAACGAGATCATCTCGCTAGGCCTGACTTACAACAATGGACCCTTTGCCTTCGCCGCAGCATATCTGTTCGCCAAGAATCCGAACTATTCGCTTTTCGGCGGGAACGGCAACAGTAATACGCCGGCTTCAACAAACGGGTTGAATGTTACAAGCCCGGTCTTTAGCGGCTACGCCTCTGCAGCATCACAACGCGTGTTGGGCGCAGGCGTCTCCTATCAGATCGAACGTGCGACGGTGGGGGCGCTCTTCACCAGCACGCAATTGAACGATGTCGGTGGCACACGAATTAACGGGGCGCCGCCCGCCCGAGGTGTCGCAGGTACTTCGCCTCGTTTCAACACGGGTGAGTTGAATCTCAAGTACCAGTACACGCCCTCGTTTCTGATGGGCGTCTCCTACGCGTACACACGATCGAGCTCCTACGCGGGACAGACAGGGGCAAGCTACCAGCAATGGATTATCGGAGCTGATTACCTCCTTTCGAAGCGCACCGATCTATACATTGTTGGTCTGCATCAAAAGGCGGCAGGCATTGATTCAACCGGAAAGACAGCGGTCGCCGCAATGGCGTTTGCCGTACCATCCACAAGCAACGAGCAAAGCGCTCTTATGTTCGGTATTCGCCATACGTTCTGATTTGCCATGCTGTTCGTGCTTGGCAATTGAAGGAGCGCTCTTTCGCTCCTGGATTGACCCGCTCGGACGGATCTCTATATCAACGAACGGGCAGTGGGTCGCTTCTACGACCGCGACGCTGCCCTGGGCGGTGGGCAACTCGCATAGCGACACGTTTCTTGAGGTCGAGCGCAGGACCCCTAGAACAACAGTCGATGTTCTATGCAAGCTACTTCTCAACTGGGAATAGCGGTCAGGTTTCGCCGCCTCGTAGATCATCTCGCTCCGGACGCCACTTCACGAAGTTTATCGTCGACGCGACCCGCTCGAGATAATCGCCTCTCAGGGGCTCCTCATGGAGCTCTTTTGCCGACGCACCCGCGTCGGCTTTTTTTTCGTTCGCCGAACATGCGCGACAGCGTGAGAGTGCAGTGCCTCCCGCCGCCAGACGCGATGGCAATGGACTGATGAATCGCGAGGTTTGTCGTCGTCAGACGCTACGAAAGCGTTCGGCAAACTATGACCTGACGAGAAGAAGCCAGACGTGAGCCATCACCTGAGCGAACGAACCTGCCAGTGGTCGTACGGTTCTTAGCAATTAGTCCTTACCCGGTCCATTAATGACGCCCTTCGGTGTACATGGTGTCGCGCGCTGCCCTCGGCGGTACGCACGGTGACTCCCACACTGATTTCCGGAATCGTACGTCCGGAACCTGTCGCTTCAGAACAGCAAGATCGGGGCGGGATGCTGGGCTTTTGCGTTGCTCGAACCGTAGGACGGCGAAGGCGCGCATTCTGGACATGCGAATCTTTGCCGCGCGTCACTTCCGTCAGGTAGGCTAAAACGAATGCTCGGCATGGTGCCGTAGTCGTCTTTTCCAGGTGCTCCCGTGTCTAACGCCAAACTAGTTGCTTGGCCGCATCCGAGTGCGCTGCCCTCACTGCTCGAATTCGCGACACATTGGGGGGTGCGAAGCGGACCTACGGAAGCAGATCACATTGCGGTCCAATTGCTCGGACTCGTTGGTCTTATAGAGTGGAGCTTACCTTCGGAGCATTCCAATCAGAAGGAACTGGACAGAGACCTGCGCAAACAGGCCGGACATAGTGGAATGGCCTCGTCCCACCTTCGATGCGTGAATGCAAATGATCGCCATCAGAGGGTATGGCAGTATGAGCAC
>NZ_JALQDN010000100.1:0-35524 GCF_023631205.1 Caballeronia sp. NCF2 | reverse complement strand
CCGACGTCAAAACACACAAAAACTAGCGCAAAAGGGATGCGTTCATATAGATGTCATGACTTACGTAAGTCTCAATAAAGGCCAAATTTTCACGCCACGCGCTTGGCTGATCGTGCAAGTGGAACCTCGCCTTAGTCAGGACGAAAAGGCTTTCGGACCGCAGTGGCCTTTGATTCCCGTCCGTGATGCCGATAGCCCTGCGAAACAGCGACCTCGGTTGCTATATACCCCTCTGCCAGAACCGCCGGAGAAAACGGCACCTCTTGGGGACTCTTCTCCGAAAAGATGGTGCCGAACTTAACGAACTCTATGAATCTAGTCGACAGAGGCCAGCAAATTGACGAATGCACGCGAAGCGATCCACAAGAGTTGCGGTCAAACGGTAGGCCTGTAGCTCATCCGCCTGTTGAGTGATAGACAAATGCTCGCACGGGTGCTAACGCTGCATCCGCTGCAAGTCCCAAGCTCCGCTTGGCATACTGGTCGTAGACACCGATCTTCGCGTTCGCTTGCCACCTCTCAGGGGCTCGGGGGATAGTTTGACGGAAACAGTGCGCGTTTTGTTTCTTCGTCGTTTACCTGTTTGAACGCGTGGTCTTTTCCGACTGCCCTCGCGCGAGCCGCCGCCGGTCGGGAGTCCACTGTGTTGAAGAGCCGTTTGAGGTTCGGGAATGCGCCCAACGGATCATCGGATCCTTTCATCACGCGCGAGGCACGATCAAGCCAACCCCATGCAGAAATGTCAGCAATTGTGTACGTTTCGCCGACGATATATGCTCGGCCCTCAAGGTGATCGTTCAAGACCTGATAATGGCGCTGAGCCTCCCGTCGATAGCGGTTCACTGCGTAATCCAGCCCTTCCGGCGCTGCAAACTGGAAGTGCACCGCCTGGCCAGAGAACGGTCCAAGGCCGGACGCGATGAACAGGAGCCATGAAAGCAGTTCTGTCCTGTCCTCCTGTGCGCCAAGGAACTTGCCGCTCTTCTCCGCCAAGTAGAGAAGAATCGCCGTCGAGTCGAAGACGCGCGCCTCCCGGCCGCCCGGCCCCTCCGTGTCGACGATGGCCGGTACCTTACCGTTGGGGTTGACCGAGCGAAAAGCCGGCGCGTGCTGCTCGCCTCGGCTCGTATCCACCGGAATTGTCTCGTACGGAAGACCAGCTTCTTCGAGGAAAAGAGCAATCTTGGCCGGGTTCGGCGTTGGGTGAAAGTAAAAACGAATCATAAAGGCATCTCTATGGTTGCGGAACGTTTGACGAACTGCGTAAGGATGGACGATTGGACGCGACTAGTACGCCGAGCACGATGACGAGGATCGACAGACCTTCGGCCAGCGACGGCGTTTCCCCGAGGACGGGTATCGCAAGCATCGACGCAACAGCCGGCAGTAGCGCAATGACAGCGGTTGCCGCCGCAGTGCCTAGCAGAGAAACAGCGCGGTTGAAAGCGATAAGTGCAACGCCGCTCATCAGCACGCCTTGATAGACAGCCTGTAGGGCGATCTCGCCTCGTGAAGCACAGTTGAAGCGGCTGAGACCGAGAAATAGATAAGTGGGCAGATAAAGTGCTGTGGACCAGATGCAGATGAGCGCAGCGGACTGGATCGGTGTCAACGCGCTGCGACGAAACAGCAGCGTGTAGGTGGCCCACATGACAGCGGCAGCGGCCAACACCGTGATCCCTCTGGCGTCTGTTGGGCCATGCGCTGCTGCACCGGCAGCCACTAGGCTGGCAAGGCCTGTGACGATCGCCGCATAGCCGATCCAGCGCCCCCTTCCCTGCCGCTCGCCCAAGAAGACGGATGCAAACACGCCTGCAAAGACTGGCATCAATGTCGGCGCAATCGATGCGGCCTGAGTCGCGGAAGTGAGTTGTAGGCCCAGCGCGACCAGTAGCACGAAAGGCACGCCCCACAGCGCTGCAAATAGCAAACCTTGGCCCCACGCCCGCACGGACAGACCTGAGCGCCGGCGCGCGACGGCTGGCGCGAGAAGAATGCTGCCGACCCCGAACCGGAGCGCGGCGATATCCCAGATGCGTAACTGCCGCGTGACACCTAACCGCGTCACCACGAACCAGCCCGCGAAAATCGTAACCGTGAGTGCTGCCCACGCGAACCCGACCATCCTAGAACGGGAAGCCCGTTGCTCATCCACCTCTACTCCACCCGTAGCCAATCGCGACACCTCGTCGTTTGCCATTGTTTAGGAAGGTCGAAGCAAGGTCAGGCGAGCGAGTCCGACCCTGGTGCGGTCCCACCCGAAATACGATTAAAAACGGGCGAGAGCAAGGACGAGACAGGCCATAGTTGACTAGCTGGCCCTTGCTGTTCACGTCTACCTCGTCGGACTACCCTCTCCCAGCCGAAACATTTTCGAACTCCGAGCATCAAGATGCGGTTCTTACCTCGTCTAGTCATTTTAGAATGCGCATTCTATAATCGCTCATCGAAGCGAAACAAGCAAGGACATCGTGAGCGATGATTGATAGGTGATGGGAAATGGCGAGACCACGAGAATTCGACGAGCAGGCGCTACTTGACGCCACAGTTCAGTGCTTCTGGAGTCTGGGCTATGAGGCGACCTCGGTAAAGGTCCTCACGGAAACCACCGGACTCACCGCTGCCAGTCTGTACAACGCGTATGGCGACAAGCGTGGACTTTTCCGTGCAGCCCTTGATCGCTACATCAAAGAGAACATAGGAAGCCGCTTGCAACGCTGTGCGGCGCTTCCTCCGTTGGAGGCTATACAACGTTTTTTCGAGGAAATTCTTAGTCGCTCGCTAAACGACCGCCAACACAAGGGCTGCATGCTTGTGAACTCAGCCATGGAAACGGCACCACACGATGGAGAGCTTAAGCAGAGCATCGCTGCCGTTCTTGCTCGTATCGAGAGTTTTTTTCTCAGGTGCATTAAAAACGGCCAGGCCAACGGAACGATCACGCAATCGATAGAGGCGGAAGCTCTTGCACAGAATCTCCTTGGCGTTCTGATGGGGGTTCGTGTCTTGGCTCGAGTTCGCCCCGAAAAGGCACTGCTGGAAGGCGTCATTGCGCCGGCGCTTGCACAGCTTATACCGCAGAAGGCCAAGCCAGACTAACGGCACACAAACGAAGGTGCGCGCGTTAAGCGTAACAATCCGTGACAAATTGCCAGTCACCGAGTGGTCAGCGCGCGAGTCTCGCCAACGCACACGGACGAAAAGAGCCTCCGAAGCGAATGTCGTCGCTCATGGGCAGCGGGCCGTAGGCATCATATGAAACGTCTGGATCGAAGTCAGCAACTGCAAGTCGGGCATCCGCTGACCTATAGGCATGCCGCCTCGCTCTCACGCCGATCCGGCAATCCGAACCGATCGCGCGAAACTTTGTTTGATGGCAAGACTTGCCTTCGAGGTCGTCACCGGAGAAGCCGATAGGGAACCCCTCGCTATCTGCGAAGGGTTTACGACACGGCACTGCCGGCCCCACTGATGACCGACCAACAACGGATCCGCGCTGCGTCGCACGGCTTGCCTCCCGCGCCGTGCTTCAGAGCATGGCACTTAGTTCACGCGCGCCTAACGTGCCGGCGAGCGGCGCCGGAGCGTGGCGCGCGCGACCCCGCCCAACCTTCTATCGCACCATCGCGCCTGATTCTGGATGGGCCATCCCCATCGCATCGCCGCTTTTCATTTTATCGTTAGCCTTTGCGCTCTGCGCCATCTTGTCGTGCGACGATTGACCGTCGCGCATGCTGTCGTGCGACATGGCGTCCTTGGTCTTCGAATCTTTCGACATCGAATCACGAGACATCGAGTCATGAGACATCGCGCCGCTGGTTTGCGCAACCGATAGTGTCGCGCCTAGGGCCAAAACAGCTGCGGTGACAGCGGTCATAAGTTTCTTCATGTGATCCTCCTTGCGTGGAAGTGTAAGAGACGATAAACCGAATGAACAATACGTTGGCGGCCTCTGTAACAGTCAATTCGTCGGGCCCAGACGGTTGGTTACACACCCAATCAGATTATTTCGGGAGGTCAAATTATTTCTGACGCGCTGTAACTGATGGCGCTCCGGATGCGAACTAGCTGACGTTGTATTCCACCGTTCATGGGGTCGTCTCGACTATGACTATTCACTTCGCCTGCACGATGTGCGGCAAATGCTGTCACGACTTACGCCTGCCGATTGATGTCCACGAAGCAATCGACTGGCTAACTCGCGGGGGCGAGGTGCAGATACTATGCGATGCGATTCCTTGGCCAAGCGAGCCGCCAGCTAACGACGCACTCGCGCAGCATCGGCGCAGACGCTCGTTCGCGGCTCGGAGCGGCGCGCTACCCTTGCGGGTGACTGTCACGCTCGTCGCTGCGTTCGCGGGCGCCTGTCCGCATTTGCGCGCCGACATGTCGTGCGGCGCTTACGAAAGCCGCCCGCGCGTCTGCCGCATCTATCCCGCAGAACTCAACCCGTCACACGCCCTCGATCCTTCAATGAAGGCCTGCCCGCCCGAAGCATGGGCAGCGGACGGCCGGCCGCTTCTGAGGGCGGGTCGGATCGTCGACCATGAGACAGCCGCGCTAATTGCACAGTCGCGCAGCGCCGATGTGCTAGATCGCCAGGCGAAGATCCGCGTGTGCGTAATGGTCGGCATCCGCAGCGCAGCGCTCGCGAATGAAGGTTTCGCGATTTACTCTCCTCCGCGCGAGAGACTGCTGCACGCGCTCAAATCATCTGCGATCGACGGCCTCACGGACAACTTAGCGAGTCCAGTTTCGCCCTTTGACTGGCATATCGTCACGAACCGCTTGGGTTCGCTCACCACGCTGCGCTCGCTAAATGCGCACGCAATCGCGGTGACTGAAGCAGAGGCGACTGCAAAATACACGTACCACGGTTTCTTCGAAGACGACATTTGCGCGCCGTCCCTTGGTGAAGATCGATCAGCAGTGTAACCAGCCGCCGCTGGTGAACGAACTAATTGTTATCTTCTTTAAGGAGTGTGGTCATGCCGATCCGGTCCCTTGCCGCAGCGCTTTTTACGAGCGCAGCCGCGATGTTTGTTACGCAGGCATATGCGGCGCAGCCGCGCCCGGTCGTAGTCGAACTTTTTACTTCGCAAGGATGCTCGTCCTGCCCGCCAGCTGACCGCTTCCTGTCCGAACTGAGCGATACGCGCAGCGACGTGCTGCCGCTCGCGTTCCATGTCACGTACTGGAACCAGTTGGGCTGGAAGGACCCGTTCTCGCTTGACGCAGCAACCGAGCGCCAAGCGCAGTATGGTCAGCGATTCGGCGATGGCTCATACACGCCGGAAATGGTCATCGATGGGAAGACGGGCGTCGTCGGTTCAGACCGTGAGGCAGCTAACGGAGCAATCGAACAAGCGAAAGCCGCAGCGCCCAAGTCAGTAATGGTCACAGCGAAACACGACGGCGACCGCGTCTGGGTCGGAATTGGCGCTGGAAGCGGTCGTGCGCGCGTGCTGCTTGTCGGTTATGACCCGCGACGCATGACGGCCATCGGGCGCGGCGAGAACGCAGGCCGCACGCTCACCGAATCGAACATCGTGCGCGGATTCATGCCGATTGGCATGTGGGCCGGCAAAGCCGTACAGTTCGACGCGGCGCCGGTTGCCGGCGATCGCCTCGCGGTGCTGCTTCAGGCGCCTAACGGCGAAATTGTCGGAGCGGCGAGAGTCGACGAATCGCAAACCGGCGTGAAGCAATGATCACACCGGTTGGCATGAGCGATGGGATCCGGTGAGCGAATTATGCGCCGTCTGTTACACCAGTGCACCCACTTAGCGCTCGCGGCAGCTGTCGCGGTTTTGTCGATGACGGCTCATGCGGCTGCTTCCCAGTGGATCGGAGACAAGCGCGCGCAGGTCCGGTTAGTCACGTCGGTTGACCGTGTCTCGGGCAACACCCTCGAGGCGGCACTTGAATTTCGATATCCGCCCGGCTGGCACGGCTACTGGCGCACGCCCGGCGACGCGGGCATTGCCCCTAAACTAGATTGGTCCCGGACACCGGCAACCGCTGGCACGGACATACACTGGCCCGCGCCATCGCGGCTCATCGTCGAGGATCTGCAGAATGCGGTCATCGTCGGAGACGTGTTATTGCCGCTCGATATCCGGCTGCGTCGCGCGAACTTGGATGACGCACGTATGCCTGTGCATCTCGCTCTCTCTCTGGACTATGCGACCTGCGCCAACGTATGCGTTCCGGAACATGCCGACCTGACTCTCGATCTTCCCCGTGCGATCGATGGCGAAGCGGCGCTCCCGTCGCAAGAGGCCGGCGCTATCAACGCTGCCCGGCGCAGGTTACCCGGCACGCTCGCCGCCGCCAAAATGTCACTGGCCGATGCTCGCGTCACGACGGACACAGGTGTGCAACGGCTGACAGTGGCTCTGCACAGCAAAGGAGCGGCTTTCGAAAAGCCAGATCTTTTTGTCGAGGGGGCCGGCGGCGGCTTGCCGCCGCGACCACGCGTCGTCCTCTCGCACGACGGCCATGACGCGGCGTTCGACGTCTCCCTGCCGTCACCTGCTGTTGGCGCCGGCGCCTCCAGCTTGACACTCACACTTGTTGATGGATCGCGCACTGCTACATTTGATATCCCTGGCATCGGCGTCGCGGCCACACGGCCCAATCGCGGAGCCGACGCCTTGTGGTCGATACTTCTTGTCGCGCTCGCGGGTGGGCTGATCTTGAATGCGATGCCGTGCGTGCTGCCGGTACTATCGCTGAAGGCGTTCTCACTCATTAAGGCGAGCGGCGAGTCGCGCGGCATGACCCGTCGATTGGCCGGCGCGACTGCGCTCGGCATCATCGCGTCGTTCTTGCTCTTGGCGCTCGTACTCTCCGTGGTTAAGCTAGCCGGCGCCACGATTGGCTGGGGCATTCAATTCCAGCAACCGTGGTTTCTCGCCACGATGGCGACTATCACCGCGATTTTTGCCGCAAGCCTCTTCGATTGGTTGCCACTCAGACTGCCGACGGCGCTCGCTGATTTCGCTGTCGCTAGGAGTTCATGCGGCCCGTATGCCGAAGCGTTTTTGTCGGGCGCTTTCTCGACGCTTCTCGCGACCCCCTGCTCCGCGCCGTTCGTCGGCACAGCGACTGGTTTCGCGTTGGCTGGTAGCCCGGTCGACATCGTCGCTGTGCTATCGACGATGGGCGTCGGGATGGCATTGCCATTCATCGCGCTCGCGCTTTTTCCGGCGGCGGCGGCATGGTTACCGCGTCCCGGTGCGTGGATGAGGTGGCTTCGCGTGGCGCTCGGCGCAATGCTCTTCGGAACACTGGTGTGGCTGCTGGTCGTTTTGGCGACCGTCGCGGGCACACGCAGTTCCGAGACGGTTGCCTTGCTGCTAGCGGCTTTGATCGGCGTGCTTGTACTAATCGCTCAACCTCAACGCGCTGCCGCGCAGCATTGGCCTAAAGCGTTGAGCGTAGCGCTCGCGGTCGGTGTAATCGCGGTCACCAGCGGACGCAACGATCAACAACCGCTGGGTGCGACGCACGGCAGCGCCAGCGCGAGCGCTTCACGCTGGCCTGTCGACGGCTATGACTGGCAGCCTTTCGACCCGAAACGCATCGAGACGCTCATTGGCGAGGGCAAGACGGTTTTTGTCGATGTGACAGCGACTTGGTGCCTGACCTGCAAAGTGAACGAACTGACCGTGCTCAGCCAAGCTGACGTGAAGCTCGCGCTCAAAGCACATGACGTGGTGCGCATGCGCGCCGATTGGAGCCATGTCGACCCGCTTATTGCGCGTTACGTACAGAGCTTTGGACGCGCCGGGATCCCGCTCGATGTTGTGTACGGACCAGCCCGCGTGACCGGGGAGGCACTGCCCGAATTGCTGAACGCGTCGGTATTGACTACTGCGCTCGCTCGGGCGCGCGGCGGCGCTTAGTCCTAAAACGAGCATCGCGTCGTCGGTGAATAGCAACGAAATATGGCCCATCGTTCCACCCTACAGCGGGCGCGCGCCGGGTCTGGACGTCTATTTACGGCGGCCGGTCCTAACGCAACCCATTTCGGCATTGCAGGCGGTCGGCGACAGCTCGGCGATCGTCAACGGTGGCGACAATGTCGACCTGCCGATTGTCGTCTTTGTGCGATAAGCGCCACCGCTTGCAAGTTCCGAAGCGCCTACAGCTCTACACAGGGTTTGGCCGCACACAGCACAAAGCCGGCAAACACAGATAGTTTTCGATCAAGTCTGTAACTACCCGCCGTGTTGAAGCGATCTAATCCTTGATACCGTTATCGACCCGGCGCCGGCTGCCGGGTCGGACGGACCAAGGCGCTCCCAACCCACTTCTCTCGCCGCTCACCGCAAATGCTTAGCGTAAGTTCGCGTGACAGTTTTGTCGTGCCGCATTTAAGGTCCGTCCGTCCGTGTTGTGGCACCGCCTGTCGACGCCCCCGCCATCCGAATCCTCGCAAGCCCGCGCGGACGATGTCGTCGAACTGTGCTCCACGGCTCGCTCATATACGCGGGGTACCGACGACCGCCCTTATTTCCGACGCTCGTGGCCTGCCATGAAATCCAGTGCGACGATGACTTTACCGACGTTCGACGACGAAGACCAGGCAGCAACGGTCGCCCAGCGCGCAGAAGCGGGGGCGAAGGCGGAACGACGTCTCGCCGCCCTGCTCGAAGCGTCCATAAACGGTGACAAGCATGCCTACCACCGGTTTCTTGACGAGCTCGCGCGCCATCTGCGCGCACGCCTGCGCAAGCAACTCAGGCAGCAGGACGCCGACGTCGAAGATCTTATCCAGGAAGTACTAATCGCGGTCCACAAAGGACTTGACACGTTTCGCCCTGACGTGCCGCTTACTGCCTGGATCAGTGCGATTGTGCGCTATAAACTTGCCGATCACTTTCGCGCCAATTTTCGACGCGGCGAGATCTTCGAGCCGCTCGACGATGACTTGCCAGTTTCGGGTGCTTCCCCAATAGATTCGCTCGAAGCACGCCGAGATCTGACACGGTTGCTCGACACCCTGCCGGAGCGGCAGCGCCGACCAATCGAACACACGAAGCTTCTGGGTCTGTCGATTGCCGAAACGGCTGCTACGACTGGGCTCACTGAGTCGGCAGTCAAAATCGGCGTTCATCGCGGCCTCAAAGCGCTTGCAGCGAAGATCAAGGGGAAGACTCATGAAAACTGAATACCTCATTTCCATGTTGGTGTTTGGGCCACGCGCGCCGTCTCGGGCCGCCGTCGCGAAACGCCTAGGCAGTGGCGTCATCTTTAGCGTGGCGGCAGCCGTTCTAACGTTGTTGTACGTAGTTCCGGGAGGAGTGAACGCTGCGGCGCTAGCAGCGCATCTTTCAATGCCGCTTTTCTGGGCCAAGCTTTCCCTTCCGTTATCAATGTCTATCGCGGCGGTGTTCGTCACCGCGCGACTGTCGCGGCCGGGCGTCCGAGTCGGACACGCATGGACCGCCCTCGGAGTGCCCATCGCCCTCGTATGGGTGGCTGCGATTACGGCCCTCTCTCTTTCGCCCGCCGGACTGCGCGGCGCCATGATACTAGGACATACGTGGCGGACCTGCTCGCTGCACATCGCGCTCCTCTCAATTCCCGCGCTGATCGCACTGCAGATGGCGATGCGCGGGCTTGCGCCGACGCGTCCCGCGTTGGCCGGCGCAGCAGTTGGCCTGCTGGCGGGCGCAATCGCTGCACTTGTCTACTGCCTGCGCTGTCCCGAGATGGCCGTGCCGTTCTGGGCGATTTGGTATTTAGTGGGCATGTCGCTGCCAGCGCTCGTCGGCGTGCTTGTCGGGGCGCGCGCATTGCGTTGGTAACGACCCGATGTTGTCAGGATCGCTTCTCTCGCATCGCGGGTTATCGGCCCCCCCGGCTGACAGTGAGAACCTACACCGGGACCGTATCTCACGGTCGACCGCATTGCAGCGGTCCAATGTCGACCGCCTCTGACGGAATGAGCGTAGTCTTCAAAGGACGCGTCGATGTCGCTTCCCGACTCGCTGTGGCTCTCATATTGCGTCGTATGCGAACCGGAAATCGGTTGCGCTTAATGATTTCGCATAATTCGCGTCTCGCCGACTCGTTTTGACAGTTGCATTGTATAGCTCGACATGATGCCCTCCCCAGCTTACCCCACGTATCGGCGTAAAATTCCCAGTATCAACCAGTCCAGCGCTTTTCCCGATCCGGCTGGCAATTGCGTTCCTCCGTACACCTGATAACTCAGCGCGCGACGAATTGCCGCCTCGCGCGTCGACAGCTAGTGGGATGATGATTGTCCCGGATGGCTCGACGCACCGAACCGATGATTTCGCCGCCGCGCTGGTCGGCATGCTGTAGGTTTCTTGGTATCGCCTTACATCTCCAGCGGCGTTGAGAAACAGAAACACGAAAACTCATGCGCTGCCAAATCATGCGCAAGCACAGGTGCGGCCGTCCTTTGTAAGCACCATGATCCGCACAGCACGATGGCTCGATCGACATCTAACAGAGCGTACCGTAACCTGAACTACATTTCGCCCGATATACCCTTTAGCAGTCGATATTGAAGCGATTCCGAGCGGAGAGCTTCATCTCGATGCGCCGTGCTGTGTCCAGTGCCGATGCGTGCCTTTGCCGGCGATTCGCGCTCCCGGTCGACAGCGGCCACACATCTCCGAACACCAATTTGTCAAGAGGAAATCATCGTGAAGATGCGTAAGTTTTGCGTTGCAGTTATGTTGTCGGGTGCTACGATCGGCGTGATCGCCAGTGCACAGGCCCAGGGATTGACGCGTGAGCAGGTACGTCAGCAGTTAATCGAGGCGCAGAAAAATGGCTCGTCCTATGTCACTGATGCTTCGTACCCGGATGTCAGCCCGATCTATCAGAATCAAGTTGCGCGTATGAGAGCGATGCACGCGCGTGACACAGCAATGGGGCCCCAATCGGACGGCACCGTAGAGTCCGGAAAGGGTGAAACTTTGCCTGCCAGGACGGCAATAAATATGCCCCCTTCGCGCAACGAATGCGTCGGGCCGGCCAGCTTCTGCAATATATACTTCGGGAATTGACGCTCAAAGGACGGTTCGGCGATTCCAGTCTATGAAGCGTCAGCGCGCGAATGCGGACCATTCATTGTCTCACGTTCCGCAGTTCTGGTCGCGAGTTCATCTAGGCGCCGTATTGCTATCCATTCCAGTTCCTGCCATGTACCTTAGATTTACCGCTTGTCCTATCCGGTCGCTAAGCATACCAAAACAATAGAACTGCGAATGCCCCACCAACCCGCCTGGACACTGAGAGACGTAACAACATGACCCCATTGATCGAACCGTTCAGACTAGCCATACCTGAGACTGAACTTCACGCACTGCGTGCACGGTTGCTGCTTACTAGGTGGCCCGACGATCCGGGTAACGAGAGCTGGAAGTACGGCGTCAATGCGACTTATCTGCGCACGCTTACCGACTACTGGTTGTATGAGTACGACTGGCGCGCCGTCGAAGCGCGCATTAACTCCTATCCGCAGTTCCGTGCTTCGGTGCAAGGTATCCCGATCCACTACATACACGTCCGCGCTGAATCGTGTGCGAACCCTATTCCTCTGGTCATCATGCACGGATGGCCTTGGTCGTTCTGGGATCTGCATCTAATAATCGACCCGCTCGTCGACCCGAAGAAGTACGGTGGCGACCAGTCCGACGCGTTTGATATCGTCATCCCATCACTACCTGGGTATGGCTTCTCGTCCCCGCTTCCGATATCCGGAATCAATTTCTGGAAAACCGCTGACCTCATCAATCAACTAATGACAGAAGGGCTCGGTTACGCGCAATACGGCGCAAGCGGGGGCGACTGGGGGGCGCTAATAAGCTCTCAGCTCGGCCATAAATATGCAGCGACGGTGATTGGTGTGCACTTGTTGCACGCGATGCTGCTAGACCAATTCGAAGGACCTCGCTCATGGGACGCGACTGCTCGCTCTTCGGATCAACGCGCACCCGTTCCATCGAGCCTGCTCAAATACGTGTCGCATTTCGCGGTCCACACCCTTGATCCACAAACGCTTGCGTATGCGTTATCTGATTCGCCCGTCGGGCTACTTGCGTGGATGCTCGAGCGCTGGCGAGCATGGGGAGACACAAAAGGCGACGTCGAGAACGTGTTCTCTCGGGAACACATGATAACGACAGCAATGATCTATTGGTTAACTAACACGGCCGGCTCCTCAATGCGTGCATATGCCGACGCCGTCTTCCATCCATGGCAACCGTCTCATTTCCGCACCCCGGTTGTGGAAGCGCCGGTCGGACTAACACTGCTTGGAGGGGAGAATCCGCCGGGCATCAAAACAGAGGAACGTGCGGCCGCCTTCCTTGCCGGTCCACGCGCTAGATATTTCAATGTCCACTTCGTCAACGCGCATGAAGTCGGCGGACACTTTGGCTACTTCGAAAATCCGGCTGCCGTGATCCATGACATTCGTGAGACATTCCGTCCAATGCGCTAGCACAAGAGTTTGCGGTCTGTTGAAGGAAGCGGCTGGAGAACGGCGCGCGACAGTTCGTCCCTAAACACAGGGTTGCATTGCTCACACAGCCCCGCTGCGCAAAGTAAGAGGCCGACGCGGTCTCAGAATCGCTGCCAAGAAGGTAGTCATACGGCTACCAAGCGCGCTCGGAATCTACGAAACGTCTATTAGAGATGTGCGGTCTGTAACCGAAACGTTCGAAGCAACGATTTACGTCATAACCCCAGCGCTGCCCAGTGCTCAACGCATCGGCAGTGCTCCCGAATCTATATCAACCTCGGTACTCGCTGATGAATGTCCTTCGGCCGTTTTTTCTTCTCGCCAACCCGCAGTGGCTCGCCGCGCGGTTGGCTCTCTTTGCGCCCCTCCCAATCCGATTTATCGTCGGATATGGTTTTATGGCGCACGGATATGCAAAGATTATCAAAAATCCCGAGAATTTCGTTGCTATTCTCCATGCACTCGGTGTGCCGGCGCCTCATCTGATGGCGTGGCTCACGATCCTTGTCGAGCTGCTCGGCGGTCTCGCAATATTGCTCGGCGCCTTCGTCCCGTTGGTCACAGTGCCAATGATCGTCGTACTGGCAGTTGCGACCCTCACCGTCCATTTGCAGTACGGGTTCACCTCGATCAAGCTCATGTCGGTAGTAAATGGAATACCGCAATTCGGGCCTCCGGGCTACGAGACCGATGCGCTGTACGTGGCGGGGCTGCTGGCATTGCTATTTAGTGGTTCTGGGCCGCTTTCAGTCGATTCAGTGTTGAAGCCGCTGTACGCGCGTTTGGCCTCTGCACGGTCGCGCGCTTAGCCATCAGTTACGAATGTTCGGAGCGCGACTAAACTTTCGAAACGCGCGCGACATTCGTGGCTTTGTAGCGTCAGGCGCCCGAGATCAGGTCCTCCCTAGCTTTGGGCGCCGCACAAGCTGCCCCCGTGGGCGCGGCACTAAAGATTAGCGCCAACTGAATCTAGGCGTCGTAGATTCTGTCCGCAGGCCTCCGACTAATAGCGGCCTAGCCAGTCGAGGCAGCCCCTACATGCCCGCGCCCTGCTTATCATTCTCAGCCCAAGTGCAATGCTTGAAAGGCCCGAGCGACGGGATGCGACAATGACCGACCGGCGTCGGCGGCCGGTGCACGCTCCATCTTTTCACACCCAGCGGTTAAATCATTTCTGCCGGCGGACGGACCTGTTGGACGGCGAGTTGGCTGTTCACGCGCGAGCGGTGATCATGCGACGCAGCGCTGCGAGGCGGTGCCATTCGCGCACTGCTCTATGCGATCTCGCGGACATACGCGCGTCAGTTATCAGATTAATCGGCCCGGATCTCGCCAAACGCAAAGGCGGTGTGGGCGAGGGCCTTCCGTCTCGCCCTTGCCCATCGGTGCGCACTCTGCGTCAATGAGATCAGCATTTATTCCGTTAGGTTATCCGACGTTCAAGCGAAAAGCACATGACGTATCAGCGTGTCGAGCGCGTTTAGACTGTGTATGTTAAGTTCGGACGGGTGCTAGTCGACGATAAATTTTCGATGGAGCGCAGCGTCTCCCGCGCCGGGTCGATCGGTATTTCCCCAATCGGATCACACTTCAGAATTGGACCATTGCGCCGTTATCAAGGCATGGACACCCGTGACACTAATCTCCTAGGGGCGTTCGAGCTGCGAATGATCGACGCTGAAATTTCCCATTTACGGCTCGCTCTTGAAGCGGTATTGCGTGAGCCGAATGCGGCTCTCCCGCATCATTACTGGCGCAGGCGGCTCGAGAGTCTCCTGTGTAGCCGTCGCCTTCTGCATTACCAGTTTTCCGCAATAACCGATTTGATCAGCAAACTCGCCACATACTCGCAGGTGGACGCACGCGCAGGCAATCAAGCGGCGTGCGAATGAATGAGCGGATAGACGAGAAGGCCGACGAGTGCAGCCGCGATCACAATGATCGGCTCCTGCAGCTTTTTGAAGCGCCAAAGCAAAAGCGCGGTCGCGAGCGCCAGCAGAGCGGTCGGCCAGTCGACAATGGAACGCCGCGCAATCACGATTACCGAGCCGGTGATTGAGCCAACAGCAGCGGCGGTAATGCCGTCGACGAATGCCTTGGCAGCGGGCAGCTTGCCGTACTTCTTGAAGTAAGGCGCGGGCAGTACGGTAAAGAGATAACACGGCAGGAACGTGCCCAGGGCGGCGATGCTGGCACCCCCAAAACCCGCGACCAGATAGCCAATAAAACCAACAGTAATGACGACCGGCCCAGGCGTGATCATCGCGACCGCGACTGCGTCGACGAACTGCCTCTCATTGAGCCAATGATGTTCAGTGACCACGCCGCCGTACAAGAACGGAACAATCGCCAGCCCGGAGCCGAATACGAAGGCCCCGGCCTTCGCGAAGAACAGTCCGATCTGGCCGAGTAGCGGCCAGTCAAGCCCGCCAAGTACAGCGCTGGCAAGGGGCAACTGTGTTGCGGCGACGGCGTTCGGCCCTCCCTTCGCCAGCCATCGAGGGGGAGCGACCACGAACCAGTTGACGAGGCCGCCTGCGATGAAGAGCCACGCGATTTCGGATTCGGTGATGACCGTCACCGTAGTGAGCGTCAGATAAATCGCCCAAAGAAGCCGGCTCCTGCCGAGGGTCCGCGTAGTAAGCTTGTAGGCACTCATTGCGATGATGCCGACGACGGCCGCACCGACGCCGTAGAAGGCCGCCTGCATCCAGGTTAGACCGCCGAAATGCGCGTAGGCCCAGCCGAGGCTGACGACCATCAGGAACGACGGCAACACGAACGCGATACCGGCGAGCGTTGCACCGACGAGATGGTAGTGCACGTGGCCCATATAGATGGCGAGTTGTGCTGCTAGCGGTCCCGGCATCATCTGCGCGAGTGCGATGCCCTCGCGGTAGTCCGATTCGCCGATCCACCCGCGCTGCTCCACAAGATCGCGGTACATGTTGCCCACGAGCGCCACCGGGCCGCCGAAGCCAAAAGTGCCAAGTCTCAGCATGTACGGCACCAGTTGCCACAGCGTGTAGCCTGGCGTCGTCGTCGTTTTCATTGTGCTCACGATGGTCTCACGACTGCGAGTGGCAGATGCGAAGCGCGTGTGGAGCGAATCGAGCACCCGACCCATTTCGTCGGACTGCTGTTCGTCGTCAGCCGCGCGCTCCATGGCGCCCCCCACCACGGCTTCGAAAAGATTTGCTTCGGGAACAGGGGGCGCCCCGCGACTTGAAGCGCATGACCCAGCTCGCCAAGCCGAAGGAGCGCGGGGTTGTTCTCGATACCGAAGCTCGTGCTCATACGTCGATCTCGCTTGCCCCCGCTCCATGCCGTTCTATAAACTCACGGCGTGGACCGACCTCATCGCCCATCAGAACTGAAAATAGGCGATCTGCCTCGATGGCGTCCTCAATTCTCACCTGCAACATGTGTCGCGCACCGGGGTCCATCGTAGTTTCCCAAAGTTGCGTCGGGTTCATCTCGCCGAGACCTTTATAACGCTGACGCGCGACAGCGCGACCAGCGTCGTCCAACAACCAGGCGAGCGCAGCGGGAAAGTCGTTGACTGTGCGTTCGCGTCGGCGGTCGCCTGCTCCCCGTGCGACAACCATTGGCGGCCGGAGGCGCCCTGAGAACTGCGCGCTAAATCGCTCTAGCACCTGGAAGTCCGGGCTACGGAGCAGTTCCGGGGTAATGACGCACTGCCGCTCGTTGCCTAAATAACGGCGCACCACCTGCAAGCAAGGTTTCCCCGAACCTTCAGCTATCGCTACGCTCACCGATGCATCCTCCAACCTAGCCGCGAGTCGCTCCGCGCTCTCGTGTGCGGCCTCCATCGAATCAAGTCGGATCACCGATCCACGAAACACCGCGTCGAGCACAGTGCGATCCGCGATCGCAGAAAGTCGCTGCAGTGCGGACTGCGAGAACTGACATTCGCGGGCGAGTTCGCTCAGCGCGTCTCCGTCAATCACATCTTCGTTTTCACCGCTGCGTACGCTTGCATGCTCCAGCGCGACATCGAGCAGCCAGCGTGAAAACTCCGCATCGTCCTTCAAGTACCGCTCGGTCTTGCCATGCCGCACCTTATATAGCGGGGGCTGCGCGATGAATATATACCCGCGTTCGATCAACTCGCGCATTTGGCGATAAAAGAATGTCAGCAAGAGCGTGCGGATGTGGGCCCCATCTACGTCCGCATCGGTCATGATGATGATCCGGTGATAGCGCAGCTTCTCAATGCGAAAATCCTCGGTGCCGATGCCACAACCCAGCGCCGTCACGAGTGTCATGATCTCGCCCGAGGACAATACCTTTTCATACCGCGCACGCTCCACGTTCAGAATCTTGCCGCGCAAAGGCAGAATTGCTTGAAACGCACGGTCCCGGCCTTGCTTGGCGCTTCCGCCCGCTGAGTCGCCCTCAACCAGGTAAATCTCCGACTGCGACGGATCGCGTTGCTGGCAATCGGCGAGCTTCCCCGGCAGACCGGCACCTGCAAATACCGATTTCCGGCGAGTCATCTCGCGCGCACGCCGTGCAGCCTCCCGTGCACGTGCCGCACCCATGATTTTCTCGCAAATGGCATGTGCATCGGCGGGATGCTCCTCAAGCCATTCCGCTAGCGCCGTGCCGACGACCTCCTCCACCGCCGCGCGCGCTTCCACGCTGACAAGTTTGTCCTTGGTCTGATTGCCGAATTTTGGGTCTGGCAGCTTCACATTTATGACGCAGGCGAGGCCTTCGCGGAAGTCGTCGCCGGTCAAGCTCACATTGCCCTTTTTCGACCAGCCTTTATCTTCCGCGTATTTACCGAGCACGCGGGTCGTCGCCGCACGCAAGCCAGTCAAATGCGTGCCGCCATCGCGTTGCGCGATGTTATTGGTGAAGCACAAGGTGGCGTCGCGGTATCCATCGTTCCATTGCATCGCCACTTCGACGCTGATCTCCGCCGTGCCATTGCCGCGTGTATTCCGTGCATGAAATATGCTGTCGTGAACCGCGCGCTTCCCATAGTTCGCATACTGCACGAATCCTTTTACGCCACCTGCGCACGCGAAATCCTCTTCTCTGCCAGTGCGCTCGTCAATGAGCCGGATGATCAGCCCATCGTTTAGAAAGCTGAGTTCACGCAGGCGCGTGGCCAACACCTCAAAGCTGAACGCGCCGTGGTGGAATATCTCCGCATCCGGCAGAAACTGCACACGCGTTCCGCGCCGGTCGGCTATTCCTGTCACGCGCGCGGGACTGATGGCGATGCCCTCGTCCGTCGTCGCGACAATCCGATCCTGCAAGACGCCTTGCTGGAACGACAATGCATGTGTGCGCCCTTCCCGCCATATCGTCAATTCTAGCCACGTGCTTAAGGCATTTACGCAACTCACGCCCACGCCATGGAGACCGCCGGACACCTTATAGCTGTTCTGATCGAACTTGCCCCCTGCATGGAGTTCCGTGAGCGCAATTTCAGCGGCTGACCGTCGCGGTTCGTGGCGATCGTCTAGTTTGACATCGACCGGGATTCCGCGGCCGTTATCTTCGACCGACAGGGAGCCATCAACATGCATTGTCACTATAACGAAGTCGCAATGCCCGGCCATCGCTTCATCAACGGCGTTGTCGACGACTTCGAACACCAGTTGATGCAACCCGGAGCCGTCCGCCGTATCGCCGATATACATCCCCGGACGCTTGCGAACCGCGTCCAGTCCTTCCAGTATTTGAATCTGCTCTGCGGAATATTCGCCCGCTGCAGGGGGCGTGAGGAGCTTCGGATTAGCCGACATTGAGGTTCCCACTAAGTCGCGCATGGAAAGCACGGCTACGTTCGTCGAAACCCGTGAACTCCACGTCAATCTGATGACGCCGGTATTTCGTCTGAATGGAATCCAGCGCCGCAACGGTCGATGCATCCCAGATCTGCGACATGGTGAAATCGATGTAGACGATATGCGGATCGCTTGCGTATTCGAAGCGCTCCACCAGATCGTTGCTGCTGCCGAAGAAAAGGGGACCCTGCACTTCATAGCGCACACTCCGCCCGTCAGCAGAGAGCGTGCGTATGATCTGGATGACGTGGGCGACACGCCGCGCGAACAGTACCATCGCGAGCAGCACGCCGACGACGACGCCGATCGCAAGATTGCCGGTGTAGACCGTTAGCGCCACGGAAATCAGCATCACCGATGTTTCCATCCACGGCATGCGCCTGAGTGTGGCCGGACGCAGGCTGTGCCAGTCGACCGTCTTGACTGCCACGACCATCATGACCGCCGCGAGCGCCACCATCGGAATGCGTGCCATCACGGAACTCAGGCCAGTCATCAAGAGGAGCAAGGTGAAGGCTGCAGCCAACGTGGAGACTCGCGTACGCGCCCCGCCGATGCCGACATTCACCACCGTCTGCCCAATCATCGCACAGCCGCCGATGCCACCGAACGCGCCTGCGCATAGGTTCGCCACACCCAGCGCCCACGATTCACGCGTCTTGTTCGAGCGAGTTTCGGTTATCTCGTCTACCAGCTTCGCGGTGAGCAACGTCTCAAGTAACCCGACAAATGCAATGCTGATTGCCGTCTGCCAAACGATCTTCAGCGTCGCCAGATCGAACGGCACGGTCCACAAGGAGAGTTCCGGTAACCCCGCCTGCATCGGACGACCGCCCCCGACTGTGGGTACTCCCCATTGCAGCGCGACGGCAAGCCCCGTTGTCACCACGATAGCGATTAGCGGTGCTGGCACCGCACGCGTGAAGCGAGGCCCAATTAGCACGATCGCCAAGGTTATGGCGAAGAGAACATAGACCGTGAACGGCTTTCCGACCAAATGCGGTATTTGTGCGCAGAAAATTAAGATGCCCAGGGCGTTGACAAAGCCGAGCATCACCGAACGCGGAATGAAGCGCACGATTCGCGCCAAACCGAGCATGCCGAACGCAACCTGAATCAGGCCGCCAATGAGCACGGCAGGAAAGATGTAGCCTGCTCCGTGTGCGTGCGCCATCGGCCCGATCACGAGTGCGACGGATCCGGCTGCAGCAGTGACCATTGCCGGGCGTCCGCCCAGCAGCGAGGTAACGAGCAAAAGAGCTACGGAGGCGAACAGCGCCGAACGCGGATCGACACCCGAGACAAAAGCAAAAGAGATGACCTCGGGAATCAGCGCAAGGCTGGTGACCACGCCGGCAAGCACTTCGCGCATAAGGTCTGGACGCGATGTTGGTAGGCCGGTACGTAGAGTGACGAAGGCCGTGGCGATCCTGTTCACAGGATGGGTCATAAAGAGACTCTACTTGTCTAGTATGTGAAAAGCGACAGAAGATATGCGGCACGCGACAACGATGCGCGCCGCTTTGTAAGTCAGTTACATCGAACGATGCATCGGAAGCCGATATGGCTCGTCGAGGTATCGAGCGTCTGGCCTTGACGAGCAGCCGGCCGATAACGGAGGCAATAACTCGGCGCACACAGATGCGAGCCGCCCTTCACGACGTGACGCACAGAAGGATCGCCAAGGTCCGAAGACGGAATGCAGCACGACTTTGTTTCCTCGACGCCCGGGGCGAATCCATAACGCGTGGCAGTCCATTCCCACACGTTGCCCGCGACATCGTAAAGCCCGTAGCCGTTGGCCGGATAGGACTTCACGGGAGACGTGCGCGCGTAACCATCGAGCGTGGTGTTCTGCCACGGGAACTCGCCCTGCCAAGTGTTCGCCATCTGCCGCCCGTCGGGTGCGAACTCGTCGCCCCATGCGTACGCAGCGCCATCGAGTCCGCCGCGTGCAGCATATTCCCACTCGATTTCGTTAGGCAGCGCCTTGCCCGCCCACGCCGCATACGCGCTTACATCGGCAAACGACACATGTACGACTGGATGCTCGGCGAGACCATCTAAATCGCTCTGTGGTCCTTGCGGGTGCCGCCAGTTCGCCCCTGGGACATAGGACCACCAGTCGCGGTAATCACGCAGGCCGACCCGGGATGCCGGCTGCGTGAATACAAGCGACCCCGGACGCAGCAGCGCAGGATCGGCGTCCGGGTAGAGCGCCGGATCCGGATGCCGTTCCGATACGGTGAGATAACCGGTCGCCGCGACAAACGCCTCGAACTGTGCGTTTGTCACCGGGTGGATGTCGATCCAAAAATCCGGCGCCGTGACGCGCCGCGCCGGACGCTCCTCGCGGTAAAAGCGGTCCGAACCCATCGTGAATTCGCCTCCTTTGATTAGCACCATGCCTTGACTGTGGCCAGTCCCGCACGTCGGGGCTTGCGCCCCTGTGGTTGAAGCGGCGCGGCAGCATGCACGTTTCGCGGGTCGTGCGTCCGTCATCGGCGCGCTCATGGCATCAAGAGTTGAAGACTGACTTAGGTACGAAGTCGAGTTCGGAGCCCGGAGGAATCAGCTCTTCTCGCTTTACGCTTTCATCGAATTCGCGTACAACGCGATGCGCATGCTGCATCACCCACCACCGTACATAACGCTGATTGACCGCCTCGCGCTCCTTCGGATCCTCCTGCAGATGGGTGATGCGCGCGAAGCCGAGCGGCAGCTCGGGATCGTGGAAATGCTGCTGGCGCTTAAAGTTAATCTTGAAATCCTTCCACTTCACCGCATGTAGTTCGTCCTTTAGCCACACCATGCACGACTCGCGGTTCGACGTTTGCTGCGCGCCGAGGAAGAACTTGGTCTGGTCTTTCCCGTCGATAAGGCGGTCCTTTGGCGTCTCTTCGCCAGCGAAACTCAGCAGCGTCGTGAACATGTCGGTGACATGTACCATTTCGTTGCTTTCGACGCCCGCCGGAATGCGACCCGGCCAACGCGCCAGCAACGGCGTGCGAATGCCGCCTTCGGCCGAACTGAAGTACGATCCGTCGAAGAAGCCGCCCGTTCCGCGCCCGGCGAGGTGATCTTCCGCGCCGTTGTCGCCGCACAGAATGACGATGGTGTCATCCGCCACGCCGAGACGATCGAGTTCGTCGAGCAACACGCCGAAGTCATGATCGAGCATCAGCAGGCAGTCGCCCCAGTCACCGTTGGTACTCTTCCCGACAAATTCGTCGCGCGGCGACATCGGGAAATGCATCAGTGAGTGGTTGAAGTAAAGGAAGAACGGCTCATCGTTCTTCACACAACGCTGCATGAAGTCGATCCCGCGCTTCTGATATTCGAGGTCGCAGGTCTTCTTGGTTTCCATCGTAAGCTGCTCGTCCAGCAGCGCACGCGTACCCTTGCCCTTGAAGCCTTCGTGCATGTGCGAGTACCCGTCCCGCTCTGGGACGTAATGAGGGTCTTCGAGCCACATGCATTCGTCATAGGTGCGCAGAGGGCCATACCATTCGTCGAAACCGTGATCGGTCGGAAAGCGGCCGTCCTCTGCGCCAATATGCCATTTGCCAAGGCACGAGGACTTGTATCCGCCCTTCGCCAGCAATTCGGCGATCGTAATTTCCCATGTCACCAAGCCTCCACCATTACCGCCCAGCGCAATCGTGTGATTGCCCGATCGGATTGGGTAACGCCCCGTCATCAACGCCGAGCGCGTCGGGGTGCACTGTGGCTCCACCACATAGTGCGTGAGTTTGGTGCCCTCCTTGCAGAATGCGTCGATGCGCTTCGTATCAGCGCCGCGCAGCTTACCGCCGCCGTAGCAGCCCAGTTCTCCCATGCCCAGGTTGTCGACGTGGAAGAACAGGATGTTCGGTTTCTTGCTCATTGCAAAACTCCATCAGGTCGAGAGCGTTATCCCCCGCTCCCGGTTAGGGATACTAATTTCCACCGGTTCGTCCGGCTTGCACTACGTTTTCCGGCACGTTACAAAATTTCTTTGATGCCGCCCGGGCCCATCTCCATGCTGAACCCTTCGACGCCGCCCGATTGCAGTTCTGAACCCATCGCCGCAAGCGATTCCTCGCGAATCAAATTTTTTAGGCGCTGAACCAGCTCAACAAACTCTGGCGTATCAAACATCGCCGGCGTGCGGGGACGTGGCAACGGCACGCGAATCTCTGCTTTGATGCGGCCGGGGCGCGCAGTCATCACATAGACGCGATCGGAAAGAAAGACCGCTTCTTCGATGTCGTGAGTGATGAACAGCACAGACAGCCGGAAGCGCTGCCACATATTGGTTAGTATCTCCTGCATCACAGTTCGCGTTTGCGTGTCGAGAGCGCCGAACGGTTCGTCCATCAGTAGGACCTGCGGATTCGCCGCCAGGGCGCGCACGATGCCGATCCGTTGCTTCATGCCGCCGGAGAGTTGGTCCGGGTAATGGTTCTCGAAAGCGAGGAGCCCCGCGAGGCCCAGTAGAGTGCGCGCTGTGCCCTCACGCTTGACGCGCGAAACACCCGCCATCTTGAGGCCGAATTCGACGTTTTCGCGCACGCGCAGCCACGGGAACAGCGAATACTGCTGAAAGACCACGCCGCGCTCAGCTCCGGGCCTAGTGATGTTCACTCCGTCCAGTACAGCGGTGCCGCGCGTCGGCTTCGTGAAACCCGCGACGATGCTCAGCAGCGATGATTTGCCGCAGCCCGACGGGCCAATCAGCGAAACGAACTCATGCGGCTCAACGGTGATCGAGACATCTTTGACGGCCTCGGTCTGAGCCTCACCTGAGCCGAACACGACGCCGATATTGCGGCAGTCGATACGTCCTTTGTTTGTTTGCGTCATTTGCGTGCTCCGTTGACATAGACGAGCCACGGCATCAGAAACTGGCCGAACAACCGGATGCCCCCGCTGCACAGCAGCCCGAGCGCACCAATGGTTATCATGCCGAGTACAATTGCCGGATAATTGACAAGGGAATAGGCTTCCCAGGTGTAGTAACCGACGCCGTACTGGCCGGAGATCATCTCGGCTGCGATCAACGAAACCCACGCCACACCCATGCCCACCGCAAGGCCGGTGAAGATATTCGGCAGCACACCCGGCAGGATCACATGCCAGAACAATTGCGCTTCACTTGCACCGAGGCACCGGCCCGCGCGCATCAACACGGCATCGAGCGATTCGACACCGTCCACCGTGTTGAGCAGGATCGGATAGAATGCGCCGATAAATGTAATGAAGATGATCGACGACTCTGTCGAAGGCCAAAGCATGATCGACATCGGCACCCACGCAATGGCCGGAATGGGTCGGAGCACCTCAATGGCCGGCATGAGCAAGTGGCCGACCGCACGATATCTGCCGATCAACATGCCCATACCGACGCCCGCTCCGACGGCGATCGCAAACCCGAGGAAAATTCGCCGCAGACTATTGCCGATGTTCTTCGCGAACGCATCGGAGCCGACAACGTGCACCGCCTCGCGGAAGACCTCGTAAGGCGTGGGCACATTTTGAAAGCGAATATAGAACTGCACCCGGTAGCGCGTGCATAGGTACCACACCAGGAACACGGCACCGATTGATATCGCGGCGCATGCGATTTTTATACCAACCGTTTGCGCATTGCCCAGCGTCGGCATTCTCAGACGCCGCGGCTTTGCTGGCGCGGGCCCTGCGGATGCGCTGTTTTTGAGTTCGAAAGAGCGTTCCATTTCACTTCCCTCCGTTGACAATGGCGCTCAATGCATCGGCGTACCCGACCACTCTGGCACCTGAGTTCTTCGCGCTCGCTTCTGCGTCCCGCTTGAGCAGGAATGACTCTATTTCAAGCTTCGAGCCGGCTGCGCCCCCCAACGTATAGAACGCATCATTCGCGAAGACTTTCACCCCCAAGGTCTTGTCCATCAGATAGACGGCATCGACTTTCTTGCCCTGCGAGCGGTATCGATTCACGCCTTCAAGCGTGCAGGTGGTCGAACTAAAAGGCATGACAGTACCGCCCTGAATCCAAACTTGCCCGGCTTGCGACGGATTGACGACGGATACGTTGCAGACCGAGTCAGTGCCCTGAATTTGATAGTTCGCGAAGCTCGCAAGTTGTGTGTCGTAGTTCCGACCGGTTTCCTTGAAGGCCTCACGCACGAAAGAATCGTTGACCCACGTGTCGATATCGAGGTCCTTGACCATGTTTAACTTCTTGAGCACCGCATAGTCAGTTTTTAGCGCCTTGATCCAGCGCGGCTTGAGCGTGGGGTCGAGCGTATGGATACCGCCCGGACCGAGGAAAATATACGCGACCTCCTTGTTCACCCCGGTCCACGATTGGATCTTTTCGGCCGCCTGCTCTGGGTTCTTGCGCACCCACTCATTTGCTTCCATCAACGCCTTGATATAGGCGGTAACGAGCTCGGGATACTTCTGTCCAAAGTCCTTGCGCACGACGACCCCATGGAACGTGGGTTGTCCAGTTTCTACGCCATCGAAAATCTTGCGTGCGTAGCCGCGATACGGCAACAGTTCCGCGAAGGGCACGAAGTCCGCATGGGCATCGATACGCTTCTCCTGAATGCTTGTGCTGCCCACTTCCGGCGACTGGTTCGCCAGCGTGAAGTAATCGCTCGGCAGATTCCTGCTTTGCAACGCGGCCAGCAACATGCCGTGCGCCGCCGAACCGAACGGCACCGATACGCGCTTGCCTTTCAGGTCGCTCAGGTCGTAGTAGGGCGAGTCCTTTGGCACGACGACGCCGTTTCCGCCTCCATGTGCGTTATACGCGATTACCGCGACAAGCTCCGTATCGTTGTTGGTGGCGTGTCCTGTCGCACCGTTCACCAACAGCGGGTAGTCGCCCATCATGCCAATCTGCAGCTTTCCGGCGATCATGCCGTTGGTGATCGGCGGCCCCGAAGTCGCGTTCTGCCAAGTGACGTTATAGGCGATGTCCTTGTACTTGCCTGTATGCGGCAAATATTTGTCCAACAGTTCCAGTTGCTTGATCACGATGCCGCCCGTTACAGTGTTGGTCGTCGTGTCCTGCGTCCCGATTCCGATATCGATCGTTTCGGCTCGCGCACTGCTTGCCAAGGCCAACACGGACCCCATCGCGACGAGAGAAGCATTGAACACCGCTCGCCTTACCAAACCTCTGATTCGCATGATGTAACCCTAAAGATTGAAAGACATGAGACGACTCGCATCCGAAGTGCTTGACGCTCATGTCGGACGGTGATCACCGGGACGCCGAAACGGCACCCGCCTGTGTTCCAGCCAGTTCCTTCGTTTCATGGCATCGCGGCTTGTCTCTCAACCCGCACTTTGAACTGGAAGGCGTCTCCCCTGTAATAAAGCTCCTCGTATTCGAGCGGCGCACCCTCCCTCGTATGAATCACGCGCTCAATGAACAGGATCGGCGCGTGCAAATCCACGCTGAGCAGGTCGCGCTGCTCGGCGGTTGCCGGGACCGAACTGATACTTAAATCGGCATGACCCAGCGCAATCTGACAGTCGTTCTCGAGTACTGAAAACACGTCTCGGTTTGCGAGGTCCGCCCGGGCCACGCGTTGCCCGATGTTGAGCGGCAGATACGATATGTCGACAGATATCGGCGCGCGGTTCAGAAAGCGCAGACGGCGGAGTTCAGTCACCCGACCGCTGAGCGCGATGCGCTCTACCACCCTCGTCGGCGCCGTCACCGTGCGTACCGACAAAACTTTCGAATGTGTTTCGTACCCCATCTCACGCATCGCGGTCCCGAAGCCCTGCAGACTTCCGAGGTCTTGAAATGCCCGTGGTCGCGATACAAATGTTCCCTTACCATGAACTCGGAAAATCAGCCCTTCGCTTTGCAGGTTGCCCAGCGCCTGCCGCACGGTGATGCGGCTCACGTCGAAGGCGCCCATCAGTTCGCTCTCGGACGGCATCTGCTGATTTGGCTGATAGGCGCCCTGCAGAATGCGCGTCCGCAAGATATCGGCAATTTGCAAATACAGTGGCGTATGGTCCTTTAGAGGTGCGCGGCTTGCACCTGCAGCGTGTGGGACGGATTCCGTGAAGTGCATACGGGTAGACATAACTCGTCATGACAAGTTTAACGGAGGATACGCAAGCTGTATGCCAAGCGCTTCCGGTCGGGCATGCTGGGTCCAGCGCGCCAAAAGCATCGTGATTCAACGCCGAAGTTCGTCCAGTTGTGAATGACTTCGGTGCAGCGACGTCATTGCATGGTGCAACTGTTCCCTTTACGCGAGCGAAGTGATCCACGTCAGGGTGTTGAAGCGCATTAGCAAAGAAAGACCAACCGCAGTTGTCGCGAACGGCGCTATACGAACAGCCACATCTCGGACGCCGTTAATCAAAGCACCCGATCTGGTAATTAAAAATGCGCCCGCGCAGAGCGATCCAGTCAGGAATCCTAATGATGCAACCTCTATTAAAACATCAGTTGGACTGCGGCCCACCAGAACGCTTGCGTAAGCCAGCACGTTGTCAAGCGCACCTGAGGTCGTGACCGTCAAAACCTCCAAAATGCGGCTAATACCACCTCGCTGTCGTGAGAAAGTCATCGATGCAGTGGCCGCGTCTGCTACTTCCTCCGCGCGGAAACAGGTGATCCCCCTAAGCCCGGCAAACAACGGGATTATCCCGGCCAGGCCGAGAACCGGTGCCTCCACGAGCCAGCCCGACTGAACAATCCCGGCCGCCAACGCTATTTGCACCGCAACGCTTGCAAATTGCCCCGACAAAATCTCACGTCCACGAAATCGGGGGTCGCTGTATATGCCAAGGAGCAGCGCGAAACCGTCCACGTTGGTGGAGACGAAAGCTGTCGTCGCGGCCGCTACCAATGCCACCCAAGTATCCAAAAGTCTCTCCTCGCCAGATTCTTCGCATACGCGTGCGGAGCTTCCGCAACTCGTCATAACCAGCTATGACGTGCCGTACTAAGCAGATTCGGTGCCATGCAGGAACACTAGGCTGGACGGTACTTTCGATCTGACTTCGCGCGCAGTCAAAGTGCGTCACGCAGCAAAAGAGTGCCAATCGGTTCAATCTGGTGCAATGGACTGCAACGGTGCGCTGTCCTCGGGCGCTTATTCAACAACGGGTTCCACCGCCGCAGAAGGTATAATGCGCCACAGCCAACACTGCACGTTAAGGCCTCCCTCAGCAACCATGCAGACTCGCCAGCGCACTTTCGAGCCGGACTCTCCCGTTCCTCTCTATCAACAGATCAAAGACGCGCTGCGCGCAGGCATTCTCGACGGTCGTTATCAGCCTCACACCCGGATGCCTTCAGAAAGCGAACTGCAGGAGATGTTCGAAGTCAGCCGCATCACAATCCGACAGGCGATGGGCGATCTTCAGAAGGAGGGGCTGATCTTCAAAGTGCATGGCAAGGGTTCGTTCGTCTCGCAGCCAAAAACAGTCCAGAACATCACCTCCCTTCAGGGCTTCGCGGAATCCATGTCGGGCGATGGCTACGAAATTGTGAATCGGGTGATCTCTTTTGACTTCGTTCGCGCAAGCGTTGAGGTTGCAGCCCGGCTCGCACTTGATCCGGGCGCGCCGGTCGTCGAAATCCACCGTCTTCGGTTCGTCAACCGTGAGCCGACGTCTTATGAGATATCGTTCCTTCCAGAGTCGATCGGCAGGAAGCTCAAGCGGGCGGATCTCGTCATGCGCGACGTTTTCCTCGTTCTCGAAAATGACTGTGGTGTTTTGCTGGGAGCCGCCGATCTAAAAATTGACGCTATCTCGGCTCCTGCGGCTATCGCTCGTGCGCTTGAAATTAAAAAAGGTGCCCCAGCGCTGCAAGTCGAACGGCTCACGTACGATAGCGCCCAGAAGCCAATCGACTTTGAGTATCTCTATTTCAAAGGCGGAGCCTTTCAGTACAGGTTGCGAGTTGATCGCAAGCGATCTTCAAAGACTATTTCGACGTAGCTTTTTGTCGCTTTCGCAATCACGCAGGGCAAAGAGGAAACAGCACAATCCTCGAATCTAGATTGAGGCAGTTCCCCGACGTTTCGTTTGTCATGCGGTAACCAACCCGCGCATATCAGAATCAGTTGCTCCTAGTGTCACCGCGAGGGTTCTCCCACCTTTGCCCAGTCCTGGCTCAAACATCCTGTTGCCTTGCTTGCCCTTTTCATCCCCCTCAACCGAACTCGCGCGGCGTCAAGTACCCAGTGATGGCGCCTTGTAGCGGGCAACGGGAACGAACCCAAGGCAGTGCCCCCTTGTTTAGATGCCGGCTTTTCGATGCTTACGCTGGTAAGCGCGGCACATCGGTACTCACGAGAATGCCAAACCGCCGCTTTCTTGGCGGTTTTGAACAACAGGATGCTTGAGCCAGGACGAGGCGGTTATCCGACGGTCAGCGCTTTCGAACGTTGATAGCATATGGTAAGCTCAAGAAACAGGTCTGTACCGCTATTGCGCGCGAAGTCGCCGGCTTTATCTGCGCTATCGGGCAACGCGTGGTAGTCGCTTTTGCGCCGACCAGGCGATCTCCTGGATTTCGCGGGCCGTACGCTCTGCGCGCCGCTGAAGGATCGCGGTCTTTCGTGCAGCATGACGATAAGTCCACGCTGCTTCGACGAGTACTCGGCGGACATGGCTGTTGCCGGTCTTGGTGATGCCACCGCGGCGCTCGCGCTTGCCGCTGGAATGTTCGCTAGGCACTATCCCCAGATACGTCATCAGTTGGGGCGCATCGGCGAACCGTGTGAGATCACCGACCTCGGCGACTACGGTCACCGCGGCGAGCAGACTGATGCCACGCAGCGCCATCAACGCCTCGATCACCGACCAGGCCGGGCTGGCATATGCAGCCGTTTCGACTTCGCGGTCAAGGCTTGTTACGTGCCTGCCACACGCTTGCACGGTGTCGATATATTCCTGCAGCACGATCTGTTGCTCCGGTCGGGCAAACTTAATGCCTTCCAGCCAACGCCAGTGCGGCTGGGTCCACCAGGAGCGACCCGCGTAGCGATAGCCATGCCGAGACAGAAACGACAACAGCCGTTGCTTAGCTTGGTGGTGCAAATGCTTCATGTCTTCACGCGCACGGGTCAGATCGCGCAGCGCCTCCTGTGCGTCATCCGGAATCCACACGGGACTCAACGCGCCGGCGCGATGCAGGCACGCCAGGCTTAGGGCATCGCGTCGGTCAGTCTTCACGCGTTCGCCTGGCTTTTTCAGAATCAGCGAGGGCGCGACGACTTGGTAGTCCTGCTTTAACTCGCGCAGCTGTCGGCAAAATTGCATAGCTGCAGGGACCGGCTTCGGAGCAGAATGCCAGCCGTCCCCTGCCGCGCTTCGGCTGTGCCACCAGTTTCGCGATGGCCTCGGGCGTGTTGGGGATCTCGCCCATATACCGCACGTCACCAGCCGTGTCGGCGACCGCCACGGCAATCGATTCCTGATGGACGTCCAGCCCCACATACTTGCTAAACTTGTTCATGCCCTGCCCCCTCAATGCGGCTCTGAGCCGCGGTGTAGCCCACCTCAAGCTTAATCCGCGTAAACTTGAGGTGCGGCAGGTTTCATACATGATGACTAGGTCGATCGACCGACATTCGATCGATACGTTTCTGGCATCCGAAAGAAAACGAGCAACGCGATAATCGCGACCATCGTCAAATAAAACCCCGGCGCCGTCGGGTATCCCGTCTTTGCGACCAGGAATGACCCCATCAGAGGCGCAGTGCCCCCGAAGGCCGCATAGGCGGCGTTATAGCCAATAGCGCCTCCCGTGAATCGAGTCGTCGCTGGGAATAACTCAACCATTGCCACATATGCTCCACCCCCAAACACTGATATAGACAATCCAAGAAGGAACTGAGCAAGTAAAGCACTGGTGAAGCCTCCGTGCGCCGCGACGGCGAAGGCAGGAATGCCAGCGAGTGCAAGTAGAGACGACCCTATTAGTACCATTGGCTTCCTTCCAATAATGTCACTCAGCCAGCCGCATACAGGAAAGCCCACGACCGTAACAAGCATTCCAACAGTGTTCGCTGTCAACGCCTCCGATTTTGGTAAACCCACTGTCACTTGCAGGAAAGTATAGAAGTACCCGGCTAACATGTAGTAGGCCAGCGACGTCAAGCCGGCCAGCACGAAGACGAACATGACACTTCTCATATCCCGGGTTAGTGAGTCTCGTATGGGCGCGGCTGATAGCTGTCCCGACGACTTTGCTGTGATAAAACCCTGGCCGTCCTCCGTCGCAAGACGGATGTACAGTCCAACGATCGACAACGGTAGCGAAATCAGGAAGGGGATACGCCAGCCCCAAGACTCGAAACCCGAAGCACTCATGACTTGACTCAATAGGCCGACGCACTGCCCAGCGACTATGACCGGCACAACGGACATGGCGATGACGAAGCCTATCCAAACGCCTCGACGGTGGCTTGGTGCGCTTTCAATCACAAAGGATGACGCGCCGATCGCCTCGCCGCCAGCCGAGAATCCCTGTAGCAGCCGGCACAACGTAAGCAGGATTGGCGCCGCCACGCCAATAGTTGCATAGCCTGGCAAAGCTCCGATTGCCGCAGTAGACGCTCCAACAAGCAGGATGATGACTGACAAGACGCGCTGTCGCCCGACCTTGTCTCCCCAGACGCCAAAGACTAAGCCACCCAATGGTCGCATCACGAACGCCACACCATAGACTGCAAAGACAAGCATGAGAGCGGCAGATTTGCTTTGCGATGGGAAGAACAGATGGGCGATGATTGGCACGCTGAAGCCATACACGGCGAAGTCATACCATTCCACAAGCTGTCCGACCGCTGCTGCGACCAACACATTTCCTCTTGTCGCACGTTCCGTAGGCACCGCTACCTGCTCAGAAGCACTTTCCATGGAGTTCCATCTCCTCACGGTTGAGTAACCTAGTAAGTGATTTTTCACCCCAATCGTCCGCTTACAATTTTCATTCGTCCAATGCTACTTTGTGCACTACCGATGCGAACCGCGCATCGCCTTTCTGGCGCGGCATAGGCTTCGCGCATGAACTGCAAACAATCCGTCATTGGACGCGTTACCGAAAAGCAGTAGACACTTGGCCTCCACGACCGTTATCGACCGACTATGGAGGAGTTTTCGATGTCAAAAAGTGACCTGCCCTGGCTGTCCGCTGCCAACTTGATCGAGGCCTTTCGAGCCAAGACGCTGTCCCCTGTAGAAGTCACCAAGGCGGTGATAGAGCATATCGAGCGGCACAACGAGCGCGTCAACGCGTTCGCACATTTCGCTCCGGAAGAGGCGCTAAAAAGCGCGCGGGTGGCGGAACAAGCGTACGCCGATGGAAACGCGGGTCCTCTCGCAGGCGTCCCAACTACGATCAAAGACATGGTTCGGACAGCGACGATGCCGACCAAGAACGGATCGCGCATCGCATTGAGCGCCCCCTTCGAAAATGCGCCCGTTGCCCAGCGATTAATCGATGCGGGTGCAGTGATTTTAGGGAAGACCACGGTTTCAGAGTTCGGTTGGACCGGCGTGAGCCGCAGCCCGCTTACCGGCCTCACGCATAACCCGTGGAAATTTGGAACCAATGCAGGCGCGTCCTCCGCAGGCGCCGGAGCTGCCGCAGCAAGCGGATTCGGCACACTTCACCAAGGCAGCGATGGCGCAGGTTCCATCCGGATGCCCGCGCACTTCTGCGGTGTTTTCGGACTGAAGCCAACATACGGACGGGTCCCCTATTACCCCCTAAGTTTGGGCGATCTAACGTCGCATATCGGTCCGATGACGCGATTCGTGCGAGACGCGGCACTTATGCTAGATGTAATGTCTGGGCACGATCCGCGGGACTTCACATCACTCCCTCGCGAAAACATCTCCTATGCCGATGCGGCTAAGCACCGATCGAAAGTGCGTCGGATCGCGTTCAGCCAGACACTTGGACACGCGCGAGTAGATCCGGAGGTCGCAGCGCTATCGCTTCAAGCAGCCAATGTGCTCGCCAAGGCGCTTGATTGCGACCTGGAGTGTGTGGAACCTGCTTGGGGCGCTCGCGGAGCCGAACTGGGACGCTTTTTCTGGTCCGCACACGAGGCTCACCTCGCCGGATACATGGACGAGTGGAGCGAGTTGATGGATCCAGGCCTGGTAGCCTGCATCGAAACAGGTCGTCACTACTCCATGCAGGAATACCAAACAATGCGTGCGAAAAAGTACGAATACGTCTCCGATATTCATCGTTGGTTCGAGCCCTTTGACTTGTTGCTGACACCTGCTGCCTCGGTGGTCGCCTTTCCTCTTCCCGCTCTGGAGCCTGCGGATTGGCCGAAACAAACATGGGACTGGATGCAATGGGCCGAGTTTTCGTACCCGTTCAATATGTCCGGGAACCCGGCAGCTAGTGTCCCATGCGGCTCAACGACTAGCGGTCTGCCGGTAGGCTTGCAGATAGTTGGGCGGCGTTTCGATGATATTGGTGTATTGCAAGCGTCGAGCTTGCTCGAGGAGTTAAACCCTTGGCATGATCGAAGGCCTTTCTAACCACACGTTGGCCTCCAAGTGTCGCTACGCTGGCCGGCGTTTTCCTCCGCTGGCACTCCATTCTGCCCGTTGCAGTCACCGGCGACGCCGGGTGGATATTTCCTCGACCAGTGCAGAACGGAAAGTCTCTGACATCGGAGAAAGGGCACGGGATCGGCGGCGGACGATGCCAATATCTCGGGCCATACTTGGCTCAGAAATATTGACTAGCCGCACGCCTTGACTATCACTGCCTTCTAGCGACATCGCCGGCACGATCGCCAGACCAAGGCCCGCTCGCACAAGCGCTACGACTGAGGCAATGTGCTCGACTTCGTAGAACCATCGCAGACTTATCCCTTCCCGAGCCATCAACATCTCAAGCGCAAGGCGGTTAGCGCTGTCGCGCCCCCCGATGATAAGTCTTTCGCCTTTAAGTGCGGAAAGGCTTACGGTCGACCCTAGCACTGCGTCTGAGGCCTCGCAAACTGCGACCACAATCGGCTCCCGAAATAGCCTCTCGAAAGTTAGATCTTCGTCGTCGCCGCAGTCCGAGGTCACGCCGAACTCCGCGATACCACTTCTAACCTGGCTGAGAACGTAGTCGTGATTGCCGTCGAAAATCTGCACGCCTACCTGCGGAAGGTCCGAAGCAAATTTCCTCAGCGCGCGAGGAAGCACACCACTTAGTAGCGATGGAATGCTCGCGATGCGAATTTTCGAGACGCGCTTCTCCGCGATCTCGCGAATTGACGCGAGCATCGAATCCAGTTGAGCGATCTGCTCCCGTGCCATTGGAAGGAACTGTCGCCCAACACCTGTGAGTGTGGTTCGCCGCCCCGTGCGGCTGAAAAGCTGGGTGCCCAGAGCTTCTTCCAGCCTTTTGATGCGACGCGACAGGCCGGGTTGAGTTAGGTGCAACAACTCGGCAGCCCGTTGGAAACTTCCGGTCTGCGCCACAGCCACAAAGGCACGCAACTCCTCGTTCTCCACCTTCACGACGTTTCCTCGCTTTATCCCCGATTTCCTTGCCTTGGAATGTGTATGACCGGCAAGCATCGCAACAATTTTGAACGGCATTGGACTGCCTACCCCGGTATACACGACCATCCTTGCATCTGGTTGAACCCATTGGATAGGAGACGACAATATGAAGCTTCGGACATTCGCAGCGCTTTCTATGAGCGTTCCCGCCTGCGCCTTCGCTCAGTCTAGTATCACGCTATACGGGATCATCGATGAAGGTCTCAATTACACAAGCAATCAGTTAGGCTCATCAAATATTCAGCTAGCGAGCGGTTTTGTACAAGGGAGTCGCTTTGGGTTCAGAGGTCAAGAAGACCTCGGTAATAAGTTTGCAGCGATCTTCACCTTGGAGACCGGTTATGACTTGAGCTCCGGGAAGCTCGGCCAAGGCGGCCGAATGTTTGGCCGTCAGGCTTACGTCGGACTGCGTTCTCCGTGGGGGAGCGTGATCTTTGGGCGGCAATACGAATCCATGCTCGACTTCCTGTATCCCTTCAATGCTAGTCAGCTCTTGGGCGGCGCACTTTTCTATCATGCGAACGATGTCGACAATCTGGGTGGAAGTGTCCGCTTCGATAACTCAGTAAAGTTCCGTAGCGTGAATTACCGCGGTTTGAGCTTTGGTAGCATGTACGCTTTCGGCGGGGTCGCGGGAAGCTTTGGGAACAACAGTGCCTGGAGCGCGGGCGTGAACTACATAATGGAGGGCACAGGCGCCGGCGCTGCCTACACGCATATCAACCACCCAGCAACCGCTGTACTGAACGCGTCGGCGAATTCGCCAACCTACACGAACGTCATCTACGGAGGCTTTTTGGCGGATGCGAGTAGTCAAGACATCTGGGGAGTCGGGGCTAGTGTACAGCTTGAGCGAGTGCAATTACTAAGCTCTTACACAAGAACCACTTTCCACGGCGGCTCAGCGAATCGCGACGTAATTTTTGACAACGCCGAGGCCAGCGTCGAGTGGACAGCGGCTCCAGACGTTCAGTTAGTCGGTGCGTACACCTTCACGCTCGAGCATGACCATGGACGCTCCGCGTCATTGCATTATCACGAACTCGCAACCATGGCCGATTACTTCCTATCAAAACGCACCGATCTGTACTTACAGCTCGCGTATCAAATTGCGTCGTCCTCCAGCATGGCGCAGCTAGAATCGCTTACTGCGTCTTCGAACGCCCATCAAGCGGCAGTACGTCTAGGATTCCGGCATCGGTTCTAGCATACGCAACTCGCCCGCGATTCCCGCGCCAGACCCACTTCCGTTCTACTCTCCGAGGTAAGCGGCGCGGACCATCGGGTTATCAAGCATCGCATTTGCGTCACCTGACATCGTGATGTCTCCTGAGTCCATAACGTAAGCTCGGTTTGCCGCTTGAAGTGCCAGGCGCGCGTTCTGCTCCACCAGCAACACCGTCAGCCCGTCCTTCGAGATCTCGCGCACGACCTCGAAGATCTTCTCAACCATGATCGGCGATAGACCCATCGACGGTTCGTCGAGCAGCAGGAGCTTCGGGCGCGACAGCAGCGCGCGGGCCATCGCGAGCATCTGCTGTTCGCCGCCCGACAGCGTGCCCGCATACTGCGACGCACGTTCCTTCAGACGCGGAAAGAAGCCGAACATGCGCTCCGTGTCCTTCTGAATGCCGTCCGAATC
>NZ_JALQDN010000099.1:0-70059 GCF_023631205.1 Caballeronia sp. NCF2 | reverse complement strand
AGAAGTCTACCTGAGGGCCTACGAGTCGGTCAGCCACGCCCGGCGCTCTATCGGCGATTACATCGAGCTGTACAACCGGAAACGGCCCCATTCGAGCCTGGCGGATCAGACGCCGGATGAGGCATACTTCGCGACGCTGCCAGCGATCAAATCGGCAGCATGATTGCCTCGGACGCTCCACTTAAAAATCTGAGAAAGCTGTCCGAACTACCGAGGCCACCTCTAAAAGCGGTGCGCGAATCTACTGCAGCGGCTTCTTGAGCCGCATCCAGGCCCCGGGCTTCACCGGATACGCCAAGATCGTTCATGACGCGACCCAACGCAAACTGGACGAGAGCAGGAAAGCCAGCGTCCTTGAGCAGGAGCGCGCAAGCAGTACCGAAGTACGCAAGCTGAGCCAGTTGAAGGACGAATTCATCGCAGTGCTGTCGCATGAGCTCAAGAACCCCCTGAATCTTATCAATATGAAGGCGGAAATCCTCGGCCGCCTCCCTGAGGCGCGCCATAGCAGCCGCGTCCAGGAGGTGTCGGATGCCATTCAGAAATCGGTCCTTGCACAAGCTCAGATCATCGATGATCTCCTGGATTTCTCGCGCATCCAGACCGGCAAGCTGACTTTGCGCTTCGCCCCCACGGATGTCACGCACATCGTTCGCACGATCAGTGGTGCCATGCTGAAAGACTACGACCAAGCTGGCGTCGCTCTCACCGTGGACGTGCCCGCGGCGCCGGCACTCATCCGGGGCGATGCGGTACGCGTCGAGCAGATTATCTGGAACCTGCTCGGCAACGCGCTCAAGTTCACCCCACGCGGCGGACAAGTCACCGCTCGGCTACAACAAGACGCCGACAATGTCTTGCTCGAAGTGACCGACACGGGCTGCGGCATCAAACCTGACCACCTCAAGTCGATCTTTGAGATCTTCCAGCAAACGCCGAACGTGCCGTATCGTGCACGGACCGGCGGACTGGGGATTGGCTTGTCGCTAGTGCGTCAGTTGGCCGAGCTGCACGGCGGAAAAGCCGATGCCTTCTCCGATGGTGTTGGCAAAGGCGCACGCTTCGTCGTGCGGCTTCCCGCCGATGCATCATCCGCCAATCGACGGGTGGGCGAGCGGCCGGCCGAACTGTCGATTTTCCAAAACGCCAGAATGCTGCTGGTCGAAGACTCCATGGAATCCCTCACCGCGATGGCCGACTTGCTCTCGCTTTTCGGGGCGCAAATTTCGACGGCGGCGAACGGGGCCGATGCGTTGCAAGCAGCGAACAATGCCGACTTTGATGTGATCGTCACAGATCTGGGCCTGCCCGACATGGACGGGTATCAGTTGATTCGACAGTTGAGAAAGTTGAAACACTGCGAAACGACGCCGATCATCGCCGTCACAGGCCGTCCTGTAGCCCAGGAAGAAGGGCCCGCACGAGAGGCCGGATGCAATGCATGCCTCACGAAACCGTTTAATCTCCAAGCACTCGCGGACGCCATGCACAGATTCGATCGCAGTGGCCAAAAGCATTGAACAACGTCTGCATACGACCGGAGCGGCCATCGCCTTGATGACTTCTCCTGCCAAGTCACACGCTGTGCTCCTGCTCAGTCTTATGTCGGCTACCACATCTTCGAATTTTTAATCTCCTGACGTAGTCCTAAGGATGAACGTTCAATTCCTTCATGTAAACACAACTATCCGTCTTGTCGAGCTGCGCGCTGCGTGGACCAGCGCCGGCTGAGCCTCGATGGGCCCGGCACTTGATCTGTCGAAAGCTTAAAGCGACTTGCACAAGCGAGCTTCGCGATATTTGATCTCGCTCCACGCTCGAACATTGCAACGTTGCAGATTCCCACGTTACGCGGCTTTTACGTGCACGTGGAACCGGCACGGCGTTTCTATATCTCCCGGCATATTCACAGGCGAGTTGCGACTCATGCGCGCCCAAAAGGTAGACAGCATGTCCTTGATTTTTACGGTATTTTAATAAGGGCCGGGCGGCAAACCCTTGTCGCGGATAGACACGGCTAACCGGAACTTCGCACGAAAATCAAAACCACACCTGATCGTGAATGTGCTCCACGCGCGCCAACGCTATCCTTGATCCAGGTGTGGGCTTGTTCTTCGTGTGAAGGTCCGGCGACGCCCGTTCCCGTGATTGTTCCGACGACTGTGCGCACAAGCTGACGCGTGCGATGACACGATGCCACGCCGCTTGCTCGGTCCGCGCCCCAGCAAGAAATCTTCAATTAGGACTTCTAAATGAAAATGCGCTAATTTAGTTTATGTAAAATGATGGGTGAGTGGAGACCACATTATCTGAAGCATTTCACATCTCATGCCGTCGGCTCGCCCACGCGGTCTCGATTGCTGTCAATGCCCCCATGAGGATAGAACGATTCAACGCGCCGGCTAGCAGTTCATCTCGCTCTTCATACGCTTGGCATAGTCGCTGGTGATCGGCGCACGATCGTTGCAGCCGTCCAGGCAAGGAAGTGCTCAGGCGGCGCAGGCGGAATCCTGAGAATTTAACAGGGAGTGTCATTCGTATCAGGTCTTGACGTCCGAGGTTGCGGACCACGCGCCCTCCCGCTACTGCAATGGTTCCAAGCGGTGTAGAGAGCTTCGTTGCGCCTTGTTCCGTCGCGGTCGCGGCGATGCGTTGCAGCTTCTCGACTTCGCCCCGGCTGATGCGTGCCGAGTTTCACATCGGTCGTCGGATCGCCGACGCAAAGCGCGCCGCCTTCAGGAACTCGGCGAGGACGGGCGTCACGGCGTCGAGGGATTCATGATGTCGGTTTGTGGGCGGATCGTGTGTCCAACATGGGGGTCGGTAGCGGCCAATCGGTTGACCCCCGGCGAATCAAGGCGTCGAGAACGTCACGCTGACCCAATTCTGGCACGGGAGAAGCTGTCTTGAGAAACAGCCAGGGTTCTTGATCGACCCGCAAAACCCTTCCGCGACCGGCACGATCATAGGCGGCCGTTGGTTTCGGAACGCGCTCATTTTGCTGGTCCGGCGTTGGCCTGCGAATCGGGACTTGTACAAGTTGGCTTTCCAACCGACGAAACCGCAATAACCGAAAGTTATCGCAAACCGGTTTTTTGCTGGTTGCAAGGGGATTTCCGGCTCGCAATACTTCCCCCGTCTGTTCTAGCCTCACCGCGAATTCACCGCGTCACATCAGCGGATATGCCGGATGCAAAGCCAGCGCTTGAAACTGGGTGAGGCGGTTCCTTTCCGTCCATCAGGGTCCAACAAAATGAAAACCGTCTCATTAGGCATCCTACTTACTGTCAGTTCCATGGGCGTTGCCACTGCACAAAGTACAGTGACGCTTTACGGATTGGCGGACGCGGGATTTGTTTATAACAATAACAGTGGTGGGGCGAAGCTTTATTCTCTGGCCAGCGGAAACCAGCAAGGTAGCCGGTGGGGATTGCGAGGTAGTGAAGATCTCGGGAGCGGGCTTACGGCTATCTTCATTCTTGAGAATGGATATTCCGTGACCAACGGCAGGCTTGCACAGGGCGGCGACGAATTCGGCCGCCAGGCGTATGTGGGCCTCGGGTCCCGGACCTATGGAACGGTTACACTGGGTCGCCAGTACGACTCGGTGGTCGACTTCACTGGTCGACTTGTGAGTGCAACCCAATGGGCGACTGGATATGGCGCGCATCCGGGTGATCTGGACAATATGGATAACAATAATCGCGTGAACAACGCGATCAAGTTCAGAAGCGCGAACTATGCCGGCTTCGCGGCCGGTGGTTTATATAGCCTGGGCGGCGTTGCCGGCCAGTTCAGCCGTAACCAGATATGGTCAGTAGGTGCGGGATACGACCGTGGACCCTTGACCCTCGGTGCGGGATACTTGCACATCAAGGATCCGAACTATTCGTTCTTCGGCAACAACAGTACGTCCAGCACAACGGCATCAAACATGACGGGCAGCCTAGTCTACTCGGGATACGCATCCGCCAAAACGCAACAGGTTATTTCGGCCGGCGCCGCCTATACGCTGGGCGCCGCAACACTGGGAGCTACATATAGCAATACGCAGTTCAAGGACATCGGGACGGAAACCGGATTGGCCGCCGTGGGCCGAGGTGGGTCGGCCAAATTCCACAACGCCGAACTGAACATGAAGTACCAGTTAACGCCCGCGTTGTTGCTGGGCATCGCGTACGACTACACACACGGCTATGGCGTAAATGACGCGACGTATCATCAAATAAACGTAGGCGCGGACTATTTCCTGTCGAAGCGAACCGATCTGTATCTGGTTGGCCTATACCAACATGCATCGGGTACAGACTCGACAGGACAGCCAGCTCGTGCCAACCTGAACGCACTGTCGCCTTCGTCGACGGCGAATCAACTCGCGGCCATCGCTGGGATTCGGCTTAAGTTTTAAATCTCCGCTGCGGTTTGTCCGTGCACGCGAGGCGTGGATATCGCAATTCGTACTGCGCTGCTCATGCGGCGCTTGCGTCTTCCGCGAGCCGCAGCGAGTCACCTCGATGTATTTGCCTGCACTGTTTCGTCGCCGAGTTGCTCCATGAACGTCGAAGTCAGCGGAGACAACGAGCCGTTCTTCCGCACAAGGCAGGCGATCTCCCGGGGCCAGTTCGCGTGACTTGCCGGTAGCACTTCCAATCCGAGTTGCTCAGCGATGGGCCGGTGTTGGGTGCTGCAGATTCCTACCATATCGGTGTTCACGATGAGGTAGAACACGCCGACGGGCGAACTGTAATTGCTTTGAACCTGGACCCGAGGCCCATCAAGGTTATATCGCTGGAAATACGCTTCGATCTGTTGCCGCGCTGACACGCTTCGGCTCGGCAGGATCCATGGGTAGTCTGCCAGATCTTTCGGCGCCATGGTTTTTCCCTTTGCCAACAGCGGATGGCCTTTTCTGCAAACGAGTGAGGTCGATTCGTTTAATAACGGGACAGCACGCAAGTCGTCCGGCAAGTTGACAGGCATCGGTGCGACCGCCAGGTCAATCTCTCCCTCGAGGAGGGCACGTATCAACGAGTCCGATAGCTGAACGATAAGACCGAGCCGCAACGCTGGGCGTTTTTTCAGTAGAGACAGGAACGTGCGCCCCACCAGCGGCTCGGTGGCGGGCGTTGCACCTACTCTGACCTGAGCAAGCTCGCCGGAATGCATTTCAGCGATCTGGGTCAGGGTGTTTTCATAAGCCGCGCGCAAGGACGAAGCGTGCCGCTGGAACTCCACACCGTACCGAGTCAGCTGCATGCCTTTGGGCGACCGTTCGAAAAGGGACACCCCCAACTGCGTTTCCAATCGACGCACGGCCTTGGTCAATGCCGGCTGGCTAACACCGATTTGCGTTGCGGCACGATGCAGCAGCCCCGTGTCGGCTACGACCAGGAAATAAGTGAGATCATCCAGGTTCATGATAACCATCGGTTATTGAATGCGATGCAACTATGCTTGTCCAGCTAATTTTCGCTGTCAATACTTCTTTCACACTTGGAACAGGGGCATAGGACATGGAAATGACAGGCACAAGTAACGAGGCGGCAGTCCCGCGGCAGCGCGATCGTCGACGGCTACGCCGAGTGGTAACCGCTGCAACGATAGGCACAGCCCTTGAATGGTTTGACCTCGTGGTCTATGGCTTTTTCGCCGTGGTCATCGCAAAGCTATTCTTCCCGGCAACGAACGAGCTGACGTCGCTCCTTGTAGCGCTGAGCACATTCGGCGGTTCGTATCTGATGCGCCCTCTTGGCGCGCTTCTGCTTGGTTCGTATGCGGACCGTCACGGACGTAAGGCGGGCCTCACGCTCAGCATTGCGCTGATGGCCCTCGGCACCCTCATGATCGCCGCAACGCCCACGTATGCGTCAATTGGAATTGCTGCTCCGGTTATCGTTGTCGCGGGCCGTCTCATACAGGGCATATCTGCCGGGGGAGAATTCGGCGCCTCGACCAGCTTCCTTGTTGAACATTCGCCGCGTAGTCAACGGGGCTTCTATGCAAGCTTCCAGATGGCTGCACAGGGAGGGACCGCTGTTATCGCGTCCCTGTTCGGAACGCTGCTAACCCGCTATCTGACTCCCGAGCAGTTGCTAGGCTGGGGTTGGCGTATTCCGTTCATTTTCGGTCTTTTGATTATCCCCGTTGCGTATTTCATTCGTCGGCACGTTGACGAAACGCCAGTTTTTGTTCAAGACGCCCATGCCAGCAGTCCGGTTCGAGAAACTTTCACCGATAACAAGATACGGCTTCTGCTCGCCATAGGGATTTACGTGCTTGTGACGGCATCATCATATGTCATCGTTCTGTACATGCCGACGTTCGCCATCAAGCAACTGCAACTAGATCCGTCGCTGGCGTTCGCGGGGACGCTCCTGATAGGCGGCGTGCAGATATTTGCGTGTCCCCTTGCCGGCGCGATGGCGGACCGCGGCGGGCGCAAGCGGGTGCTGCTGGGCGCTGCTGCCGTTCTGGGACTCGTCGTTGTACCGCTATTCGCATGGCTAATCTCAAGTCCTACTGCGTTCACGTTTATCTCCGTCTGTGCGGTGTTTGGACTGGTCATCAGTGGCTACCAGGGACCGATGCCGGCCGTACTCAGCGAGTTGTTTCCCAGCCGCGTGCGTACCACCGGGCTTGCATTGACCCACAACCTTGCCGTGGCCATCTTCGGGGGCTTCGCGCCACTCATCCTGACATGGGGAGTGACAGCGACGCACAGCAGGCTGGTTCCGGGCCTGTACGTTGGAGCAGCAGCAGCGATCAGCATCCTGAGCCTGCTCGTCTGTATCCGTAAGTTCGGTGACCAAAGGTCGACCGAATAACAATGAATTCTAATAAGGCGGATCATGAACACCAAACCGAACATCGTCCTTATCGTCGCGGACAACCTCGGATGGGGGGAGCTAGGCTGCTATGGCGGCGGCAAGATGATGCGCGGGGCTGCCACGCCACGCATTGACGCGCTCGCTGAATGCGGCATGCGTCTTCTCAACTACAACGTCGAAAGCGATTGCGTTCCGACGCGTGGTGCCCTGATGACGGGGCGCCATCCTATCCGTACGGGTGCGTTTCAGTCGATCCCCCCGGGTCTTCCGCAGGGCCTGAAACGCTCGGAGTGGACTCTTGCAGAGATGGCATCTGAAGCCGGCTATGCGACCGCGCATTTCGGCAAATGGCACCTTGGCGACGTGGATGGTCGGTTCCCTTCCGACCGGGGTTTCGACGAGTGGTACGGAATCCCACGCACAACTGATGAAACGCAATTCACGAGCTCAATCGGATTTGACCCAGACGTCGCCGAGATACCTTACATTATGGCGGGCAAGAAAGGCGAGCCGTCGATGAACGTGAAGATCTACGACCTTGAAACAAGGCGCACGATCGACGAAGAGCTTATTGCAAAGTCAAAGGAATTCATTCAAAGAAACGCGCGGGCATCGAAGCCTTTTTTTCTCTATCTTCCACTCGTCCATCTCCACTTTCCGACGTTGCCGCATAAAGACTTTGATGGTTCGACGGGGATGGGCGAATTCGCCGACTCCCTTTCGGAAATGGATTTCCGGGTCGGGCAGATCGTCGATGAACTCGACGCACAGGGTCTGACTGAAGACACACTGCTCATCTTCTGCAGCGACAACGGCCCAGAGTTTCGTGCACCGTATCGGGGGACCGCTGGCCCTTGGACGGGAACCTACCATACCGCGATGGAAGGAAGCTTGCGAGTGCCGTTCATCGCTCGATGGCCAGGAAAAATCCCTGTCGACGTCAACAATCAGATCGTACATGTGGTTGACCTGCTGCCGACGATCGCAGAGGTTATTGGGGGCAAAGTACCGGATGACCGACCGATCGACGGCGTCAGCCAGCTGGATTTCCTCACTGGTCTTAAGTCGGTGTCAAACCGCGAGGGCTTCCTTTTCTACATCAAGGACGAACTGCGCGCCGTGAAATGGCGCGACTGGAAACTGCATTTTGTTTGGGAGCCTTTTGTGAATGCCGGCGCGAACAAGTTGGAGTCGCCTTATCTGTTCCATCTGATTCAGGATCCGAAGGAAGAAACTGACGTTTTGGTGCGAAACACCTGGGTACTCGGACCGATGCTCAAGATGGTCAAGCAATTCAAGGAGAGTGTTAAAGCATACCCGAACACAGCACCCGGTGAGCCGGACTGATACTAACCGCGCGTGATTTCTAAATTATTCAGCGACATCTCCTATGTTTTCCGACATTCCTCCTCATGCTGGTGATCCGATCCTTGGCCTGCTCGAAACGTTTCGTACGGATCCACGCCCGGGCAAGGTCAACCTTGGTGTTGGCATGTATTACGACGAACGCGGAGTAATACCTGTTCTCGATTCAATCAGGCAGGCCGAACAGCGCATCTCAAGCGATACGTCGGCATGCGTCTATCTGCCGATGGAAGGCCATCAGGCGTATCGGGCAGCAATTGCGCCGCTCATTTTCGGTGAGGCGCTGGCCTCGGAACTGAGGCTTTCCACGATTCAGACACTTGGCGGTTCAGGTGCGTTGAAAGTCGGGGCCGATTTCCTTTACCGTTTTTTCCCGGACCGATCGGTGTGGGTATCGAATCCAACCTGGGACAACCACATCGGAATATTCGAAGGTGCAGGCTTTAACGTCGCGCGTTACCCTTACTATGACGAGAGAACCAAAGGCCTCGCGTTCGAAGAGCTTCTCACGTCACTAAGCGCCGCTGAGCCGGGCGATATCGTTCTGCTTCATCCGTGCTGCCACAACCCGACCGGTGTCGACCCCTCGCGCGCGCAATGGTCTGCCATTGTCGACTTACTGCAGCAACGTAAGCTGCTGCCATTCTTCGACATGGCTTATCAGGGCTTCGATAAAAGCAATGACGACGACGCCTGGGTCATCCGAGAATGTGCAGCAAGAGGACTCGATCTCCTGGTGAGTCTGTCATTTTCGAAGACATTTTCTCTTTACGGCGAGCGATGCGGCGCGCTGTCCGTGGTAAGCCGCGATCGCACGGCCGCTGAAAATGTGCTGGGTCAATTGAAACTTGCCGTCCGACGCAACTATTCAAGTCCGCCAACGCGCGGGATGAAGCTTATCTCAACCGTCTTGTCTGATGGCTCGCTATACGAAACATGGTGTCGGGAAGTCGACGGCATGCGGACCCGCATTCAGGGAGTGCGGTCTCAATTGCGGCAAATGCTGCTTGAGCTTCGTCCCGCCGGCTCGTATGACTATCTTGTGCACCAAACTGGCATGTTCGCCTACACGGGATTGTCCAACGCTCAGGTCAATGCGTTGAAGGATGAATACGGCGTGTACGCCGTCAGCTCCGGGCGGATCTGTGTCGCGGGATTGAACGCCGACAATCTTATTCGCGTCGCACGTGCAATTTCTAGCGTCGAGAACGCGGTGGCGAGTCAGTAAGGTTGTGGTCATCATCTAAAGGGCTAATGGCAGCAACATGCATGTTCAATTCTCAATCGTCTTGAGAGAACCTTCCCCGGCGGGCGTCCTTTTCATAGCGAAAAGAATAAATTCCACCTCGGGATAACCCCGACACTGAGTGCCTTCGTACGAGGCACACCATGCACACTCTTGAACTTACCGTACTCCTGGTAGCTGGCCTTTTCGGCGGCGTCATCAACGCAGTCGCTGGCGGTGGCAGTTTCGTCACGTTACCCGCGTTGATGTTTTTCAACGTACCCCCAACAATAGCGAATGCGACAAGTGCCATCGCCGCGTGGCCAGGCTTGATGGCGGCGGCATACGGCTATCGACGCCGATTGATGGGCGACCCTCGCGCGACACTGCGCTATGCCGTTGCGAGCCTGATCGGTGGCGTAACCGGCGGCTCCTTGCTACTGCTGACGCCAAACGCGATCTTCGCGCGCGCGATCCCATTGCTGATGCTCGCCGCCACAACGCTCTTCTACATGGCACCACGTCTGATGCGAGTTGCGGGGCGGCGTACTGATCAGGTCGAGTCATCCAGCGTCGGGGCGACGCGCGGTCGAACGCTCGTACAACTCTGTGCGAGCATCATGGTCGGCTATTTCAATGCCGGCAGCGGCATTATCGTTATGGCAGCGCTGAGCCTTTGCGGCATGCGTGAGACGCAATTGCTTAACGGCTTCAAAAACCTGCTTGGCGCCGTGGCCGCCGGGGCGTCCATTACTGCGCTAGCATTCGGTGGTCAAGTCGCATGGGCAGCGGCGGCACTGATGATGGTTGGCTCGCTGGCTGGCGGCGTGCTGGGCGCACGGATCGCCCAGCGTATAAATGCACGCGTTCTACGTAACCTGATCCTCGTTTTTAGCCTGCTGATGACTGGGTACTTTTTCTGGAAATTCTGGTTTTGATGGTTTTCGGCATTGAAAGCACGGGCAGATACCGGTCGGCAGTGGCACGAAATGCAATATTGGGAACTGTCGGCACAGGGAAGACCATTTACACCGAAACCCTGTGCGCTACGCGCGCGGCGAGCAGCAATTGCCGGAGAATACCGGCGTTTAGCTGCTCGTTCCGGCGAACGCCGTCTATGCGATTGAGCGGCGAGTTTATGACATTGCGGATTGCAAAGCGCGTTACGCCATCGACGGTGGCAGCAACTACGCGCCGGTTACGCACCAAGTCCTGTAACAGCGTTGAGAAAATTGGCCGCTTCACCTTGAAAAGAGACATGCGGCGTGCTGTCGTCGAACGGCAGAGACGTCCGACCGTGAAGCGTTGAACGAAGAACGGTGAGCCCCGAAATCATCGTTCGCCGATCGCCGCTCATTTCGAAAACCGGATCAGGTCCGCGCAATTCAGCGTGACGTTCATCAAGACGTTCGCGGGCGCACTGTCGAGCACCCACGCGGCCGAGAGCTCGCCAAACGGTCCCTTGCTCGACATGTCATCGGCCGGCACTACGACCTTGAAGCCGCGCAACGCAGCTTCGCTCGCGGTGTCCAGCAGCACGCCGTGCTCCTCGTGCCGGTCATGATCACGGTCTAAATTCCTTTGGGCTTCAGCGAGCTTGGAGGCCGGTCCTAGAGATTTTGTGAACGCCGGATTGCACCACTGTCTCGTCCCCCGTGGCGGTGATCTTTGCCGTCCAAAGCCGCTGAACGGGGGTGCGGACAAAATCTTGGATTACCTTGGAGGTAGTTCATGTTCTCATACGAAGATCGCATTCGAGCTGTTCGACTTTACTTGAAGCTGGGCAAGCGCATCGGAGCTACCATTCGGCAGTTGGGCTATCCGACCAAGAACTCTCTCAAGGCCTGGCATCGTGAATACGAGCAGTGCCAGGATTTACGGGCGGGCTATGTCCGTTCGAGGCCGAAGTATTCGGATGAGCAGAGGAAGATGGCCGTCAATCATTATTTGATCCATGGCCGCTGTGCTGCCGCAACTTTGAGGGCGTTGGGTTATCCGAGTCGCGAGACGCTTGCAGCCTGGATCGAAGAACTGTGTCCGGAAATCAAAAAACGTATGGTTGGCCGAGCCGTTGGAAGCGTTCCAAAATCACAAAAGATAAAGCAGGCAGCAGTCATTGAACTGTGCACCAGAGAGCAATGCGCACGCGTGGTTGCCGAGAAAGCCGGTGTGAGCCGGCCAACGCTGTATAACTGGAAGAATCAGCTACTCGGTCGAGAGGTTCCAGCATCTATGAAACGCAAAAAGAAACCAGCATCGGATCATCAGCGTGCGGAGCTGGAACAACAGGTCGAATCGCTTCGACGCGACATCCGGCAGCTGCAGCTTGAGCACGATATTCTGAAGAAGGCGAACGAACTGATAAAAAAAGGGATGGGCATCAACCCGCAACTCCTGAACAACCGTGAGAAGACGATGCTGGTTGATGCCCTGAAACAGACCTATGCGTTGCCGGAGCTGTTATCCGCTTTGGGTCTTGCACGCAGTTCTTACTTCTATCACCGTGCGCGGCGGTTGGTTGCTGACCGGCATGCTGACGCGCGTCGCGTCATCGCGGACATCTTCGAACTCAATCACCGTTGCTACGGTTATCGCCGGATTCGCGCGGCATTGATCAGGCAACAGGTCTTCATCTCGGAGAAGGTAGTGCGTCGTTTGATGCGACAGCAAGGTCTGGCCGCTGCCACGACCAGGCGACGTCGTTACGGCTCCTATCGTGGAGAAATCAGCCCTGCGCCGGAGAACATCATCAATCGCGACTTCCACGCCGCCGCTCCTAATCAGAAATGGCTCACGGACCTTACCGAATTTCAGATCCCGGCGGGCAAAGTGTATCTTTCGCCGGTTATCGACTGCTTCGATGGTCTCGTTGTGAGCTGGTCAATCGGTACGCGGCCGGACGCCGAACTCGTCAACACCATGCTGGATTGGGCAATCGAATCAGTAGCTGGCTGCAAGGAGCGGCCTGTAGTTCACTCGGATCGTGGTGCGCACTATCGCTGGCCAGGATGGCTCTCGCGTATGCAGTCTGCCAGACTGATTCGGTCGATGTCGCGCAAAGGATGTTCGCCGGATAATGCAGCCTGCGAGGGATTCTTCGGGCGACTCAAGACGGAGTTGTTCTATCCTCGTGATTGGCGAGCTACGACCATTGATCAATTCATCGAAATCGTTGACTCGTACATTCGCTGGTACAACGCAAAACGGATCAAACTCTCGCTCGGCTCCCTGAGCCCGGTTGAATACCGGCAGAGTCTTGGAATCGCGGCATAACTCAGTCCAAGAAAATAGCCGCACCCCCCATGCGGAATCGATGGAGCGAAATAAGATTGTCAACTGCATGCGCACATGTGATGAAGCGACTGCCCGGTACGCGCCACGCCACACCGAAGGCAATTGGCTTGTCTCACGACCCATCGCCCGGGCCACGGGGTTTCCGAGCTCGGCCAAGAGTCGCCGCTCAAGGCGTCTATCCACTGGCATTCCTGCGGTCTCGTCCGTCGCTTCGCAATGGCCGGTTTGCGGCGAGCAAAATGACAGCGGTGTTGCCTCAAGGTGGCCATGAAGCGACGTTCGCTATCAGTCGGTCCGCGACGTTCTAACGTCAGTTTTGGGATTGCTACCTGCCCTTGGCCTTGTCTTCAGACTGACCGTCATTGAGCAACCTGAGGCCACGGTCGTGGCTCAAGTGTGAAGTTCCAGTTCGCGTCGGCGTGTGCCGGCCTCGGCATGCATCAGGCCAGTCACCGATGAACTTCGCGCCGACGGTTCGCGCGGATTTCACCGCAGAAGGGACTTCCTGATCATGCCGACCAGCCCGTTGACCACACCGCTTTCGGCGCAACCTGCGACGACATCGACACCACCGCCGCTACCATAAGTGGTGCCATAGTCTTCGTCAGCGGCCAGGTAGTCCATGCGACCATTGGCTACGGTGTTCATGATTGTGTCGGTGAGCGGCGAGGCTTTACGCAGATGCAGATAGAGCTTGCTGAAAACCTCGGCATTGACGCCCGTAATGGCGATCTGGTTACCAAGGATCAGGTTCAGGTGGACCGCTTTTTCTTTTGGATCCGGTGTCGACACCCGCCACCGCCGGCCCAATCATCCTGCCTGCGTTGAAGGACGTGGAGTTGAGCGCCATATGCAGTTCGGCGTCGCTGACGAGTGCGCCGACGAAGGTTTGCCGCACCGGACCGTCGAACGCGGACGCGCATCCGAAGACAAAGGCAAACGCGTACACCTGCCGTTGGAAACAAAGGCACCCATCGCCCAAAGCCTGTAATTGAAAATCCGCAGCGAACTGAAAGAACGAAGCACCCGCGCCCTATAACCACTTAGTTCTCCGGCCCGAGCCCAAACGCGAACCAGTTTGCCCGCTTCATAGAAAAATCCGTTGGGCGGAAATCTCGCGCATTTGGGTCCGGACAAGCGTATTCCCGTATCGGGTTTTCCCTTACACTAATCTTGTTGCTGCATATGGCAGCTTAAATTTTCGCTAAGGATCAACCATGCGCTCATTGTCCAAAGTCCTCGTTCCGCTCATGTTTGCGATTCCAGCGCTCGCTTTTGCTCAATCGAACGGAACACTCAGCCGCAATCAAGCACGCGAACATCTCGTGCAGTTGGAGAAAGCTGGTTATAGCCCGCTGGTGAATGACCCGTTGTACCCGCGTCGTCTGCAGCAAGCCGAAGCGACTTTGTCCAGGCAAAAAGCCGCAGAGGCGGCATACGGACCGGAAATGGAAGGCGCGGTAAGTTCGGGACAGTGAACGTCACGTGCCTACGTCGGAGGCGCGCTCGAGAGCGCGCGCCTCGACCGACCTAGACGATCGCCTCGTCGTTCACCTTCGGCGCCCATTCGCGTCGCATCAGAATCACAGCGCTCGCTGCGCCAATAAAGAGAAATACGCAGACCGACAGCATCGGCAACGTGTAGCTGCCACCACCTATATGCAGCAGCCAACCGCACAGACTGGCAGACACTCCACCCGCAAGGCTCGTCGCGATCGTCAGCAAGCCAGTGTTCAGGCCGATCGCGGGCTTGGGGATCAACGTCAGTTTCGAGAGCGCCAGATTGTTCGCGGTGGCGATTCCCGCAAGCGACAGCGATGCGACATTCCAGAACAGCGCCATCTGCTGAGACTCGACATACGCACCGAATATCACGGTCATGCCGCCCAACGCGCCCGTCACCACGAACGCCTTGCGAACAATCAGCGGATCTTTCCCGCGTGCGATGATGCGATCCGCGGCCCAGCCTGCTGCAACAGCTACGATAGCAACAGAAATGAAGCTGACGAACGTCAAAAGGCCTGACCTCATGAGGCTCAAGCCGCGCTGTTCGACCAGGTAGGACGGCATCCAGGTCGCACAGTAAAACACGAAATACGTGTAGGAGATGGTCATGATAAAGCCGCCCCAGACCACCGGACTTACGAGCAAATTCTTAAGCGGAACGCTTGTCGCACGCCGCTTGGCGAGCGCGAGCTGATCCTTAGTCGTAAAATCGTTTTTGGCCATCGCGATCCATGGCATCAGCCAGATCAGGCCCAGCAATCCGGTAATAACGAACATTGCTTTCCACGAGTAGACGACAATCAGCCAGGCTGCCACTGCCGCGCCGATGGCCGGCCCGATCTTGCCCCCTAACGAGAAAATGCCGGTTGCCGTTCCCTTATGCGATTCGTTAAAGCTGTTCGCAATGAAGCGGTAACTGGCTGGAAGCACCACCGCTTCGGCTGCACCGATAAGCAAACGCACAACAATAAGAGAAGAAAGCGAATGCGTCAGACTAGTGGCGGCTGCTGCGAGGCACCACAGAGAAAAGCAGATCGTGTAAGGCCACTTGACGCCGAATCTGTCGACCACCCAGCCCATAGGCAACTGCAATATCGCGTACGACCAGAAAATCGCTGATCCGAGCCATCCGCGTTGCACGGTGGTCAAGGCAAATTCATGGATAAATGCCTTGTCTGCCATGGCGGAGGACAGACTGGTGCGATCGATGAACGAGATCATCCATCCGACCGTGAGCAATAAGAGAATCGTCCAGGGCCTGTCGGTCGACGCTTGCGCCCTTTCGCTTGTGCCAGTCATTTCCAGATTCCTATTCATGCTTTCTCCCGTCGCCATGTAGACTCTCCTCCCGGACCATCCTCAGAAGGCGTGATTCATACCGATCGTCGCACCGATTTGATGCGGGATTTTCTGCGCATTCAGCGACGCGTTTGTGATGTAGATGCCACCGTATTTCGTGTAATCCACTTCCGCGTACAACAGGGTTCGCTTCGACAATGCATACGTGACGCTGCCTACGCCGAGACTTCGTTTGCCACTTTGATTCGGCAAGTCCGTAATGTAGTACGCCGCGCCCAACCGCACACTCGGACTCAGGTCGTACGTCGCCCCGCCCCAGTAGTTCAGCGTTCGAATGTCGGACACCGGAGCGGCCTGCGTTTGATTTTCGTTCATATAGCCGCCAGCGAGACGCACAGGCCCGAACGTCAATTCAGCACCGAATGTGTAGTAGTTATTTGGCCGATAAATCGTCGAGGTACCCTGCTGAATGTCTCGATACTCGTAGGCACCGCCCACTTTGAGCCAGTTCCACTTGTACTGAACTCCGACACCGCGCATCGCGGCCGCATTGAAGTCGCCCGCCATGCCGCCAAACGAGTTTTCCGCCCGGACGTCGAGTCCGCCGACTCTCGCGATGTACTTGACGTCGTTGCTTACGCGAAAACCCGCTGACGCACCCGACACGGGAATCAGGGTTGGGTAAAGGAGATTGAACGGGTCGTAGTCGTACGCGACATCATGCGCGATGGTGAACTGACGACCCGCAATCAGCGTACCGTACGGACCGCGTACACCGAGATATGAGGCGCGATTGAATAGTACATTGGTGGTGTTGTCCAACTGGCCGGTAGCCAGGAAGAACCCGGTCTCCAGCCGGAAGAACGTGGCCCAGCCCGCGCCAAGATCCTCGCTACCCGAAAAGATGACCCGATTCGAGCTGTACCATCCCCGGTTATTGGTCGACCATGTCGCGCCTGCTTTCGAATCCGTGTACCGCACCCCGCCGTCGAGCACGCCCGAGAGCGTCACGCTCGATTGCGCGCACGCGACACCCGCAAACGACCCCAAGGCAAGGAACATTGAAATCTGCTTGATCATCCTTCTGTCTCCGATGTCATTATATTTTTTGCATAACTAAGGGATCCCGAGTCGTAGCGGCTTTTCTAGCCGCGATATTATTCAGCCGAGCGCTCCTGTAAGGTCATCAAACAACTCGTCGACGTTCAGCCGGCGTCGAATGATTTTCTGCTCAAATGCCCATTCGATGGCGAGTTCCAGGTTCCTTCTGTTGGCTTCTAGTCCGATAGGCGGAAAAATCGGCGGAAGTCCTTCAGCGAGCTCGCGGCTCTCGACGATCATGCGATAAATGTCGCGCACGATATCGGGTCGTCTTCTCGACAGTTCCTCATGCACGACGAACATGTGATTGATGGGCACGACGCCCTCGCGCGCGAACCAGTCCTTCGCGGCGGCGTGCGCGTCGGGAATGAGCGTGCGGACAGCGGGATCTTTCGGCATGTCCGGTGCGCCCAGCAAGGCCGCCGCGAGATCACCGTCCAGCATGCGTTGGGCAATGGATGTTCCGTGCGGCAGGCGCTCGCATCCGGCGGGATCGGCGTACTCGGCGACGTGACCGTCTTCGAGCGTCATCCAGTGGACCTTTTCAAGATCGACGCCGTATTCGTGACGCAAAATGCCCCTTACCCACAAGCCCGTGGTCTGCGCGTATGAGCGCACGCCTACGCGCTTTCCTTCGATATCCTTCGGCGCGAGTTGGCCGAACGCCGAGTTATAGACCGCGCAGTGATGTTGAAGCCGCCCGAGAATCGATACGGGAAGAAGTACGAAAGGCTTGCCGTAGGCCTTCGCCTGGAGAAACGTGACGATGGCAATCTCGCCTGCATCGAAACCGTTCTCTTGCAACATCGACTTGAAGCCGTTGTGCGCCGGGCATGGTCCGCAATACTCCAGGTTCACAAGGCCCGACTTCACGCGGCCATCCCGCATCGCCCTCGAAATGGGATGCACGTCCAGATTGACGCGCAAGGTCGGTACTTCCTGACTCGTTGACATAGCTACTTCCCGTTGATGTGTAATGGCGAATCGCGTCAATATCCGGCGAGTTCTCGCGTCTCGCTCACGATGCCGTAACTCCGTAAAGGCGCTGACATGAGAAAGCGAAAGCCCTCGCTCAGCACGCGCTGATGGTTCCTCGTCGTAACGTGAGGATGTCCCACGACGACGTCATGCTTCTTGCACGTCTCAACGATTTTGGCCATCGCGCCAAGTACTTCAGGATGTTCGTATTGGCGCGGATACCCGAGTTGCTGGCTGAGATCGCCCTCACCGATAAGAATGAGGCCAATACCGGGTACGTTTGCCAAGATGTCGTCGAGGTTTTCGATTGCCTCGACGCTCTCGCACATCAGCCCCACGAGGATCTCTCCATGCGGCGCAAGCGGCCACACATCCGCTTTCGCGTAGTAGTCGGCCATATTGAGACCCCAGTACCGTGCCGCCGTTCCGGGACCATCGCCGCGTACGCCTTTCGGCTCATACAAGGGCGTGTTTTTGGGTCTTGCATAACGGCAGGAGGCCACGGCGTTATACGCCTGCTCGACCGTGGACACATGCGGCCAAACCACGCCATAACAGCCCCGGTCAAGCACTTGCTTGGCGAAGGCCTGATTCATTTCCACGCCATTCGAAGGAATGCGCGCAATGGGCGTGACGCGCGGCGAAATAGAGCCCGAATTAGCGATCTCTTTGCGGTTTAGCATGTACTGAAGCGCATCGCCGAGCGCGGCCACATCGTACGGGTTGTGCTCCATTTCGAAGACGATGCCGTCGTAAGGCGCATCGCTCATTTCGATGGCCGTTTGCTTGTCGAGTTTCGAAAACGCCGTCAGCGCCGGCTTGCCGGATTCGAATGCACGGATGACGCTGTTGAGTCGCGCGCCGCTCATGATTGATGTCCTTGCGTGAAAACTGTCGATTTCAAAGTTGACCAAGCGCCGGGTAGAGTCGCTGCGCCGTCTTGCCCAATATCCATTCCCGATCTTCCGCACTAACGCAGGCGAGACTTTCCTGCATGGTGCCGAGAATCTCGCCGAGCGTTCCCGGCGATGTCGGATAGTTCGACCCCCACGCCAGCCGCTGCGCGCCGAATGCGTCGATCAATTTGGGGAAGAAGGTTTCAGGTGTCGCCAGTGCCGTCCGTGCGTCTTCGCAATTCTTCGGCGTGATTTTCAGGAACACGTTGTCGAACGAAGCCAACTCGAAAAACGCATTGGCCTGACGATACGGCGGGCCGTCCTTGAGATTTGGGCGCGCCATGTGGTCAATGATGATCGCGACATCGGGAAATTGCTTCGCAAGCGCTTTGACCTGAGCCAGGCCGGCCGAACTCGTCGTAATGCACATCGGCAGATTCAACTCCGAACAAAGCTCCCACGAGGGATAGGCGCGCGGATCTTCAAGCACGCTCGCATCGAATGCCTGCGTACTCCCGCCCGTGAAAAGTCGCAGGCCGACCAAACCGCGCTCGACCCAACGGCGGATGGCGTCTGTTGCGTTCGGAGCCAGCACATCCACTGATCCGACTGCGACGAGCCGGTCGGAATAACGCGCGCATCCGTCGACAACATAGCTGTTGTCGAAACCGTAGGTGGTCGATGAATGCACCACTGCTGCCTTCGCAACGCCCGCACGATCCATCTGTTCGATCAGCGTTTCGACCGTGGTCGGCCGCTCCTTTGACCACTCGGAGCGTTTGCCGAAAAGAGGCGCAGGCGGATAGCGGCCTTCGTCGTCGGAGATGATGTGGGGGTGAATGTCGATGATCTCTGACATGGTCTGTGTCCTTAGTTGCCGCGTGCCTTCAGACGCCTGTCGAGGCGCGGATAAACGCGCCGCACATTACCTTCGAAAATCTTGACGCGGTCTTCGTCAGTCAATGCCGGGCATGCGTCGATATAGCGTTTGGTGTCGTCGAAATAGTGGCCAGTGGAAGGATCTCGGCCACGCACCGCGCCGATCATCTCGGAACCGAACAAAACGTTGTCAGCGGGAATGACCTTCGTCAGCAGCTCGAGGCCCGGCTGGTGGTAGACGCAAGAGTCAAAGAAGACGTTATCAAGCAGACCTTCCAGCGGACGATCGCGCATCTCAAGCGACATGCCTCGATAGCGACCCCAGTGATAGGGCACCGCGCCACCGCCGTGAGGAATTACAAAACGTAGCGCCGGGAAGTCTTTGAACAGGTCTGACTGTAGAACCTGCATGAACACGGACGTGTCCGCGTTCAGATAATGCGCGCCAGTGCTGTGAAAACACGCATTACACGACGAAGCCACGTGAATCATCGCGGGCACGTCCAGATCCACGAGCGCTTCATAAAGTGGATACCATTCGCGATCCGTCATCGGCTTGCCGGTCCAGTATCCGCCGCTCGGATCGGGATTGAGATTGCACCCGACGAAGCCCAGTTGTTCGACGCAGCGTCGCAGCTCTGGAACCGAATTTGCGGGTGCCGCCCCCGGCGACTGAGGCAACTGGCAAACCGGCGCAAAGTTGTCCGGGAACAGCTCAGTTACTCGATACACGACGTCATTTGACAACTCGGCCCATTCGAGACTGGTGCGCTCGTTGCCGAGATGATGGCTCATTAGACCGGCGATCGGCGAAAACAGCGTGAGGTCGCTGCCGCGTTCGCGTTGCAGCTTCAACTGACCATTGACGATAGCATCGCGTATCTCGTCGTCGCTGATGCGCGCTTCCTCGCGGGACGGCGCGTTTGCGGGATCATTTGCATGGTCGACCTGCTTCGCACGCCAGTTCTTGAAGGACGCTGGCACTGTCGTGAAGTGACCGTGGCAATCGATGATCATCATGTGTTCCTTGACTCAAAATCCGAAAAGTTCGGCGGGGTTATCCACCAAAACTTGCTTGAGCGTTGCTTCGTCCGGAACGTAGCGATAAAGCAGTTCCAGCAGATCGGCATCATTGGGCGGCTGCTTGGGCGACACCGGATGCGGCCAGTCGGTTCCGTAAATGCAGCGGTTCGGCGCCGCTTCGATGAGCTTGTGCGCGATCGGCAGTACGTCGTCCCAGGGACGGCCAAGCTTGGTGATTTTCTCGCCAAGCGAAAGCATCGTCCATGTATTGCCTTCGGAGAGCATTTCGAGCACGACCTTCAGTGAGGGATCGGTGTCGCCCGCTTCGGGATTTGGCCGTCCCATGTGATCGATCACGAGCGGCACGCTCATCTTGCGAAACGGCGCAATCGTCGATGCGATACCGCCCGGCTCCGGCTGCAGCTTCACATACCAACCGAGTTCTTTGACACGCGCCAGCGCCCGTTCAATGTCTTTCTCGTCCATCGACGGACCGAGTCCTGCTCGTGAGAAGCGCGCACCGCGCACGCCGGCATCGTGCAGTTTTGCGATGTAGGCATCGTCACGCTCCTTGAGCACGACCGCATTCGCGCAGCCACGGTAGTTGGGGCCAGCGGCAGCAAGCCCGTCGAGCACGATCTGATGATCCGCTCCATACGTGGTTGCCTGCACGATGACGCCACGCGTAAAACCCAACACCGAATGCAGATGCAACGCGCGTTCGATAGTCGCGCTCGGCATCTCGTACGCCGCGCCCGGCAGTACCGGATATCGCTCGGCGGGACCGAACACGTGGAACTGACTGTCGCAGGCAAGAGGCGGCGGCATCTTCGAAGGCGTGCGCGGTTCAGGGTCGAACGGCAAATAGTCTGACATAGAGATACGTCCTGAGAATCGGAGTGGTTATCGCGATAAAACCGCCATCACGTCGCATTGCACGAGTGATGGACCGTCCGCTGTCAAAGGCAGCGCATGACGCGCAGGCCGGTCGTCGTGATCAGGAAACAGCTTGATCCATTCGTCGTTGACGGACTGTCGTTGAGAAGGGTCGCGCAACCAGACGGTCATCTTGACGATGTCATCCGGTGTGCCGCCAGCGGCCTCGACGATTGCCCGAACATGGCCGAACATGTTGGCGCACTGGGCCTGAACTTCCGCTGGCATCTCGCCGGTCTGCGGATCGATGCCGAGGATGATTCCCGACGTCAACACGCCGTCGATCACGCAGGCGTTGGGAATGGGGTTTTTGTGTTTGAAGCCGGGTATGTAGATGCTTTTACGGCGGGACATGTCATTCTCCCTCGTCAGATAAAGCGGCAGGAAATCGAGCCGCATGGACCGTAGTCCGCGTGAATTACATCGCCCGCCGCAACGTCGATCATGCGTGTGAACGATCCCGCCAGCACGATCTCGCCTTTCGCGAGCGATTGGCCGTGTTGAGCAAGCCGATTCGCGAGCCACGCCACGCCCAAGGCCGGATGTCCGAGCACGCCAGCAGCTACGCCGGTCTCGCTGATACTTCCGTTGTGGTAAAGCAGCGCTGAAACCCAGCGCAGATCGAAGTCATGCACTTTGAACGGGCGAGCACCGAGCACGAGTGCGGCATTTGCTGCGTTGTCTGCGATCGTGTCCATGACCTTGCGGCCTCGCTTGGAGACCGGATCGACGCGATGCAAACGCGCATCCAGAATTTCGAGGGCGGGTACGACATAACGCGTCGCATCGAGCACGTCGAACAGCGTGCAACCCGGTCCGGACAGCGGCTTGTCGAGAATGAACGCGAGTTCGACTTCAATGCGTGGTGCGCGAAAGCGCGACGTATCGATGCTCGCACCGTCGTACTCCAGCATATCGTCGAGCAGCACGCCGAAGTCGGGTTCGTCGATACCAACGGCGTCCTGCATCGCCTTCGAAGTCAGGCCAATCTTGTGGCCAATCACGGAGCGGCCGCTCTCACATTTAATGCGCATCCATTCGGCCTGAATGGCGTACGCATCGTCGATCGTGACGTCCGGATGTGCGTGTGAAAAAATATCGAGCGGCTCGCGGTTGCGCTCCGATTCTTCGAGTGATTGCGCCAGGCGCGTGATGATCTCGGGTGCGAGCATGACGTCACGCCTCCTGTGCGACAGTGTTGCGAAGCGTGCCGATATTGGGCGAATGAATCTCCACCACGTCGCCAGGCTTAAGCCAGCACGGCGGTTCCTGTCGCCATCCTGTTCCGGTGGGCGTGCCAGTCAGGATCAGGTCGCCGGGCTGCAGCGTGGCGAAGGTGCTGAGGTAAGCGATCAGCGCGTCGAACGGGAACATCAGTCGAGCGGTCGTATCGTTCTGGCGAAGCTCCCCGTTCACCCGCGTCTGAATAGCGTGTTCGGCGGACGGATCGCACTCGTCGGCGGTCACAATCCACGGGCCAAGACTTCCCGATGCATCGAAATTCTTGCCTTGCGTGACGTTGAACTTCCCATGCTTGAGCCAGTCTCGCACCGACCCTTCATTGGCGAGCATCATGCCGGCGATATGCTCGAACGCGCGCTCGCGCGGAATATGGCGTCCTGGCTTGCCAATCACCAGAACGAGTTCGCCTTCGTAGTCGAGTTGTTCGGAGACGCGCGGACGGATCAGCGCATCGTCGTGACCGACGAAGGAGCCGACGTTGCGCACGAAAAGGCTCGGATAGCGAGGAAGCTCCGAGTTGTCCTGATACTCCTCGTTGCGCTCCTTATAGTTCACGCCGATGCACCAGATCTTTTGAGGCGTGCTCAGAGGCGGAAGCAACTGCGCGTTGGCAAGCGGAACGCGCGACGCGCCCGCTGCATCGATTGCACGATGCACCACTGCGACCATGTCGTTGGACGCAAGCAAGTCGTCCAGCGTCGCGACCTCGTTGATTTCGACGATGCCGTCGTCGAGCAGCACTCCGGTGCGCGCAAGCGCGTCGCCATCGCGCAAAGTAAAGCGTAGAAGTTTCATGACCTGTTCCTGATAGTCGTTGAATGAGAAGCCGTGTCTAACGACGCTGGCCGTTCTTGAGCAGAGGGGTATCGCGCTTAGCTCGCTCCGGTTCGACCGCACCCGCTGTGAGTCGGCGGCCGCGGGTCTCCGGCAACACGAAGGACACGACGATGAAAACGACGGCAGCGGGCAGCGCGATCAACATGCCGCGCTGAAGCTCGTGGCCGAATGCTCCGGCGGCGAAGGGCACGAGCAGCGGCGCGAGACTGCCGGCCGCTCGGCCGAACATGTAGATCGTCGAGACCGCAGTCGCACGGACTTCAATCGGATAAAGCTCGGAAAGCCATGCGCCGACCACGCCCAGCGCACTGCTGCCAATAGCAAAGACAACAGGCAGCCAGAAGATCGGCCAGGTCAAATACGATCCCGCGTAGCGTGCGTCGGGCGCCAACAGCAACAGGCTTATCGCGATGAGCCAGCACACGCTTGGCGCGAGCGCCCCGAAGCGGCGGCCCAGACGATCATTCAGCCAACCCATCACGATGTAGCTGACGCCGCCCACCACAGCAGCGACGACCGTCGAAGCGCGCACGACCTCGGGCGGTGTCTTGAGGACGTTGAGCATGAGGCTCGGCACGAACACCACGACGGCGTAGTAGCAGAACATGTAAGCGGTGAGCCACACGGCTGCTGCGATCGAGATCGCCTTGAGGCGACCGCCGAACATCGCGGCGAACGTGTTGGACTGGCGCTGTGTGAGACCTGCGCGGCGCGCCCGGTCGTATTGCTCCCATGCCTGCGATTCCGGCATCCAGAAGCGAATGAAGACGGCGAGGATGACTGGTGCGCCACCCGTCAGCAAACCGACGCGCCAGCCCCAATCGACGCTGAACGACTGAACCGCCCACAGGCCGATGATCGACGCGCAAGCGCCCGCCAGCGTCGCCGAACCCTGGATGAGCGCGGTGCCGAAACCCCTGCGCTGCGGGTTCCACGCTTCGTTGAACAGCACCATCCCGGCACCCCATTCACCGCCTAATCCAACACCGACGATGAAGCGCAGCGTGGCAAGCGCCGCGAAATTCCATGCAAAGGCGGACCCCGCCGATGCCACGGCGAATACAACGAGTGTCCATTGCAGCGCAGCCTTGCGCCCGATTCGATCTCCGAGCCAGCCGAAGAGTCCGCCGCCGACCACCGAGCCAACTAGGGTGATCGTGGTGAGGCTCGCCGCATCGCCGAGCGTCACATGCATGGAGCGCTGAATCGACGGCATCAGGTACGGCAGGATCAGCACGTCGTAGAGATCGAGCGCGAAACCGAGCATGCACGACACGATGATGCCCAGTCGTTGCGCGGGGGCATAAGGTGCGGCGGCGGTGTCGTTCATGCGCGTCTCCTACGGCGCAATCATCGTTGCGCTGTCGTTTCGTATGGCTTGATGATTCCATCTCGAGGAATCGAGAGCCATCGCAAAACCGCATGAATTTCCGCAGGGTGGATCTTTTTGGAAGCGCGCTGGGAGGCGCGGTCAGCGTGCCCGTCCGCGGCCGGCCCGCTGCATTTCCGTCAGTCGTTTTGTAATGAGGGCCGTCTTGTTTCGCATTGCTTTGACGATGCGCGGTAACTCTGGCTCTGCGAGGCGCGCCGCCATGGCGGCGACCGCGATGACGGCAACGGTCTTTCCTTCTCCGTCGAATACGGGGATTGAAAGCGCTCGGGTGCCGTGCAGGACGCCTTCCGCGGAATAGGCGTAGCCATCGCGCCGCGCCGCTTCCACGCGCGCGCGAATCATGTCCATCGGCGGCCCGTCAGTCGGCAGACGCGCGGCATTCATCTCGCAGATGTGATCCGCCTCCTCGCGCGGCATCGAGGCGAGCAGCATGACACCCGCGATACTCACGCCCAACGGGCGACGTGTGCCGACATCGATGGCGAGCACCTTGATTGGATAAGAACCGGTCTTTCGCTCGATTGCGACCGAGTCCCATCCGGCGCGGATGGTCAGAAACGTGGTGTCGCCTATCTCGTTCGCAAGCGCCGCGAGGTAAGGTTCGGCGGCGGTGCGTACCGGAAAGTTGGCTGGGCGGCTCAGCCCCAGGAGGCTGATCTCCGGACCGACCCGATAGCGCCGTGTGGCCACATCCTGCTCGCCAACGCCCTCGGAAATCAGGGTCTGCAAAATGCGATGCACGGTCGGATGACTCAGGCCGGAATAAGTCACGATATCGGTCAGCCTCACGCCCCGCTCACCGCCTAAAGCCAGGATGCGAAGCACCTGGAAAGCGCGGCCTATCACGCGCACGCTGGAGGATTCATCTTCTTCCTTTTGGCTTGCCGATGCGCCTTTTTTCTCCGCCATAGCTTTCGTCGCCTTGAGTGATTGAACCTTTGAGGGGAACAGTGCGCCTTGTCGGCGTCCGAGACACGAGGGTAAATCGTACATGTTTCCGCCTGGCGGACATTTTCTTTGGTGAAGACGCCGCCCACCCTAAGTTGCCCACTAATCTGTGGGGCATCGTGGTCGATACTTAACGAGGACAAGCATGGAGCTTCCATCCAATCGTTTCAAACGATGCCTTTTCGACGGCATTCCGCAATTCGGGCTATGGGCCGCGTTCGCTGACGGTTACGTGACCGAGGCATTGGCTTCGACAGGCTTCGACTGGCTGTTGATTGACATTGAGCACGCACCGAATGATCTGCGCAGCACGCTCGCTCAATTGCAAGCCATGGCGCCTTATCGCTCGCACGCGGTCGTGCGACCCGTTCGCAGCGACACTGCGTTGATCAAGCAACTGCTCGACATCGGCGCACAGACACTTCTTTTGCCCATGATCGATACGCCCGAGCAGGCGCGTGAGGCTGTCGCCGCGACGCGCTATCCGCCGCACGGTGTGAGAGGCGTAGGCGCAGCGTTGGGGAGAGCATCGAGGTGGAATCGCGTGCCCGACTATCTGAGTACGGCCGCTGACGAGATTTGCGTGCTGCTCCAAGTCGAAACGACGACAGGGTTGCGCAATCTCACGGAAATCGCCGCCGTCGAAGGCGTGGACGGCGTGTTCTTTGGGCCAGCCGATCTGAGCGCATCGATGGGTTTGCTCGGCAAGGCAGGCGCCGAGTCCGTACGCAAGGCAATCCGCGACGGCATCGCATCGGTCCGGCAGGCCGGGAAAGCAGCGGGCGTGCTGGCCCCAGACGAAGCGTACGCACGCGAGTATCTGGCGGCTGGAGCAACGTTTGTGGCTATCGGAACTGACGTGAACCTACTGACGGGAGCAGCGAACAGCCTCCTTGCAGTCTATAAAGACGTAAAAGATGTGAACGCCGTGACTGCGGGGAAAAGTGGGTACTGACTGTAGACCGAAGGACCAGCGAGGCGCTAAGCGTGGCAACGATCCTCGCTCGCAAAAGTGCTAGTCAAGCGTGCGGCACTGGAAACGCATGCCGTGCTTGTTATGTACCACACCGATGTATCCCGCTGAGAGCACGTCCGGTGTCAATGGCCGGGCTCGGCAGTTCGTGTTTCCGGTGTCCGCAGCGACACCCTGTTTTGAAAGAGCACACCGCAAAAGGTGCCTGTAACAACAACTGGCCAACCATCTACACCAAGCGTACTGATCGCAGCACGCAAAGCCGACGCAAACGCGAACCACTGAGCAACAGCTACTTCAGTCCATCGACCCGCTTCTGGCAAGCGCCTACTCGCTGCCGCTCGCAACCGCTCGACGCCACATCGCCAAGCCAAGCACTGCGGCAATACAGCCGGACATCGCGCCGATTCCCAGCGCCCAGCGCGGACCGAAATGATTGGCCACCCATCCGACGACGGGCGCGCCGATCAGTGTGCCGCCCTGGGCAATGCCCAGACGCAGTGCCATCACCCGGCCACGCATGGCGGGTTCGGTGGAAATCTGCATCAGGCTGTTGCTCGTGTTGGTGAAGGTCAAGGCGGCGACACCCGTGACGACCAGCGCACTGGCAAACATCCAGTATGTCGGCGCCAGCGCCGCCAGTGCGCAACCGAGCCCGAAGATCGCCCCGCCGATCAGCAAGGCGTTGAAGCGAGGCTTTTCGCGGCCCGCGGCCAGCAGCGCGCCCGACATGGTGCCGATGGCCATCATGGACGTCAGCAGCCCGTAGCCACGCGCATCCGCATGAAAGATGCCGACCGCCATGGTCGAAATGAAGATGGGGAAATTCAGCCCGAAGGTGCCAATCAGAAACAGCATGACAAGATTCGCCTTCAGCTCGGGCCGGGACCACGCATATCGGAACCCCTCGCTCATGCCCTTGTTGGAACGATGCGCCCGCTTGTTCTCGCGCAGCTCGGACAGACGGAATCGCGACATCGAGACCAGCACGGCAAAGAAGCTGGCGCCGTTCAGCGCGAACGCCCAGCCCGTGCCGACCGAACCAATCACCAATCCCGCCACTGCCGGCCCGAGCATTCTGCCGGCATTGAAGGACGTCGAGTTTAGCGCCACGGCGTTGTGCAGATCGGCATCGCCGACGAGCGCGCCGACGAAGGTTTGGCGAACCGGCGCATCGAAAGCGGAGGCGCAACCGAACACGAAAGCGAACGCATAAACTTGCCATAGCTGAACGAGGCCCGCGATTGTCAGAATGCCGAGTGCGAGCGCGACCACGCCCATCGCGGCCTGCGTGGTCATTAGCAGCTTGCGCTGGTTGAAGTGATCCGCCGCGACGCCTGTCCACGGCAGAAGCAGGATCTGCGGCCCGAATTGCAGCGCCATGACCGTGCCCACCGCCGATGCATCATGATACGTCAATTGCGTCAGGACCAGCCAGTCCTGCGCGGTGCGCTGCATCCAAGTGCCGACATTGGAGACGAGCGCGCCCGCCGCCCATAGGCGGTAATTGAACACGCGAAGCGAATTGAAGGATCGGTGAATGCGCGCGCTCATGTCCGCCCCATCGCGCCGGCCAGCCGCGCCGTTCCGGAAAACCACGGGAAAAGATAAAGCCTGATCATTGTCTCTTGCCTTCGGTCGTAGCCCGGACCGTCACTCGTCGACAAGCCGTTCGACAAGCCGTTTGAGCAACATCAGCGCCGCGGCGAGTTGCTCCTGTTCCTGCAGCGACAGACGCGCGCGGATGGGTTGCGACAACGGATGGTTTGGGACAACCAATCTTGCCGCGCGCTGCGGTTCTTCCGGGGTCGTGGCGACGAGGTATCGGCCAGGGAAAAGAAGATCGTGCGGCGGCCGTCGTCCGGATGCAGCGTTCCGGTGAAGAGCCCTGTCGCTTCGAGCGATTCTATGGTAGCCCCCATGGACTGCGCGCGAATGCCCTCCGCGCGCGCCAGTTCCGATGCCGAGGCTGGGACCGACCCGTCGTGTTCCAGGCGCAACTGCTAAGAGATCTGCGTGGCGGTCAGATCGCCATGGATCGACGATTGTGCGCGCAGCTTGCGCTTGAGCATGGAGTCAACCAAGCGGACATCGGCCGCCAGGTCATTGGAAGAGTCTTTCGATTCGATTTTCGCTATGAAAGCAGGCGATCCAGTGAAATGCCAAGTTAACCTAGCATTTCCCCGGCATGCTTAGGACGCTAACGGGCGGCTGCAGACCTCGCCGACACGCCCTCCCTGGCGTAGCGCGATCTGGCGCTGATCAGATGGACGAGGCCACGCTGCGGCCGCGATGCACCCTATGCAGGAATCGATACACATTCCAGCACAGCAGCAGCGCAATGAGGCCCAGCAGCGCCCCGCTGATCGGCCGTTCAACGAACACCGTGAAGCTGCCGTGACTGAGCGTCGTGGCGCGGCGAAAGTTCTCTTCGAGCATCGGTCCGAGGATGAACCCCAGCATCAAGGGCGGAACATCCAGTTGCAGGCACTTGCAAACATAGCCAAGCAAGCCGAATCCCGCCATGATGTAAATGTCGTCCACGCTGTTGTGCACGCTGAACGCGCCGATGCAGCAAAACAGCAGGATGGCCGGAAATAATACGGCGTAAGGCACGCGCAACACCGACAACAACTGCTTCACCAGCGGCACGTTCAGGAATAGCAGAAAGCAGTTGCCGATCCACATGCTCGCCACCAGTCCCCAGAAGGTCTCCGGATGCTGGGTCAGCATCACCGGCCCGGGTTGGATGCCCTTCATGATGAACGCGGACATCATCAGCGCCATAGTCGGATTCTCCGGAATGCCGATGCTCAGAAGCGGTATGAAGCTCGTGCGAGACGCTGCCTCGTTGGCGGCCGCCTGACCGGCGACGCCCTCGATTGCGCCCTCCCCAATCTCATGCCGGAATTTGCTCACTTTCTTTTCGATTGCGTAAGCACCGAATTGAGAAATCGCCGGCCCGCCCCCGGGCAGCAGTCCCAGTGCCGACCCGATCACGCTGCCGCGCATTGAACTCGCCAGCATCCGAGTCATGTCGCTTTTGCGGGCGCGCATGTCGATCTTTCCTGAAAACGGCGTGAACGTGTTGCCACGGTCGAGGTTGCGCGTGATCTCCGCGATCCCGAAACAGCCCAGTGCAACGCTGACCAGAGTGACGCCGTCCGCCAGCGACAGCTGCCCAAATGTGAAGCGCGCCACGCCTGTCGCGAAGTCCGTCCCGATGCCGCCCAGCAGCGCACCGATCAAGGCCATCGCAAAGCCCGCAACGATACCGCCGCTCGACGACACATAACTCACGCTGGCGAAGCCGAGTAGGATCAGCGCGCAGTAATCCGCCGGCGAAAACAGGAAAGCGATCTGCGCAAGCCAGGGTGCAAGCGTTGCGATGACGACAGTCGCAATGGTGCCGCCGATGAAGCTGGATACACCCGCTGTCAGCAGCGCAAGCCCCGCCTTACCCTTGAGCGTCATCGCATAGCCGTCGATACAAGCGACGATGCTCGACGCGTGCGGAATCTTCATCGTGATTGCGCTGACGTTTTCACCATACTGCGCGCCGTAGTAGATCCCCGCCAGCATGATGATGCCCGCGTTGGCCGGCAAGGAATACGTGAGCGGCAACAGGAGGCTGATCGTCGCCAGCGGACCCAGACCTGGCAACAATCCAATCAGCGTGCCGATCGTGCATCCGATCGCGCAATAAGCCAGGTTGGTCCATGTCAGTGCATGGCCGAACCCAAACACTACGTTATGCAGGATATCCATCAATAGAGCCTCAGACTCACGCCAAGCACGGCAGTGAAGAGATAAGTGATGACCATGAGCCCGAGCGTGATTTTCACGTTGCGTTTCCAGTCGTACCGCTCGCCCGCCAGCGCGGAAAAGAACACGAGGAACGTGACGCCGACGAGCGCGCCCACATACTCGGTCAGCAACGCGAAGCCGATCAGGCTGATCAGCACGATGCCGATGCTTTTCAGCCGTACGTCGGCCCGATGGCCTTTCTGGATGAACGATCCGACGATCATGCCGATGCCGATCGCGCCGACGATCGCACTGACGACCATCGGGAACAGTCCCGGGCCGGCCTGAGCCAGATTTCCGATTCGATAGCCGCAAGCCTGGACGCCGAAGAACAGGGCCACGGCCATGAAGGCAAACCCACGCATTAGATTCCGATTCATGATCGCGAGAGGTAGAAAGTGATCGGGCGTTGCCTGAGCGACGTCCTGTCGATGCGTCTGCTTCCGTCGATATGAGACGGATCGCAGGCAAGCGCCTGCTATGAACGCCCGATTACTGCGCGATCAATGCGCTCGAGAATGGCACTTCCGTTTCGGCGCTGCGCATACGCTCCGAAGGCAACGCCAGTCCCCATTGGTCACGCCGGCCGCGGCGGAACTTCCAGTCTTCCGGCCCGCCTACTTTATAGCTCTCGTCGACCTGTTCGACCTCGGCGGTGTATTCGATCGTGAAGCCGCCGGGGCCGATGAAATAGCAGAAGACGTTGTCGCAAGGGCCGTGACGGCCCACGCCCCAGCCGATCTTCTCGCCGTGCTCCACCATGTTCGCGGTGGCGGACATCACGGAGTCCAGATCGCGCATCTCGAACGCAAGATGATTGAACGAGCTTTGTTCGGCTGTATAGAGCGCGAGGCTGTGGTGATCGTCGTTGCAGTTGAGGAAGGTGATGGTGCGCGTCTTGTCAATCAGGCGGAAGCCCAATTGCTCGATGAAGAACGTCCCTTCGCGGTCGGGGCTGTTCAGCACGATGTGCGACAGCTTGCGCGGCAGATCCGCCTGGTCGGCGGTATCCGAATGGCGCTCGGCGTCGGCGATGACGCGAAACACCCGGCCCTCGGCCGGATCGCGGAAGGAGAAGCCGTAGCCGCCGCCGGGATCGGAGAGGGTTTTCGGTTCAGTGATATTCGCGAGCCCGGACTGACTCAGTTGCGCGTGCAATGCATCGGCCTGTTGGCGCGACTCGATGGAAAAGTCGATCCGCAGCATGCGCGGCTCGGGATGGCGATGCAATCCGAGGATGTAGAAGTCTGGTCCGGTGCCGCGCAAATGCACGCTGTCCGCCGTCCTGCTCACCACCTTGAGGCCCCAGATGTCCTCGTAGAATCGTGCTGCTGTTTCTAGGTCCGGCACGCCGAAGTCGACGCTGCGCAGACCATTGATACCTGTCGTTGTTTTCTTCACCTGTGTCTCCATGTTAGTCCGGTGCCGCCGTTTTATCATTGGGGTTGAAGACCAATCTGACCCACCAGCCATTCCGTGCGCGCGGAACTCGCCTGGATCATCCGGGCGATCTGCTCCGGAGAACCGCCGAGCGACGTCGCCACGTTCTTCTTCATCCAGTCGACCATCTGCGGAGATTGCAGTGCCTTGTTGAGTTCGCTATTAAGTCGCTCGACGATCGGCTGCGGCAGCCTGGCCGGTCCCATCATTGCGAACCATGAGTCCACCTTATGGTAGCCAGGCAAGGTCTCGGCTACAGTCGGAACATTCGGCAAGCCCTTGTAGCGCCGATCGTCGAGTGTGGCGATAATTCTTACCCGCCCCGTCGAGACCATTGCCGCGAGCCCACCGAATGAGTTGAATGACATGTCGACATTGCCGGCGGCTACGTCCTGCAGAGCAGCCAGCGGGCCCTTGTAAGCGACGTGCAGTAGATTGATGCCCGCCGCCGATGCGAAGTCCTCACCATTCAAATGGAAGATCGAACCGTAACCGGCAGCGCCGTAGCTGACGTCGCCGGGATGCGTCCTGGCATGATCGATCAGTTCCGGCAAAGTGTGAACCGGCAGGCCTGCGCGCACCACCAGCACCTCTACCGGCGCAAACGTCGCCGCGATCGGCGTGAGATCACGTTGTGAATCGAACGGCACGTTTTTCATTACATAGCGGAGATTCACGAGCGTCGTACTACTTGTGAACAGCAGCGTATAGCCGTCGGGCTTGGCCCGCACCACTTCTTCGGTTGCAATCACGCCACTTGCGCCCGGCCGGTTCTCGATCACGATAGGCACATTCATCGACGCGCTCATCAGGCGCGTCACGGCGCGCGCAAACAGATCCGGCGAGGTTCCCGCCGCGCCGTAGACGACGGCGGTAATGGGCCTTTCCGGAAACGTCTGAGCGCGAACCGCCGGCGATGCAACCAGGACAGAGACGGCAAACAATAAACCGCCGAGCCTCGTTACCAGGTCATGCTTCAGCATCTCGCCTTGTCTCCTGTTTTTAACAACCACGCGTCTCAGACGCTCTTTTGCGCAGTGATGGCCAAGCGGTCCCGTTCCGACTGAATGGGCCGAAGCGCCGGGAACTCGCCCAGATCTTCCCCGAGGCCGAGCGAGATCACACGCTCATATACGAGGGCTGCCAGCGCAATATCCTGTTCAGCCGTGCCGACGGACTTGTAAAGCACCGTCTCATCCGGTGATCGCCGACCGAGCGAGGGGTCACGCAACACCTGCCACAATTCGATCATTCGCCCGTCATAAGCGAGCCCCGCCTCCTCCGCCATTTGACCGTCGCCCGAATCCAGCACGTGTTCGATATCGTCAGCTACGACACGACTCGTCTGCCAGACCGACACATCCACTTCGCGGTGTTGTGAACGCACCGAGCTGATGCCGCATACCAGCGCACCCGGCTTCAGGTCGTCGGCGAAGATGACGGGCTTGTCCTTCGCCCGGAAACCGCTCAGGACTACATCTGCCGCTTTGATGGCTGCACGGGAGTCTTCCACCGGTTGAACATCGACACCCTTTAAACGTTTTGCCGCATCGGCGGCGAACCGCTCCCTGTTGACCGGCGTCGGACTGCAGATATACACCCGTTTCGCATCGAGCACGCTGCTCGCGGCATCGAGCAGCGCACGCGCTTGCACGCCTGAACCAATCACCGCCACCGTCTCGGCGACCGGCGGCTTCAGATGACGCACCGCGATCGCTGCGGCGGCCGCCGTCCGATACGCCGTGATCCAGTTGGCGTCCATCAGCGCGACAGTCGCGCCGTCGGAGATGCGGATTAACTGGATCATGTAACGCACCCCGTGCTGCGGATGCAGATTCATCACCTTCAGCCCGCTGTAGCCGCTGCCGTAGCAGATTGCGGGCATCATCCGAAGGAAGCCGCCCAGCTTGTCGTCAATAGTCAGGCGCGAGGGTAATTCCAGCGCATCCTCGCCCGGGCGAGCTAGCAGAAGCTCCAGGTCGTCAATGATATTGACGCCTTCCATTGCCGCATGAATCACGGCCTCTCTGATCAATATCATGGTATGTCTCACATAGGATAACGGCCGTTGTAAAAATCGACCATGTCACCGGGTACTTTCTCGATGATCTTCGAGCGAATCAGCGCGTCCGAGAGACGCTTGGCAGTCCCGTCGGTGAGGCGCATGGTTGGCAGACGCAGCCGGCCGCCGTTGAAGCCGTTCAACCATTCCATGTACTTCCAGCTCTGGCGATGGATGAAATGAGCCCCAGCCATGTAGGTGGCAGTTTCAGCAGTGCGTGCCTGGCGCGCCGGATGAATGCGCCAGAAGATTTCCATCGCTTCGTCCCACTTGCCCTCATGCATGAGCTTGAAGTACTTCGGCACGTTGTCGCCATAGAACTGGAAGCACGAAGTGCCCATCCACTGCATGCCGAACCATTGCACGTGGCCCGGCGCGTTGCCGTCGCGCGGGTCCGAGACTAGCAGCTTGTCGCCGCAGGTACGCAGCGTTTCGATATGCGGCGCGTTGGTATTGCCACCGCCTTCGCACTTAAGCGCCACGGCAAGCGGATGATCGGCCAGGCGTGCAACCAGTTTCGGCGACAGCTCGGCCGGATGAATACGCTGGAAGTTCCAGAGGTGCACCGCAAACAAAACGGTCGCAATGCCCACCTCGTCCAGCACCTTGGTGGTGTATTCGTACAGGTCTTCGTCCGACTTTGGATACCAGGTCGGCGGATAGGACAGCAGCATCGTATCGGCGCCAGCGGAGGCGCACGCCTTGCCGACGCGAATCGTTTCCTCGGTGGTGTCGAAGCTCGCGTGGAACATGATGTGGAAGTCCGGACCGGCCTCATCCACCGCTACCTCGACAAATCGGATGTACTCCTCCGGCGTCGTGCCACATTCGGAGACGGCGAGCGCGCCCCAGAAACCCAGCTTTTTGCACATGCGCACGTCGTGCCGAATCGCCGGCTCGTTGAGACGCTTCAGATCGTTCGAAAACGACGGTTGCAAAATGTTAGCGACTCCGCGCATGTTCTCGCGGGCCCAGGCCTTGGCGTCTTCTTTGGTATATGTAGGCATTGATGATGTCTCGGTGATGAAAAACAACCGGTGCGAAGCAACGGAGCAACGGAGGTGGTGTGGACGTGTCCGGAAGTGCTGTGAGAACGCGCGTGCGCCCGCTCAAACCGCTTCCAGACCGTTCCAGCACAGGTACTTGATTTCCAGATATTCGTCGATTCCGTAACGGGAGCCCTCGCGCCCCAGTCCGCTCTGCTTGATGCCGCCGAACGGTGCGGCCTCGTTTGAGATCAGGCCGGTATTGATTCCCACCATGCCAGTCTCTATCGATTCGGCTGCACGCCAGACCCGTGCCGCATCGCGGCTGAAGATATATGCGGCAAGGCCGAAGATCGTATCGTTGCCCATTGCGATGGCTTCTTCGTCGGTGGTGAATCGCACCAGCGGCATGATTGGTCCAAAGGTCTCTTCGCGTGCGATCGTCATCTCGCGTGAGACTCCGCTGACGACCGTCGGCTCGAAGAACGTGCCGCCCAGCTCGTGACGCCGGCCGCCCGCCAGAATCGTTGCGCCGCCTGCCTGAGCATCACTCAGATGCGCTTCGAGTTTCTCGACGGCAGCCGCGTCGATCAGCGGACCGATGTTGACGCCTTCCTCCAGGCCGTTGCCTACCTTAAGTTCGCGCGTGCATTCGGCGAGGCGTTCTGCCAGCGCATCATGAATGCCGGCCTGAACGAAGATCCGGTTCGCAGCGATGCACGACTGGCCCGTGTTGCGGAACTTCGCGTTCATCACACCTTCAACGGCAGCGTCGAGATCGGCGTCGTCGAAAATGATCAACGGTGCGTTGCCGCCCAGTTCCATCGAACACTTCTTGATGGTCGCGGCGGACTGCTGCAGCAACACGCGCCCGACTTCCGTCGATCCCGTGAACGTGATCTTTCGCACCAGTTCATGTTCGGTCAGCGTATTGCCGATCGCCCGCGTGTCGTTGCCCGTCACCACATTCAGGACCCCCGCCGGAATGCCGGCGCGCAACGCGAGCTCTCCCAGTGCGAGCGCGGTCATCGGGGTCTGACTTGCGGGCTTGACGATCATCGTGCAGCCTGCGGCAAGCGCCGGTGCAGCCTTGCGCGTGATCATCGCCGCCGGAAAATTCCACGGCGTGATGGCCGCGCACACGCCTATCGGCTGTCTGAGCGCGAGAATGCGCTGGCCCGGCTTGGTCGCCGGAATCACTTCGCCATAAACTCGCTTTGCTTCTTCGGAGAACCACTGCACGAACGATGCGGCATAGTCGATTTCGCCGCGCGATTCCGCAATCGGCTTGCCTTCTTCCAACGTGATCAGCGTCGCGAGATCCTCCTTGTGCTCGACGATGAGTTCATACCAACGGCGCACGATCTCGCTGCGTTCCTTGGCGGTCTTCCTGCGCCATTGCAAGGCTGCGCGGTCGGCTGCCTCGATGGCCACGATGGTCTCGGCCTCCCTGCAGCGGGGCAGCCGGACCAGTACTTCGCCGTTCGCGGGGTTGCGCAGTTCATAGCTGCCATGCGGCGTCTCGTCCAGCCAGCGCCCGTCGATCAGCGCCGCTTCGCGCCACAATCCGGCGTCTTTGAGTAGTTGCTTCATTTCTGTCTCGTCCAGTTCAGAACGGTTCGAAGTATGGCAAGCGCCCTCTGCGGGTGCCTATTGAGTAAATTCGCGCCGCCGGTTAGCAGTTTCGTTAATCGACAATGTTAATGATGCGCCGCACAACACGTTTCAAGTGCCCAATCGCTGGAATGGTAGGACGCTGTTTCTGCAGATCAACCCGATAAGACCGCAAATCCTGTAGCCGAACGCTGCTTAGGCAAGTGTCGAAAAGCATCAATCGCTAATAGATCTATTGCAATGCACAATTTATTCGCTTGTACGTGCGTAGGTGTTAATACTGACGGTCTCTACTCAGCATTTAGTCGAAGCTCTTTAGAGCGTCAGAGAGGCAGTGGTGTCATCGAACAGCTCGTCAACGGACAGTCGCCTGGAGATGATCTTCTGCTCGAAAGCCCACTCGATCGCCAGTGCGAGACCCTTACGGTTCGCTTCGACGCCGACAGGTGGCAGCGTCGCGAGCGCGTCGGCCGGCGCCTGCGCGCGGCTCTCGCAGAGCATTCGGAAGATTTCCCGGACCACGTCCGGGCGTTCGCGCGAAAGCGATTCGTGAACGACAAACACGTGATTGATCGGAATCAGCCCTTCGCGCGCCGACCAGTTCGCCGCCGCGTCGAGCGGATCGGCAATCAGTGTCGCAACGCGGGCATCAGAGGGCATCTCCATGCCCATGATCGCTGCGGCAAGCTCGCCCTCCAGCATCATCTGCGGGAGTGAACTGCCCGCGGGCAACCGGGTGCAGTTTGGCGGATCTTCGTATTCGGCAAGATGTCCCTCATCCACGGTCATCCACTGAACCTTGTCGATATCCACGCCGTATTCGTGACGGAGGATGCCGCGCACCCACAGACCGGTAGTCTGTGCGTAGGTCCGCACGCCGACCTTGCGCCCTTCGATGTCCTTCGGCTCGAGCAGGCCCAATTCGCGGTTGAAGCCAATACAGTGATGCTGAAGGCGCCCGAGCACCGGCACCGGCAACGTCACATAAGGCTTGCTATAGATGCGTGCTTGCAGATACGTGACGATCGCAAGCTCGCCCGCGTCGAAAGCCCCTTCGCGAATCATCGGCTTAAATCCGTCATGCGCAGACCGGGGTGCGCTGCTCGTGTCGAGATGCACCAGCTCCGATTGCACGCTGCCCTCCTTCAGCGCGCGGGTGCCTGGATAGGTGGCAAGATTCGTTCGTAGCGTCAGAGTGCCTGCGGGAAAGGTGGACATATTGATGCGTCTTATTGGTCGAGTGGATTGATGAACAGTTCTTCGGCGGTGAATGACTGGGGAAGCAGATGTTGTTCGAAGCAGTAACGGATCAGCGCGTCGATGGAGGGCCGGTTGGCCTCGATGCCGTACGGCAACGGGTCCGCGCCGACGATGCCCTGCATCGTGTGGTAGTGCGCATCGGTCTCGAAGTCGGAGGAGCCAGCGGCCAACTGGGCAAGGTATCGGTTCTTCGACTCCACGCAGGCGTCGAACAGCGCGCGTGCGACATGCGGATGCTGCTCCAGCACTGCGTCCTTGATGACGAGCAAACCGTGAATCGGGTAGATGCCAGTCCGCCGATACCATTCGAGTTCACGTTCGGCGGCATTAGGGAACAGCTCGTCATAGTGATGCGCGGCCTCCGAAGGATTCGCCTGCCAGCCTTCTTTCGGTGCGCCCGCCCGCCCGATACCCGCATTGCCGGTGAAAGCTGCAGAGAGATAACCCAGCGCGATCAGGTCGACCAGCGAGCTGCCTTCCGGCGACTTCTGAACATTGTCCGGCAAGCGCAACGACGCGACGTGCTCTTCGTCGTCGACGACCCAGGTGATGGCGTCGTTACTGACGCCGTAATCGTCAGAGAGGATGCCGCGCGTCCAGATCCCGGTCGTCACCGAATAGCCGCGCACGCCCACACGCTTCTGTTCGAGGTCCGCGGGTGAACGAATGCCGGCATCCTTACGCACGACCAGTCCGGCATGATGAAAGCGCCGGAAGATGAAGACGGGCAACGCCTTAAACGGCGCACCGGCCGCGCGCGCGATCATGTAGGTTGCGGGCGCCATTTCGCAGACGTCGAATTCAACGTCACGCACCATCCGGCGAAACGCGGAGATGATCGGCTTGATCTCGACGAACTCGGGTGCTACGCCTTCAATCGGTACAATGCCTTGCTTGAGCGCGGCGGTGTGCCCGTAGGTCGCCATCGCGATCTTCAAGGGCACGGGCGCAATAGCATCAGAGCTCATCGCTGTTCTCCACGTAGGTGAGGCCAGCTGCGGCGAGCCCGGGGCGCATATTGCTCGCGTCCAGTGAGATTTCGCCTGCGGCATAACGGGCGCGCGCTATTTCTTCCTTCGCTGACCTCTCACGAGCCAGCCGAAGAACGTGCGCGGCATCGTTGCTAGGGACGATGACGACGCCGTCGTCATCCGCGACGACAACATCGCCCGGGTTCACCAACACGCCACCGCAGACGACCGGCATGTTGACCTGCCCCAATGTCGCCTTAACCGTTCCCCGCGCCGAGACCGCGCGCGACCACACCGGGAAGTTCATTTGCGTCAGCGTGCGCACATCGCGGCAGCCCGCATCGATCACTACGCCGCACACGCCTCGCGCATTGAGCGCGGTGGCGATCAGGTCGCCGATCATGCCGTCGGTGTTGGCGGTCATGACGCCGACCACGAGCACGTCGCCGGGCTGACATTGTTCGATTGCAACGTGCAGCATCCAGTTATCGCCAGGCGCGGCCAGCACCGTGACGGCCGGACCGGCGATCATGGCGCCCGCGAAGATCGGGCGCAGATAAGGCTGCATCAGCCGATCCCGCCCCATGGCTTCGTGCACCGTGGCCACGCCTTGTTCGGCGAGCGCGGCGCATACATCGGCGGGAGCGCGAGTAATGTTCTTGACGACAATATTTTTCATGGACGGTATGGCGCATGTGATCCATCACGCAGCTAATGCGTGACGCGGCTTGAATGCCCGATCGATGGAATGTTCAAGTGAGGGAGCGGCATGGCACTTCGCCGACTCATGCGTTCAACCGTTTGGCCAGACGCGGGTAAACACGCAGAGCGTTGCCGCTAAAAATCTCCGCAGTCGCTTTCGCGCCGAGACCTGCCGCATCGATATAGCGGCGGGTGTCGTCGAAGAAGTGGCCTGTCTCGCGGTCGATCCCGCGTACCGCACCCACGGTTTCCGACGCGAAGAGAATGTTCTCCGTAGGAATCACCTTCAGCAGCAGATCGATGCCCGGCTGGTGGTACACGCAAGTATCGAAAAAGATATTGTTGAGGAGCAGTTCGTCCAGCGGCGGCAAGCCCATGTCCTGCGCAATACCGCGATAGCGGCCCCAGTGATAAGGCACCGCGCCTCCGCCGTGCGGAATGACGAAGCGAAGTGTCGGGAAGTCTTTGAACAGCGGCGAGGTCAGGCACTGCATGAACGCAGTGGTATCGCCATTGATGTAGTGCGCGCCTGTCGCATGAAAATGAGGGTTGCACGAACCGCTGACATGGATCATCGCGGGCACGTCCAGTTCGACGAGCTGCTCGTACAGCGGATACCACCACGTGTCGTACAGCGGCGGATCCGTCCAATAGCCGCCGGACGGATCCGGGTTGAGATTGCAACCGACAAAACCGAGTTCCTTCACGCAGCGCTCGAGCTCCGGAATGCAGTTCTTCGGCGCCACGCCTGGGCTTTGCGGCAGCTGACAGACGGCGGCGAAGTTCGCCGGATACAACGTCTGGATGCGGTGAATCAGGTCGTTGCAGACGCTCGCCCAGTCTTCGCTGGTCTGCTCGCTGCCGAGGTGATGTCCCATGCCCACCGCACGTGGCGAGAAGATCGTCAGGTCGGTGCCGCGCTCGCGTTGAAGACGTAGCTGCGCGCCTTCCAGGCTCTCGCGCAATTCGTCGTCCGAAACCGCCGGTCGAGCCAGCTGGGCAAGCCTGCCGCCGTCGCCGCAACAGGCGCAAGACAACTGTTCTTTACGATACGCATCCAGTTGCTTCGGCGCGGTCGTGTAGTGTCCGTGACAGTCGATGATCATGAGTGCATGGCGAAAGAATTGAGTTGATCCGAAAGAATGGATTAAGCCAGGGCGGCTGTCGATTGAGTAAATGCCGGCCTGTCCTTGAGCGCTTCGTTAATCCAGAAGCACTTCGGCTCGATTAAAAGTAGTGTTTGAGGCCCAGCTGGATGATTGCTTGCGACGACGTAGAGGAAGGGCCGCCCGACTGAAACAGCTCAGCCGTTTGCCCCGCGCCGCTGGTACGTTCCAGGTCCGCCGCCAGATACACGTCGGTTCGCTTCGAGAGGAAGTAATCGAGCGTGCCGACCAGCTGATACCAGCGCGAACTGCTCAGACGCGATGAACTGACGGCCCCTTCGAACTCGCACGCCGGCGTGAAGTGATAAACGCCACCGAGCGTGAGCGTCTGCAGTGAGCCCGAATCGCGGGCGCTCTCCATATGCACATTCGTGTACGTGACCACCGCCGTAGCCGGGCCAAAGATATAGCTGATACCGAGGGCCGCCACGCTCAAGCTTTTCAGCGGCACCGCCGTGGTGGAGCCGAAACCGAGCTGATAGCCGAGGAAGAAGCTCGTCCCCATCGCCGACGCTGGCGTCACGCTCAATCCGCTGATCTGGGTATAGACAGCGATTGCGTCTAGCACGGGCGTGATATACCGAAGCTCGAAGCTGCGGCCATAACCATTGACCGCCGTCCCCGTGCCGGTCGTCGGAAACGCGTACATCACGCCGAACGTGAAGCCGGGGCCCGGCCCCGAGCGATACTTGATCGAGTTGCTCAACTGGCCGCCCGCCATGCGGTCCAAGCCGCCGGGCGCCATCGAGTAAGTGGTCAGGTACTGGTCGGATTCAGGAACGAGATAGAGAAAGTCGTTCATGAACTCGCCCTGTCGGCCGATTGTCACCTGACCATAACGCTTGCTGGCGAGGCCGACCTGCGCAACCCGACCGAACAGCACGCCGCTGGTCGCCATGGCCCCCGTATTGATGTTGTACGCGGATTGCAGATTGAAAATGGCGTTCCATCCGCCGCCCAAGTCTTCCCTGCCCTTCAATCCCCAGTAAGTTGGCCAGCGAATGCCGTTGGCCATCTTGACCGCACTGTCTCCTTTGATATTAGTTGTGTACGCGATACCTTCGTCGATCACGCCGAACAAAGTCACTGAGCTTTGCGCGTGCGCAGCCGAGATCGAACTGATCGAAGCAATCGTGAAGACCAGTAAGCGCTTTTTCATATCTTCTTGGTGTGACCTTTTATCTGCGAGCGGCGTCCTTGCGATACAACGCGCAATCAAGAATGAATGAAGGACACGACAACGGAAGGCCACGGCGGCATGGGCCGTCCCCTCGCTTACAAGCTTGAATGGGAGGCTGCCGGGGCGGCAGCGCTTATGCCCGTGCGTTCAGCGGCATTGACCCTGTTTGGCATCGCGTAAAACACGACTGGACTGCGATTCAGTTCTTCACTGTGTATCGCTTTTCTCACGTGCATAGTCGGGCAGCGGCAGCCCCAACTCTTCTCGCAACTGGATTTCCTCGAATGCATTGATCACTGTATTGCGCCAGACGTCGGCGACGAACGGCGGCGCCTTGTCCGGCGGCGGCATCTTCTGCAGCAACGCGGTCACGGTCTGTCCGCTGTTCACGGCTGTGCTGATCTGACCGATGATTTGCTTGCCATCGGCGATGGCGTCGTCGAGGCTCGCCTTGTCATGGATCACCGGCGAGTGCCCGGTCAGCGCAACATCGAAGTCGAGACGGCGAACACCTTCGAGCGTGGCAGGCGTCTCCAGGGCAGAACCGTCGCGGCCGTCGAGGCCTGCGTCGAGAAACTTGTAGCCGGTGTCCTGACCCCACAGGTCACCCACCATGGCTACTTTCTCTTTCGGCAGGAACACGGCGAGATCGCCCGTGGAATGCGCTCGCCCAAAGTAATGAATTTCGATGCGCCGTTCGCCGTCGGTAATCACCTTTTCCTGACCCGGCTTCAGATTGAGGCACAGATTCGGCATGGCCCAGTGGAAGTTTTTGGTATCTGCAAGGTAGAACTGAGTGCCTTTGATGCGGCGGTCGAGCGCCGCGCTTTGCGGGTCGGTGTCCGCGAGCTTCGCGCGCTGGGCCTGCATGTCTTCCAGACCCTTGCCCTGCATGGGCAGACGATCACGCATGCGCACAATCGTCTTCTGGGGAATGCCGGTGCACGTATCCTGATGCGCGATGATCTGCACGTGCGGATTGTCGTCGACGAAGGCGATGTTCCCGCCGACATGATCCTGATGCAGGTGCGTATTGATCACGTACCTGACCGGGCCGTGACCCACTTCCTTCGCCTTGGCGAGAATCTCTCGCCCTAGGAAACCGGCGGTCTGCGTATCCACCACCAGCTCGCCACCGCTCGGCAGAGTCACGATGGCCACGTTGCCGCTCTGGAATGAACCGGGCTTCGAAAGGCCGAACCAGACTCCGGGTGCGACTTCATCCCAGTCGAAGTGGTGGTAGTCCGATCCCGCAGCCGCGGCCGCCGCTCCAGCGGATACGAGTAACCCCGTACATAAGGCACTGACCAGATGTGCTTTAAAATTTTTCACGCTACTGTCTCCTTCTTTTTTGTCCCGGCCGCCGCCGGGAACTTCGGCAACGGTCGCGCGGTGGTCAGAATGTCATCGACTTGCGCGTGTCTCCTGCAGCCACGCGCCCAGTACCCGGTTGAAATTCTCCGGCTGCTCGACGTTAGGGACATGACGCGCGCCGACGAATTCCTCATAGCGCCCGTCGCGAAAGAGCGCTGCAATACGGCGGCTTTCCTCGGGCGTGGCGCGCGGATCCTCACTGCCGCAGGTGACCAGCACCGGTACCGTCACTTCGTGCAGGCGGCCGGTGTAATTGAAGTTGGCCAGCGCTTGCGCACAGCCGACATAACCCGCCACGGTGCAGCCTGCCACCGTGGCGCGAATCTGCTGCCAGCGCTGCGGATGGCTTTCGCGGAATCCTTGGGTCAACCAGCGGCCCATCGTCTCGTCAGCGATGGATTCCACGGTGCCGGTCTGTTGCAGCGTCTCGATTCGCTTACCCCAGTGATTCGCGGCATCGGGGAAGGACTCGCTTTGCGTGTCGCACAGCATCAGTGACGCCACCCTGTGCGGATGACGCAAGGCCAGCGACTGACCGATCGCACCGCCAATGGAAAGCCCGACGAAATGCAGGCGCTCGATGCCGGTCGAGTCAGCCACGGCGATTAGATCGTCGGCGAGTTCGTCGATAGTATAGGGGCCGGGCGCGCCTCGGCTGCCGCCATGGCCGCGCAAATCGACGCGCAGCACCCGATAACCCGCCGCCAGCAGCGGCGGCACCTGCTCGGCCCACAGCCCGAGATCAGCCGCGAGCGAATGGGAGAACACCACGACTTCGCCTGACTCGGGACCGACGAGGTCATAACACAACGTGTGATCACGCAAAGGAAGCAGCATGACATCAACTCCCGCTCACAAAACCCAGCCCTACGCGCCCGGACGAATCCGGCCAGCTCGCAGCAAACTCTCGTACATTCTGTTTACACGCCATGGACACCTCATTGGCTCGCGATGTGCGACACCCTATGCGGGGTCGCGGTTATATTGAAGGGTCGGGCTTTTCCGAACGCGGCGCCATGCATGCGGTACACCTCATGCATGAGCGAATCAGAACTTGTGCTGCACACCGAGCCCCACTACGTTGGTATTCTCACCGGGATATCCGCTTGTATGCGCGGCGGTGATAATGTTCGTCAACCCGTTTGCTCCTTTCTTGGAAGCCATCAAACCGATAAAGCCGTATAACTTGGTTCGCTTGGTTAGCCAGTAGTCGTCGTTGATGACATAGCTCGACGTCGCGTTGGTCGTGTTCATTCTGTCTTCGGTGAAGTAATAAGCTGCCGTCAGCGATTGCGCCGGCGTCATCTTCCACGTCACACCGCCGCCCAGCATGATCACATGAGAGCGCGGCGTCACACCGATCACGACATCCGCATTGCCTTGCGGCAAATCGAAGTCTTCATACACGCCGCGAATCGTGAAGTCACCTATCCGGTAGCCCGCGCCCAGTGCCCAGATTCTCAGATCGCGCTGGCCGGTGGAATCGTTTTGCACCAGAAAACTTGCAGCGCCGAGTAACGTGCCGTTGTCATACGACACGCCGGTCGAAATTGCCCGGCCTTGCGAGAGGCTTCCAGGCGTATTGCCGAAGCGATACAAGGCGCCAACCGAAACGCCGTGTCCGCGGTAGCTATAACTCGCTGAATTGCTTTCCCACACAGTCTGGGCAGGGACGGTGTTCTTGCCTTCGAGCAGATACCAGGGACCCGCCGCGCTAAACGACTGGCTGTATTCCAGCGGATCGACCTTCACGAGTGCGACATACGCGGGATCGATCTGCTTTCCGAGGGTCAAGCGTCCGAAGGGATTTTCGATGAACAGATTCGCTTTCTGGCTGAACAGCGAGCCGCTCGATTGCAGCGCGCCGTTGCCTATATCGAACTGCCCTTGCAGATTGAAGCCCGCGCGCCAGCCGCCGCCCAGGTCTTCCGTTCCGAGCATGCCGAAGTAGTTGGCCGACTGATTGCCCGCGCCGTTGAACATGAAAAGGCTATCGTGTCTCTTTCCTCCGCCTCCCGGTCCGCCATTCTTGCTCTGGTAGAGCAAGCCGGCATCCAGTGTTCCGTACAGCGTCACGGAGCTCTGTGCATGAACGCCGGTCGCTAGAACGAGTGGCATGGCCACGAGCAAGGTGTTCCGCAGGCTCGGACGACGAAACGAGCGGACAAGGCGCCGACGCGCCGCATGGGCAGATTGAAGCATTCGGTTGTCTCCTCATTTGGATCATCGCCGAGGGTGCTCTGTCACCATCGAGGACATCCATACTGTTGTTGTGCCGGCGCTCTTCTGGCGCGAGGTCACTGCGCTGCATTCTTCCAGTTGTCATGGCTAGCGTCGATTGAGTAAACTGAGCGACCTAGTTAAAGAATTGGTTAACCGTGCCTACTCAGCTCGACTGGTATCTGCAACTGAACCTTAAAGCCCGCAATCTGCGCCTGCTCGTCGCCATCGACGACCTTGGCAGTCTGAAGAAGGTGGCCGAAGCCATGCATGTCACTTTGCCTGCGGTGTCACGGGCGCTTACCGAACTCGAGAAAGGCCTAGGGCTTGAGTTGTTCACTCGCACGCAGCAAGGCCTGCGTCCAACCGTCTACGGGGAATGCCTCATACGGCACGCGCGCGGGATGCTCACCGACCTGCAGCACGTGCGGGACGAACTTAATGCGCTGAGTTCGGGCACTGGCGGAAAAGTCAACGTGGGGGTGTATCCGGCATCGAGTTCGGTACTGCTACCACGAGCGCTCGCCTTGCTCAAGGAGCGTTCACCGGGCACGAATGCGCAGGTGATCGAAAACACTTCGCCGGTGCTGCTGCCGCAGCTCTGGGAAGGCAAGATCGATCTGGTTGTGGGCCGACTGGAATCCTTTCGGCCGTCCAGCGGTTTCGAAGAGAAAGCGCTGCTCGAAGAACAATTGCTGGTGGTGACAAGTCCGACTCATCCGCTCGCGCTGCGCAAGCGTCTGCAGTGGGCGGATCTAAACCGTTTCCCGTGGGTGCTGCCGCCGCCCGTCTCGCAGATGCGGGAGCCGCTGGAACGCTGGTTGGTTCAGAATGGTATCGAGGTCGACAAGAACTACATCGAAACCCAGTCGGTGCATCTGATTCGCGCATACCTTTATCTCACCGATGCCATCTCGGTGATGGCGCGCGCGGCCGCGAGCGACAAGGCACAACCGCTCAAGGTGCTACCGCTGGAACTGCCGCGTATGCTGCGCTCGGCAGGCGTGCTATGGAACCGTAACCGTCCGCTCAGTCAGGCGGCTCGCCTGATGATCGAGTGTCTGGAGGACACCGCCGTGAAAATGGGTGACGAGGCGGCGGCGACCTGACCAGTCCTCGACGACAACCAATCGGCGGTCATGACCGGGATCCTGAAGGAACCGGCCGTTCGAATGGCCACCGCTTGTCACACGGGAGTGGTAGGAACTGGCCCGGCTTGCGACCGCCCGCTGCGAAGGATTGGCTCACACGCTGGCGACGCCGATACGCGAAGCCGTAGCAGACTCTTTTATCTCCTGTCGGCCATGTAAATGACGACGTCTACTGTCGTGATTACGGTTCGAATAATCATCTCGTAGTCCATCGTGCGGCCTACGCCTGAGGCTTTGACGAGCGTCGCAATACGGGCGAAGGTGGTAGCGGCGTTATCGGCTTGCGTCGAAAGATGCCACCCGGATGCCCGGTTTTCGCCCCCGTGACGTAATGCCATGCAGCATCGTCGCGCAGCTCCGTGAAGAATTCTTAGGCTACTCGAGGACTCGAGCACACCTATCTTTGAGGCTTCTAGAAGCGACGATCGCGTCCGCAACCCGCATTGCGGACGCAAACCATGAGCGCGCGCAGTGCCACAGGGGTAGTTCTTTTTTTCAAAGCCATGCTTGACTTCTTAACAGCATTAAGGGAAAACGTCCACGAACTGAGCTTAGTTAAGGTATGTGGTCATGCGTTCAGAAGGCGTTGCGGATGCCGGCTCGGTTGGGGGCCCTGAAAGCGGCGCAAAGCGCCACACTCCGGTTCTGATCTCCGGAGCGGTGATAGCGGGATTGAGCGCAGCTCTCTTGCTGGAACGCGAAGGCATCACATCGGTCGTCCTTGAAAAGAAGGCAGCCTTGTCGACGCAACCGCGCGCCCGGCGCTTTCATCCGCGCAGCACGGAAATACTCCGTCAACTAGGCCTTGCGGACGCGATCGCGGCTGTAAGTCCCACTCTGGGGTCGTTCGGTGTATTGGCTGGACCCACGCTTGCGCAGGCGCGACCACCTGCGATGACCGAGAATCTGCACAAGATGCGCGCGCGCTTGGCCAGCATGGGGCGGATGAGCCCTGGGCCGAATATAGCGGTTCCGCAGTCTGTGTTGGAACCCGTGCTGCTTCAGGCTGCCCGAGAGCGAGGAGTGACGGTGCATTTCGAGACTGAGCCCATAGCGTTCGAGCAAGACAGCAGCGGCGTCACCGCTCTGCTGCCTTCGTCGTCGTCAATGCTTTCGAGATGAGCGCTGACTATCTAATCGCCGCCGATGGTGCAAACAGCCGAATTCGCACGGCGCTGGGCGTTGGTCGCAGCGGGCATGGCCATATCGCCGAGCATCTCGATCTATTTCCGCGCGGACCTTTCTTCGGTGATGAAAAATCAGGCGTTCGTGCTGTGTCAGATCGAAAACCCGAAGTCGCCGGCACCTTGTGGCCGATCGACGGGGCAGAGCGTTGGGCGTTCTCAACCACCGGCGCCACTCAGAGGGATGACAGCACGGACGAAGCCGGCTCCATTAGGTTGCACAAGGGACTCGGCATAGCGGGCGTGGACGTCGAGATCATCGATCAGTCCACGTGGGAATCGGCGATGCGCGTCGCCGACCGCTTTTCCCAGGGGTATAAATTCCTGGCCGGTGCGCAGCCCATGTCATGCCGCCTTTGGCAGCGGCCGGCGCCAACACAGCCGTCGTCGGTGCTAGTTCGGCCAGATGGGGAGTCATCGCGTGGCATTCCGCGTGGTATGTCGCCGTGTCCGACGGAATTCGGATGGGTGCTAGGGCAGCGCAGATGAGTGCTTCCCTTCAATTGGGCCAGTGAAGCGTGCGGAGCTTGAACAGAGGTCAGATCGGCGCGTTTTGGCCGAGTTCTCGCTAAGGAGACGGGATGGGGAATGACGGTGTGATCGCGGTTGAACGGGCGCTCGGCCTGCTCGACTGCTTCAAGCTCGGCAAGGAAAAACTCTCGCTTGCCGCACTCGCGACTGCTTCGGGCATGCATAAGACGACCGTGTACCGGCTGATGAACTCGCTTGAGCGCATGGGCTATGTCGTGCGTTCCGACGACGGCACGTATCGACTCGGCCATCGCGTGCTTTATCTGGGCAAGCTCTACGAGCAGTCGTTCCATCTGTCGTCGGTGGTCGAGCCGGTGCTGTTCTCGCTCGCCGCCGCGACGAAGGAAAGCGCTTCGTACTACGTGCTCGACAACGGCAAGCGGTTATGCCTTTTCCGCGCGGAGCCATCCGAAGGGCTGCGCGAAACGCGGCTCGCGGGAACATCGCTCCCGCTCGATGACACCGCCATCGGGCAAGTGATCCGCTATTGGGGACTTCGCGAGCCGATCTTCTCCGAGCCGCCGCTGATTCCGTTCTTTGCGTCGGGCCCGCGTGATGTGCACAAAGCGGGGTTTGCCACGCCGGTATTCGGCCCCGGCGAAGAATTTATGGCCGCGCTGACGCTGACCGGTCCGACCTCGCGCCTAAGCGTGGCGCGCGAAACGCGCGAGCTCATCGCCCCGCAACTGCGGGCCGCCTCGGCCCTCTCTCGACGGCTCGGCGCGAGCGCGGCCTTCTGCGAGCGCATGTACAGCCCGAGCGAGGGACGCTAGCCCCGGAAGGGCGAAGTCGTATATCCGACGCTGACAACATGCGTTCGCTGCGACCTCCGCCCAAATTGCTGGAGCCGCCCCCTAAGGGACGGTCGATGTACTTCAGCACGGACGCACAGCGGGTACGACTGGCAGTGTTTCGCCTATCGGACGCAAAAAGCGCGGAATTTTTAGTCGGACTGGGCCAGGTGCCGCATCCTGAGCACGGTGTCTGGGACCTCCTTCAAATACGGCACATCGACGCCCGTTTTGCCCAGCTCCAGCCATTTTCGCCGGTGAAAACGCCCTTCACCGCCGTTTTCTCGATTTCTCAAAAACCGCACCGGTGATAACGAGAGTTAGCACGGTGCGAGTTTTCGGTGCGCAGCAATGCAGCCCCCGCACCCTGGAACGGGAGGACACCGGCAAAATTGGCGCCGTCGGCATCGGTTCGTCGTCCGTGCTCGGTGGCGTCTTCAGCGGCGGGCGCTAAGCCGCGGTGTTCCTGAAATGATGGGCGGCGGGGCTCATCACGGCGGCCGGACCGATACGCTGGGATTAGAAAGGTCGGTGTTTATGGGGGCGGATCTTCCCTCACCGCGGTGCGTCCGTCGTCTGTGACCAAAGGCCATCGGCTAACCGGCAGGGAGACTGCGCGGGAGTCGCCGGGCAAAACAAAAGACGCCTGGCACGGCTTCTAATCCTGATAACTCGTATTAGAAGGATTAGCTTTGATGCCGGTCTCCCACACCAGCGCCATCGCCGTGAATAGACCGGCGCGCAAGGACTCCGAAGGCGAACAGGGGCGGCGGCGTCGCATCAGCGTCTCTGGCGTTCGAAACCCGCAAGAAGCTGCCATGAAACGTGGCCGTCAAGATAACTTCGCTTATCCTAATAGGTGCGTTTCTGGTCTAAACTCGCCTTCATGAAAACGCGCCTGGCGTCGGCCGCCTCCGACCCCGCCGACACCTCCGATACCGGCCTGCCCGATCTCTCCGATTTTCCGACGGCCGACGAACTGGCCGCGCTGCGCGCGTGGACCGCCGGCCTGTCCTCGCGTGAAGCGGTGCAACGCTTCCTGCCGCATGCGTCGCATCAGTCGCATCAGTCGCATCAGTCGAATAAGCCGACGCAGTCGTCACGGGGTGCGATCGGGCGCATTCGCCGTAAGCTGATCGACCGGGCGCAGCAGCTCAAGCGCGCTGATCTCGCAGCCGTGCTACGTCACCCGGCCGCGACGCGTGAGCAACACGTCCATGCGGTGGCGCAGGCGGTCGACGCCCTGCGTCACGCGCGCCCTCCCGTGCCTGACATCGTCGACCCCGTCGAACACTGGTTCTCACCTCGCGCGGTGCGCGCGCTGCATGCCTACGGCATCGTCACGCTGGCTGACCTGACCGTGCGCATTCCGCGTCGACGTTTGTGGTGGACCGTCATTCCCGACCTGGGGGCGGCCAGCGCCAAAGCCATCGAAGCCTTCTTTGCTGCGCACCCGGCCCTGACCGAGAGGGCGCGCGCGTTGATCCTGTCTGAACCCCGTGGCATCGTCGTCCCGTGGGAGTCGCTGAAGCTTCCGCATGAAGTCGATGGGTCGGCGGGCACCTTCCGGGCACCGTCGGCCACCTGTACCCTCGATGCCGACAACGACTACCAAGCCATCAAGGCGTGGCTCGCCTTGCACGAATCGCCGGCCACCCAGCGCACGTACCGCAAAGAAGTCGAGCGCCTGATCCTGTGGGCGATCGTGGAGCGCAGCCGCGCGTTGTCGTCGCTGACGACCGAAGATGCGCTGGCGTACCGCGCGTTCCTGCGCCGGCCCACGCCGCACGCGCGGTGGGTGGGGCCACTGCGCCCACGTAATTCACCCGATTGGCGCCCTTTTGCAGGCGCCCTATCGGCGCGATCCACGGCGCACGCGCTCTCCATTCTGAATGCGTTGTTTCGCTGGTTGATCGAGCAACGCTACGTGTTGGCCAATCCGTTCTCGGGGGTTAAGGTTCGCGGTGCGACGCGCGCGGCGTCGCTCGATGCCACGCGCGCTTTTACTGAAAGCGAATGGCAACTAATCCGGGTGATCGCGGACGGCCTGGAATACTCATACGACTGGTCGGCGCCGGCGGCGCAGCGGCTGCGGTTTCTGCTGGACTTCGGCGTGGCGACGGGACTCCGGGCGGGTGAACTGGTGGGCACCACGCTGCGGCAGATCGAGACCGATCCCAGGGGACTCCACTGGCTGCGCGTCACCGGCAAAGGGTCAAAGGTCGGCAAAGTCGCCCTGCCGCCACTGGCTTGGAATGCGCTAATGACCTATTTGCTCGCCCGACACCTGCCCGTTTCCCGGGAACGCTGGGCTCTCCATACCCCGTTGATCGGCCATCTGGACTCGGACACGCACCAGGCGATTAGCGGCGTACGGCTTTGGGCGGTGATGAAGCGGTTTTTCCGGCAAGTCGGGCAGGTCCTGGAGGCGGACCACCCGCCGCTTGCCGAAAAGTTGCGCGCAGCGACCCCCCATTGGATGCGGCATTCACACGCTTCGCTGGCGCTGTCCAACGGCGCCGAACTCACTTCGGTTCGAGACAATCTGCGACATGCGTCGGTGGCCACGACTTCAATCTACTTGCACTCAGACGATGTGAAACGTGCGCGACAGATGGGGGACGTTTTCGGCGCAAAGTCGTCAAGCGAGTAGTCGTCAACGCGCTGGGCCCAGGAGGCGAATACCGTGAGGGCAACGAACACTGCGGCAAACACGCCGCTGACCGCCCCTCCGGGATCGTATTCGCCTCTTGCCGCTGTGAGTCAATATGGAATCACTTCCAGTAGTCCATAAAGCCGGCTTTATAACGCACGTATGACCAACCCATCGCCTTGTTCAATGCCTCGACCTTGGATTCGATTGCTGTTGGCTCTTGGCGGAACAACACCCAGAGTTTCGCATGCTCGTTGTAGACGGAGCACTGATAACCCCACTGCTCCATCAGAATCTGCATGCTCCGATTGGTGTGAAACGCACAATGCACCGGTAACAAGTACATCCAGTCAGGATTCTGCGGCACATGCTCGGGAACCAGCGTATGAATTGCAAACGCACCTGAAGGAGCAACATAAGACTCGATCTCGTCGAGAGTTTCACGTGCCCGGACGTGCTCGAACACCGCCGTATTAAGCACGAGATCAAAGCTGCGGGGTCGCATGTCCTCCTGCGCTACCACGTTAACTTCGGGCAGAAAGTATCTATCGTATGTGCTCAACGTCACGTCGAAATAGTTCTGCAAAAGTTTCGATACAGCCCCAATGCCGCAACCCCAATCGAGCCATTTCCCTTGCCCGATGGCGTCTTGCTTGCGAAGCAGCGACAACATCAGCGCCTGATTGAAGTAGCGCTGATTCCGGTTGTAAGGATTGTCTTCCGCATGGTGCGTCTTCGAATGGAACGCGTCGTTCAGCTTTGCCCAACGAGTTTCGCTCATCTCCAGATGGGTCTTGGAGGCGCAAAATCCGCAATATCCACACTTCCAATATTCGACCGTATCAAGATCGAATTCGGCGAACGTCTTACTGAAGAAGTACCGCATACCAGAGTCGCAAATCATGCACCGCATGGTGAAAAAGCTCCTAGTTGAGTAGGCCTGGTAATCGCTGGTCGAAGACTTGGATTGTTGTCTGCGGCCAAGATTGTAATAATTCTTTGTTTCAGCCGGCGATATGTGTTCGACGGACCCAAACATAGTCAAGTGGGGTTACCCATCCGCCTTGAGGTGGACGAGATGATTGCAATTCGAAGGTGAGCGTCCGGGACCGGCCTGGCTCGTCCCAATCCGCGGCCGTGCGGCCGCCCCGGCTCGCCGCCGAGTCGTTACCGGGCAACAGTCGACCCTCATCAGTCATTTAGTAGCGCTAAGTCGGGCGTCCCTTCATGAAATGCTACGATCAGTGCTTCTCGGCCGCTCGGCGGTACGTCGCCTCCTTTTGCTAACGTTTTGACTATCGACGCTATGGAAGGTACCGAGCGTTCCGCAACTCTAATTTGCGCTCTACCGGTACAACGTTATTTTGTCGGAGGAACGTTACCAGCGTGCGCTCGAATGCGGCTAACCAACTGTATATCGGGACGCTCGTACCTATAACCATACGGCTGCGAGGGCACGGCTTCGGGGTGGTAGCTTTCCAGCACTGCTTGCGCATCGCCGAGATACAGGTTGTCGCGCACAGCGAGAAACGCGCGATAGTCTTGCTTGTACTGATACTTCTCGCGTGTGCGCTCGTAATTCTTGCGGTCCGACTCGCCGTTGACGAGCGTGCTCCTCGCGGGCGCATTGGCGATATACGAGCAATAGCTCGCGTTTACGCCCTCCACCGTAGGGAAGAACGGCGGCTCCGTACAGGCTCGCTGCGAATGATTGATAAAGACGTTACCTTCCACCGTGGCCTTCGCTTCGAGGCTGAAGCTCATGCCGTAGAAGTCCCAGTTTTCCAGCAAATTGTTGTACAGGTGGAACGTCCCGAACTGCGCGCGCGGATTGCGCTGCACCGTGTCGATGAACCAGTTGTGATGCAGCGTGACGCGCGCGATCCCGTCGCGCGCGTAGTTCTTGAACAAGTTGTCCGACGTGATGTTGTTGAGCAGCATCACCTTGTCGTCGTCATGGAACTTGACCCATGAGACGGTGACATCGGTCGAGCCGTTCTTCACATTCAGCAGCCGGTCGGCGAAGCGCGACAGATCCAGATGATCGATCCACACATTGCGCGAGCCGTTCGCGACGTTGATCGCCTGCGAGAATGTGCGCAGGCGTCCGTCGATGGTCAGATGCGTCACGATCACGTTGTCGGCGCCATAAATGGCGAGGCCGTAATCGAGCAGCTTCACCGCATGATCGCGGCCATCGATCGTCACGTTCGACGGCACGCGAATCTGCGATTCGAGCGCAATCGTCATGTCCGATGCGAAGCGGATCCACGTCGGACGTCTTTTCGCCTCGCGCAACGCGTCGCGCAGCGTGCCGGGGCCAGCGTCTTCCGCCGACGTCACGACGACGACCTGCCCGCCCTGGCCGCCCGTCGCCGCGCGGCCGTACCCTTCGCGCTGGCTCAAAAGCGACGACACCGTCGCGCATGACGTATCTGCGGCGCGGCAGTCCTCGGAGGCGGCGGGCTGGCTCGTCAGCGCCGACAACACGCCCACTGTGCAGATCGAATGACTCACGATGCGCTTGCCCGGAAAACCCCGCATGAACGATCCGCTCATCATGCGCCTTCAGCCCGCCGCGCGCTGGGCTTCGCTGCGCAGGAAGTTCAGATACCACGGCAGCGCTTCGGCCATGCCGGCACGCAGATCGAACAGCGGCGCATACGACAACTGGGCGCGCGCCTTCGAGACATCGGCTTGCGAATGACGCACGTCGCCCGCGCGGAAATCGCGGTACGCAGGGCCCTTTTCGTAGGTGACACCCAGTCCCGCGAGACCGTCGCGGATCACGTGAAAAAGATCGTTGAGCGTGGTGCGCCCGCCGACCGCCACGTTATAGACTTCGCTCGCCGTCAGATCTTTGCTGAGCGCGGCGCGCAGATTCGCCTGCACGACGTTGCCGACGAAGCAGAAATCGCGGCTCGTCTCGCCGTCGCCGTTGATGTGGACGTCGTCGTCGGCGAGCATCGCGGCGATCCACTTCGGGATCACGGCGGCATACGCACCGTCCGGATCCTGGCGCGGACCGAAGACGTTGAAGTAGCGCAGCCCGACCGACGCGAACCCATACGTGCGCGCATACACGCCGGCATAGATTTCGTTGACGAGTTTGGTCACCGCATACGGCGACAGCGGATTGCCGATGCGCTCTTCGCGCTTCGGCAGGTTCGGCTCGTCACCGTACGTGGAGCTCGACGCCGCGTAGACGAAGCGCTGCACGCCCGCGCGGCGCGCCGCATCGAGCATATTGAGAAAGCCCGACGTGTTGACGTCGTTGGTCGTGATCGGATCCTTCACCGAGCGCGGCACGGAACCGAGCGCGGCCTGATGCAGCACGTAATCGATGCCTTCGACCGCGCGTTCGCAATCGCTCATCTCCCGAATGTCGGCGCGCTGCAACGAGAAACGCGACCAGCGGTCCGCGCCCACGCGCTTTTCGACCTCGTTGAGATTGCGCTGATGGCCGGTCGCGAAGTTATCCATGCCGCGCACGTCCTGACCGAGCATCAGCAGCGATTCGACCAGATTCGAGCCGATGAAGCCTGCTGCGCCCGTCACGAGCCAGCGGAAGCGGTTCATGAGCAGGAATTCGCACAAGCTCGCCTGGGTCTCGTCCAGCATCCAGCCAGGACCGTTCGATTCATTTGCAAAGAGTTCTGCTTTCACGTTCATTCAAACCGTTTCGTCGATGTTTTCAGTGATGTCGCCGGACGCGTGCTTCGATTCTGACGCCGTCCGTGCGGCGCCGTTCGCGTGCCTGCCGTCGTCCGAGCGATCGACGCTCGTGACATGACGCCAGATGCCGCCGCTCAGCCGCAGATTTTCCGGCGGCCCCGCGATGTGATCGCGCAGATGCCCGAAGTAAGCGGCTTGCCACCGCAGCGCGAACGCTTCGACATCTTCGCCCGGCTCAGGATTCGGCAGCATTTCGAAGGTATGCACGATCTCGCCCTTCTGCCAGCGCGGCGCATAGAAGAGCGACGGCAGGCCGAGCCGATAGGCGGCCCGCGACGCGAAGCTCGAGTAAGTGACCTCCTGGCCTTCGAAGATCACGCGCGGCGCCGACGGATTCGGTGCGCCTTCGACCGCGAGACACACCGCGTAGCCGGACTGGAGCGCGCGCAGGCATTCCTTCGCCACTTGCGCTTCGGTCTGATCGGCGGTGGAAATCAGCGCCGACGCGTAGCTCGCTCGCGTCACGCTCGGCGTCGTCGACAGCCAGCGCGACGGAATGCCGAGCAGTTCGAGCGTCATCAGACCGGCGTACATCGGGCCGACGTGGGCCGTCGCGATCACGAAGCCTTTGCCGGTGGCGAGCAGCGGCGCGAAGAAGGCTTCGGCTTCGTCGAGATTGCCGAGCAGTGACATCGCCTCTTCGATCTGCGCTTCCCGGCACTCCAGCCATTCGAGCAACAGATAGTCGACGAGATAACCCCAGCGCGCCGCACGTTCCCACTCCGCGCGATTGATATGGGCAGTGTCGCGTCTCATCGACCAGGCCCAGTCGAGCCGCGCCTGCGTAATCGGCGTGGAGTCGATCTTCTGGTCGAGCTGCTGGAGCGCTTCCGAGAAAGTCGCGGGCAGCACGTCGGCGCGCTTCTTCAGATAGCTTTCGTACAGCGTCGACGCTTCGTCCTTGCGTCCCGACTGCGACAGCGCCGCGACCGCCGCACGCTGAAAGCGCAGGCGTTCGGGCTGCTGGCGCACGAGCGTCAGCAGTTCCTCGGCGGCATCGCCGTGGCGGCCGGCGTAGCGCATCGCCCGCGCCAGCATCGCGCGCATATGCTCCATCTCGGGCGCGAGCTCGCAGGCCTTCTTCAGCGGCTCGATCGACTCCGCATACTGACCCGCGCGCAGCAAGGCCTCGCCGTACGACGACACCAGCCGCACGTCCTTGGGCGCGAGCTCGACGCCGCGCGCGAAGTGATTCAGCGCATGCACGGCGCGGTCGTCGTGATGGCCGCGCGCAAGATACGCCTGCCCGATGGCCGAGCGCAGCGCCGCCCCCTCGTGGCCCGCCGCGAGCGCGTGCTCGCCTGCGGCGATGGCCGCGCCGATGCGCTTGTCGGCGAGCAGCGCCTGGACCGCCGCGGCTGCCGCTCGTTCGTTCGGCAGCACGGCGGCGTCGAGCTTCGAGGCCAGCTGCGCCGCCAACGCGCCGTCGCCGTTGCGGATCAGCGCGGTCAACCAGAAGTGGGCGTTGGCGTCGCCGGCTTCGATCGCATCGAGCGTCGCTCGGGCGAGGCGTGCCGCGTCCGCGACCTGCGACGCCTGCAGCCGCAACTGGATGCGCGAAGCCAGAAGGCCGGTGTCATGCGGATCGATTTGCGACGCCGCATCGATCTGTTCGATGGCTTCATCCCAGCGCTTCAGGCGGCCGAGCACGCTCGCGAAGAGACGCCGGTCGTCGGCCCGATTCGGCCACGCCTGCACCAGCACGCGCAAGGCCGTGGCGGCGGGCGTGAGCGCGCCGTCGCGCACGAGCGGCGTCACGACGAAGCGGCGCACGTCCATGCGCGCCGCTTCGTCGGTCACCATCGACGGATCGAGTTCAGCGATGCCCGTCAGCGGATCGGACTCCGAGCGGATCCGCGCGATGACGCGATACAGCGTGTCCTGCGCCGACGGCGCCGCGCCGGTATCGAGCGCGTCCCGCCAGGCGGCGAGACCTTCGCTCCAGTTGCCCGCGCGCACGGCCTTGCGGCACGCTTCGAAGGCCGGCGCGAGGTTCGTTGCGGACGTTGCGACCTCAGCCATGACGGAACTCCTTGCCGAGCGCGCAGCCGAAACGCACGACCAGCGCAAGCACGAAGCCCGCCGCCAGGGCTTCGAGCAGCAGCACGAGCGTATCGGGGCTCGACGGCCGGTCTCCCGGCAGCGGCTTTGCGATCACGCTCAGATACCGCTGCAGCCGCAGCGTGTCGGTGAAGGCCTGCTGGTAGCTCTGTTGCGCCGCCGTTAACGCCGAATCGGCGAAGGTCTGCGCGTTGCGCAACTCTTCATATTCGCGCAACTGCGTCGCCTCGGTGTTGCCCGCGCCGCTCAGACGGCGGCGTGTATCGGCGAGGCGCTTTTCGAGCGTCGTCACGAGCGTTTGCGCGGGCCGCAGCATCGGATGATCCGGATTGCCGACCGCGCGGATCTTGTCCAGATTGATCTGCGCGGCGTTCAGCTCGCCTTCGATCTGCCCGACGAGCGTGAGTAGCATGGTCGCATCGGCGTTGGGGTCCATGTTGCCGTGCTGGACGCGCCATTTCGTCAGCGCCGCGCGCGCGGCGCGCGCATCCTTTTCGGCGAGCGACACCGCCTGGCGGCTCACCTTCAGCGCATCGCTCACGCCCTTCTCGTCCATGCGATTGACGAATTCCTGCGCGGTCTCGAGCAGCGCGTCGGAGATCACGGCGGCGTCGTGCGGCGAGAAGGCGCTCACCTTCATCACATCGACCTGCTCCATCATGTTGTACGAGACCTTCACCGACGCCTTGTAGGCGCGGTACAGCTCGTCTTCCGTCGCGTTGGGCGCGAGCCGCGTGGCGGGATCGAGGCCGGTATGCGCGAGACGCTTGCGCAGATCGATCTTGCGGTCGACCTGCTGCATGCAGTCGCGCGAGTTCAGGAAGTCGCTGACCGCCCAGCCGTCGACGAAACCGCCCGCGAGACCCGAACTGTCGCCCGTCGTCAGCAGCCCGCCCGCCGCGCCCGGAAACGCGGACTGGCTGCTGCTGGAGCGCACGGAAAAGCGCGCGTCGGCCGAATAGCGCGGCACCGCGATGAAATTCGCGTAGACGACGGCAAGCACCACCGGCGCGAGAATCACGCTGAGGGTGACCCAGCGGCGGCGTCGGCGCTCGCGCTGCGCGGCGGCGCGCGCCCGGACGCGCGCGTCGATCGCCGACTCGCTATCAGAGCCCGAACTGTGCGCCTGAGAAGGCGTCGGCCGGGAGCTCTTCTCCTGCGTCTGCGGATTCGCTTCTGGAACGCCGCGTAGAATATCGGCGGATGCACTCGTCGAGGTCTTCCTCGATTCGAAGGCTACTTCGCTCATAAACCAAACCTTTGGTGCAGTAATCCGCCAGCTGATTCTGGCGGTAAGTGGAAAGTATCAACGTCCGGCCCACGAGACGCTCTTCGAACAGCGCGAGCCACAGACGCGTAAAGCGGCATGGCTCGAACGGAATCGCGCCTTCGATCACGTAGACATCGAACGCCGCCGCGAGCGCCAACGCAAAGGAAAACTCCTGCCGCGTATAGAGCGGCCAGTGCTCCATCGGACGGGCCAGATGCTCGGGCGTGGTCAGCAGATCGGCGACCAGCTCGATGGTCACCTGCGCGTCGAGCTCATAGAGCGACGACACGAAGTGGATCATATGCAGCCCACTCGCCTTGCCGCGGATGAAGCCCTGACGCCCGAGTGGCCACGACACCCGGCAGTGATGCTTGACGAAGCCCTCGCGCGGCGGACGCAGGCCCGCGAGCACGTCGATGACGCTGCGATGCAACTCGGGCGTGCGCGAAAGCAGCGCGTAGCGTCCCTGGGGCAGATCGAGATCCGCGTGGCTGAACAACGGTAGATGCGAGCCGAAGACCTTGGGCGAATCGGTGACGTCGATGAGACTGATCATGGCGCTTACATCGGCTGAACGCGGCTGCGGGCGAGGCGTTCGCAGGCGAGCGCGACGACCATCAGCAACACGAGCGACGTTAGGTAATAGGAGAAGCTCGCGTCCGTCGACTTGTAGCTCTCGAAGTACGACGAGCGCAAAAGCTGCATGCCATGCGCGAACGGCGACCACAGAAAGTACGCGCGAAACTGCTCGGGCAATTGCTCCGAAACGAAGAACACGCCGCTGAACACTTCGAGGAAACGTTCGATGACGGCGGCGAGGCGCAGAAAGAAATGCCAACTCGTCGCGATCGTGCCGAACAGAAGGCCCATCGCGGTGCCGCCGATCGCCATCGACACGACATAGCAGGCGAAGGTCGACCAGCTCGCCGGCAGACTCACGAAGTCGTAGCGATAGCCGATGCCGATGAGAATCACGAAGACGAGCAGATAGATGACGAGATAGATCGTCGCCTGCACGATGACGTTCATCAGAGGCGTGATGCTCGGCAGATTCAGCACTCCGCGCGCCGAAACGTACGCCGTGCTGCTGCGGAAGATGATCTGGCGGAACATGATCCATGTCGTCGCACCGAGCAACGAAAACGTCGGCACGTCCATGCCGAGAATGAAATGCGTGCCCGTCAGGAAATACAGCGACGAGATCAGCGCCAGCAGCACGGCGGGACCGCACAACGCCCACACCAGCGCGAAGCGGCTTTCGCCGTGGATCGTGTGCAGTTGCAGGATCAGAAGCGGAAGCAGCGCGGACAGCTTCGAACGCTCGGCGTCCGGCGCGACCGTGCGCTGGCGCGCGTGCAGCATCGCGATGCGCCGGCGCAGCGTGGCGACGTCGGCGGCTTCGTCGGGTGCGAGCTCGACTTCGAACGCGGTGTCCTGGCGCGATGCGAGGCGGCGTGCCTCGCGCGCCTGCTCGTCGCGGCGGCGTTGCGCGCGCATTTCGTAGCCGGATGCAAGACGCGCTTCGTGCGCCGCCAGCGTCGCAGGCGCGTAACCGGCCGCGAAGACATCGACGCCCGCCCGGATATCGTCTTCCAGAAGACGGATAGTGGTGCGCAGCGTGCGGCTGCGAAAATCGGCGGCTTCTTCGCCGAGCTCCTCGTCGGCCGCTTCGTCATCGAGTTGCGCGCTCAGAGCCTCGTACGCGGCGCGGCGGTCGGCGACCGTCTGACGCGGCAGATCGCGCAGTGCGGCGAGCATGCGCGCCAGCAGCGTCGTGGGGCGCTCGCCGTCATGGGCCGTCGCTTCGTCTTCCGGATGCTCCTTTTGCTCCGGCTGCTCAGGCACGAAGGCGCGCTTGCGCGCCTGAAAAGCCGCCGCGCCGAAAGGTTCCGCCGACGCCGCATCCTTGCCTTCGACGGCGTCGACCAGACGAGCGTCGACCTGCTCCGTCGCCGGGTCGGGCCGGCTGAACGCGCCCGCGCCGATGGCATTGCCCGCCGCCTGACGCGCGCGCCACTTCGAGATGCGATCGTTGTTGCTCATCGCGTCCGCGCTAGTTGGACAGCGCGCTGACCGAACGCGCGGTGCCGAGCGTCGCGCTGAAGGTCGACAGCAGCTTCTGCACCTGCGTGAACGGCGCATCGGAAATCAGGATCGCGTCGCCGTCACGCACGACGAACTCGCCCGCGAGCACGATCTGGCCCGGCTGCGTGAAGTCGAACTGATAGACCTGCGCACGCGTATCGGCGGGCTCCACGTTCTGCGGCAACGACGGGCGGCGCAGCAGATAGACCGCGCGCGGATTCGCGAGCGAATCGTTCAGGCCGCGCGAGTCGCCGAGCGCATCCAGTACGCTGTAGTTGCGCTTGGACAGCTTGACGCGCCCTTGCACCCCGGCCGCGCCCAGCACCGTCAGGCGTTCGACGATGTCGTTCACCACGATTGAATCGCCAGGGCGCAGCGCCACGTCCTCGGCGGGATTGCTGTAGATATCGGCAAGCCGCACGGAACCCGCGACGCCATTGCGCCGCACGGTGACCGACAGCTGCTCCGCATTGGTCTGGTTCGGCGCGGCGAGTCCGAGCACGCCGCTCAGACGTTCGGTGTCGTGGCCGAGCGGGTAGACGCCCGGCTTCAGCAGATCGCCCTGCACGGTAATGGTTTGTCCGCGGCGCGGCGTGGCCTGCACGCTCACATCCGCACCAACGACGAGACGGCTCACGCGCCGCATGATGGCGTCGCGCAATTGCGCCGGCGTCAGCCCCTGCGCGCGCACCGTGCCGATGTATGGCAGATGGATATCGCCGGCGCGATCGACGATCTGCTCGCCGAGATCCGACGCGCCGCGATCGCCCGCGGTGAAGAGGCCGAGCCCGCCGTGTTCCCAGAGCGTGACCTGGACGCCGTCACCCGGCGCGAAACGCTCGTACTCGAACGGCGTGGCGCCGAGGAACGCGGCGGGAAAGCTCGCGCGTGCCGGTCCGCGGCTCGCGCGCGCGAGTTCCTCGGTCACCGGCACGAGCACGATGCTGCTGTTATCGCGCGCGGCATCGACTTCGCTGCGCAGCGGCCCGCTGCGCGGCAGGCCGCAGCCTTGCAGCGCGAGCGCGCCGGATACGGCCAGCAGTAGCGCGGCCGCGCGGGTGGATGACGGTAGCCAGCGGGCGAACCGCCTGCGCCGGAGGTCAGTCGACTTCATGTTTCGTCTTCAAGAACCGTGAGAGACAAGCGTCTCGAAATATCTGTGAATCGCGTCAGGCCGGCAGTGGCTTTTCGGCGATTTCGTCGTAGTCGATTTCGTCGGCGACGGCGATCTCAACAGGCGCACATAGCGCCGAGAACCGTTCAATCATCGCGTCGACCGAGAACAGCATGCGTGCGCGATGGCGCGCGTGCTCGCGTATGGCGTCGTCCGCCTGGAAACCGTCGATTAGCGCGGCGAGCTTGTCGCAAGCCGCGTTCAGGTCGGGCTGCTCTGCGCAGTCGAGCAGGTGCCCGGTCACGCCGTCGACGAAGCATTCGCCCGCGCCGCCCGCAGGCGTCGACAAGGTCGCGATGCCGAGCAGTTGCGCCTCGATCAGCACGTTCGGCAAGCCTTCGTAGCGCGACAGCAGCACCTTCGCGTCCATCTTCGAGTACCAGAAGCCGACGTGCGACGACAGGCCCACGAACAGCAGGCGATGCGCAACGCCCAGCTCGGCCGCGAGCTCCATCGCCTTGTCCTGGAGCCGCCCGTCGCCGACGATCATGAAGCGCGCGTGCGGACGCCGTTTCAGATAGCGCGCGGCAAGCTTGATGAACAGCAGCGGACGCTTGTCCGGCTCGAAACGGAACACGCCGCCGATGGTTTCGGTTGCGTCCGGCGTCGCGTCGACGAAGGCTTGCCAGCGGGCGCGCTCTTCGGCCGGCGCGTTCGTCTCGAGATCGGGCACGCCGTTGTAGAGAATCTGGAAGCGCGTGAGCGGCAGATCGAGCCAGCGCGCGTATTCCTCGGCGGCCGTGCGGCTGTTGCTGACGAACTGCACGCCCGGCACCTGCGCGAGCGCGCGATACAGCACTTCGTATTCGGGCCGGTCGCGTTCCTTGCGGATGCTCGGCGGCAAACCGCGGAACACCAGATGGATAACGGGCACGCCCGCGAGCAGCGCGGCGAGCGCGCCGAACAGACAGGTGCCGTCCTGCCACAGGCTGACGACGTCGAAGCCGCGTTCGCGCAGGCGCGGCGCGAGCCGCGTTACGCCGTAGTGGACCGGCGCGGGCAGCATTTCGAGCAGACGGCGCAGATCGCCGTCATCGACCGGCTGATGGCTCACCGCCACAGCGGGCAGCGCGTTGATTTCCGCGAGCGGCACGCCCGCTTCGTGCAGATTACCGGCAAAAAAGTCCATACGATGCTTGCCCGTGCCGCTCTGATCCGTGTATTGCTTCACGAGTACTTCGACCGCCTTCGGCCGCGTGATAGCGACGTCTTTCGGGCCGCGCTCCGCGTCCTCCGACAGCTTCGACAGTCTTTGCAGATTGCAGGCGAGCCGCGTCAGTTGACGCTCCGCGCCACCAGGTCCGAGACTGCCGGTGACCAGCGCGATCGACGGCGCGCTCCGCGGATCGGGCTCGGCGATCGCGCGATCGCGGAAGGCGAGAATCGCGTGCTTCATCGACATGATCTTGATGTCGCGGCCCGCGAGCCCGTCTTCCGTTTCGAAGCGCCTGAAGAACGCGTAGTCGCCGGCGAGCGATGCGGCGAGCTGGCCCGCCTTCGTTTCCGGCGCGAGGGTCGCGGCCACGGGTGCAAGCGTCTCAACAGCATCGGCCAGCAGGCCGCGCTTCGATAGGCGCTTCGCGAACGCGACCCGCAGCTCCCGGCGGCCATGCTGCTCGATCAGCTTGCGGAACAGGGCATCGGACGGCGCGAAGGCGCGGATATCCGCGAGCAACTCGGCGCGCGCGAGACCCGCGCGGTGATCGTCGAGCGTTTCGGGCATGTATCGATCGATGAGCGCGAACGCCTCGGCGTCGCGATGCTCCCTGACGAGATGCGACGCGCAATAGCGCACGATGCGCAGATTGTCCGGCTGCTCAAGCAGCAATTCGGACCATTGCTCGAACATCTGCGCCGTATGACCGGCCGCCTCCTTCAACTGAAGCAGCATGAAGCGCACGGTCCAGTCGCCGAGATGACCGGTCGCGACCCGCTCCGCTTCCACGAGCGCTTTCTGCGCGGCCTGAACGGCGCTCGCGTGCGCGACCAGGTGCGCGAGCTCGTCGCGTACCGATTCGAGAGCGTCGCTTGTCACTGCGTCAGCCGCGTCCGCGTTCGTCCCCGGCTCATCCGTCAAAGTGACGACGACAGCCGGTTTCTGCTCGTTGTTTTTTTCTTTCATCGATGAGCTTGATGTCGTAAGGAGTACAGACAAGTGACGTGCCTTGTCCGTGAGTACGATAGATCGATACTCACGGGCCTGAGTCAGTCGGACGGAACGAGCGTTTTAAGAGCGGCTCTCGCCGGGCGGTTCGCTCGCGCGATGAGCGTCTCGCATCGATTAATGTTGCTTTGGATGTAATCCTCGTTCTCGGATGACCGCCGCAGCGCCTGCCAGTGCGGCAGCGCCTCGCCGTAGCGTTGCAATCGCATCGCTGCGACGGCGGCGGCTTTGAGTGCAACCTGGTCGTCGGGTGCGAGGCCGAGGATGGTCTGGGCGATCGCGATGCGCGCGCTCGGCTCGGACGAGTCGACCAACCGCAGTCTGGCGTGTAGAGACGAAAGCACGCGCTTGCGTTCGGACGCGACATCGACGTCGCCCCCGATCAAGTCGAGCAGCGCCCACGCCTCGCAGTGCGCTCCACGCGCATTTAGTTCACGCGCGGCCCGAATGCAGCGCGTTCTCACGATCCCAAGCTGGCGCAGCGCCTCATTCTGCAGGGCCTGATCGGCATGGCGGTCCGACGCGAGTTGCTCGAAGGCCTCAAGCGCTTCTTTAAAGCAGTCGCTGCGCGCGGCCACGCGTGCGAGATAGAGACGCGCGGAAATCGGAGCACCGGGCTGATCCGCCGCACGCCGCAGATAATTCACCGCCGCGTTCACGTCACCGAGCGCTTCGGCGGCCCGGCCGCGATGCATGTCCATTTCCGGGAAAGACAAACCCGCTTCGATAACGCTGTCGACGAGGTCCGCCAGCCACTGGTAATTGCGCTCATTGAATGCAGCGCGGACATCTTTCTGCAAGCGCTTTTCGAGCGTCCATTCCGCGCGCATGGCCGACCTGTTCGTCGGATCGAGCAGACAACTCGCCCCGATGCGGTCGACCGCGACGAGCAAGTCGTCACGCTCGAGCGCCCGTTCGGCATCCATGAGCCACTGCGTCATCTGTGTTGTGATCCATTGCGCGACTTCCGCGTTGCGGTTGTCCGGGTCCTGCGCCTCAATCAACGCCGCCGCCGCGAGCGCGAAGCCTTTGCTCGAAGCAAGGTTCGCGAGCGAAAGGAGCAGTTGATTGTCGAGACCAGGTGCGTCGTCGGCAAGCGCACGCAACGCGGAACGGTTGCCGGACGCAACACCGCGCTTCCACTGGACGGCGTAGCTCGGCGCATGAGACGGCAACGCGTCGCGTACTTCGTTCGCCCATTCACCGAGGGCTTGCTCGTCGCCCAAGGCTTCAAAAAGTTCGAGCACCGCGCTCGCGGCTTCGACACTGTCCTGCGAGAGGCGGAACAAACGCTTCCAGTTGACGATCGCATTTTCATGCTTCTCGATCCGAGTCGCCGACAGCGCGGAGATACGCAGAATTTCTGCCGTTTCGTGTTCGCCGCGCAGCAGGCCGGCGGCGACGTCGTACGCTTGCGCATACCGTCCGAGTTCGAAATTGCATCGCATCAATATTTCGTCGGTCTGGTCGGTCATTCCGCTTTCACTTCTCGACTTTTCCGCATTTGCGATGGCGCTTTCGTAATCGCCCAACTCGGACTGCATGCGCGCGAGCAGCATGCGATGCCCGCCGTGTGCCGGATTCGCGCGCAAGACCGCGTGCACGCGACGCGATGCTCCACGAAGATCGCCTGCGCTCCATGCCGCTTCAATGGCGGTAACCGAATCGACGCGCGAGCGCATCGGCAATGGAGCCGACGGACCGATGCGTTGGATGAGGTAATTCACATACCAGTCATCGAAAAGCCGTTCAGCGAATTCAGTCGTGTAATGAGTCAAGTCGCGCCCGCCTTGTTCCAGCGCGTTTACCTGCCCGAGTTCCAACATGGCCGACGTGGGATCGTAGCAACGCACACCGAGGCGCGCGGCGCACGTCTTCACCAATTCAATCAGTTGATGCCGCTGCTCAATCAGGTCGCCGTCGGGCGTTTTGGCATCGACGTGCGTAACGAATACGAGCTTGTCGTTGCCGACGATCTCGGCGATCTCCGCCATCTCCCGCTCCACTTCTTCATCGGGCTGCACGCGCCGGACGATGCTCGCGAGCAGATCGCGGTCCTCGGTCGACAATCGGCGGAACACAGAATCGGTGTCGAGCCACGTGCGGCGTTCCGCCTGTTGCTCGACCGACGCCATCGACCAGAACGTGCGCGCCCGGCTGCGGTCGGCGAAGAAATCACCGAAATAGCGCCCCGTGTAATTCGCCTGGATGGGGTAACCATCCGCCGTCAGCAGCTTGCGCGACGACAACTCGACTACATACACATCCGCCGGAACATAAGGCTTTTCCAGCTCGGCCGTGGACATGTCAGGCCGGAACGCCAGCCGCCGAACGTGGGCCGGCACCGACTGCGTGCCGAACATGAAGCGCAATTGCTGGAGCACTTCTGCGCTGCAGTGCACGAATCCATAGTTGCGCAACGTATGCGCCTCGACGGGGTAACGCGACACGCCCTTGCGGAGCGGACCGTGAATACGGCATGTACCGACAGGGGCAATCAGCAGCTTTGAAACGGCCATGACAGATTCTGACTAGAGGATCGAAGAAGCTCGCTTACAGCGACCAGTACTGGATATCGGACTTCAGACGGCTGCGATCCAGCGCGGACTTAAGATCGCACAGCACGCCGCCGTCCTTGATCATGTGCGGCAGATCCGTCCAGATGCTGTCCATGATGTCGCGATGCGGCACCGCCAGAATCAGCACGTCCATATTGGCGAGCTCCGACTTCGCGACGAGCGTGATGCCGTACTCATGCTCCATCTGCGCCTTGTCGGCCATCGGGTCGTAGGCGAGCGGCGCGATGCCGAAGCGCTCTAGACCGCGATATAGATCGACAACCTTCGAGTTGCGGATATCGGGCACGTTCTCCTTGAACGTCATGCCGAGCACGCCCACGCGCGTCGTCGGCGAAAGTCGGTGGGTGCGGGCGAGAATCTGCACGAGGCGCGACGCGACGTGATCGGCCATGCCGTCATTGATGCGCCGGCCCGCGAGAATCACTTCGGGGTGGTAACCGAGTTCCTGCGCCTTGGAGGTCAGATAGTATGGGTCGACGCCGATGCAATGGCCGCCGACGAGACCCGGCGTGAAGCGCAAGAAGTTCCACTTCGTGCCCGCCGCCGCCAAGACCTCCGAAGTCGAGATGCCGACCAGATCGCAGATCTTCGACATTTCGTTCATCAGCGCGATGTTGATGTCGCGCTGCGTGTTCTCCAGCACCTTCGCTGCTTCCGCGACCTTGATGGATGACGCGCGATGCACGCCCGCCTCGATGATCTGGCTGTACACGTCGGCGATGATTTCGGACGACTCGTCGTCCTGACCCGACACGATCTTGACGATCTTTTCCAGTGGATGCTCGCGGTCGCCCGGGTTGATACGCTCGGGGCTGTAGCCGAGTTTGAAGTCGATGCCGCAACGCAGGCCCGACGCCTTCTCGAGTTCAGGACCGCAGATTTCCTCGGTCGCGCCCGGATGGACGGTCGACTCGAACACGACGATGCTGCCGGCGCGCAGCACGGGCCCGATCGTCTGACATGCACGCACGAGCAGCGAGAAATCCGGGCTGCATTTTTCGTCGACCGGAGTCGGCACGGCGACCACGAAGAAATTGCAGTCGGTGAGATCCGCTGCCTGATCAGTGAAGCGCATCGTCGACGCGCTCAACACGTCTGATTCGATCTCGCCGGTCCAGTCTTCTCCGCTGCGAAGAGACTCGATACGACGGCTATCTACGTCAAAACCAATTACGTTGAAACGGCGCGCAAATGCGACAGCGACCGGCAGGCCCACATAACCCAAGCCACATACGGCAATCTTATCGATAACCAAGAGAACCTCGAATAATACGCAGCGGTGCAACCGCCTTTAAATTTTAATGTGCGCCCGTTCATCACCCTCGGTCATGAACACGCGCCTCAACTCTAACTTCTATAAAAGAAGTTTGTGAATAAAAACAATGAGGGATTTTGGCCTGCTGGTAATTTTATTGCTCGGCAAAATGACCGACACGGATCTTAACCGAACACTTACAAATTCTGTCAAATTTTTGTTGCTAATGACAGCGCGTGTCGAATTTGCGACGGTAAATTTTTCCGGGTAACATACTCTCCCAGCTTCTCGCACCTGGGAAAACCGTGAAGCGCGTTCCTTAAAGTATGATTTCGGCCGAACGGCCCATTCGCCGCAATGAACCAGCCCAGTCGGGATCGGCTTTGAGGCCTTGCCTATAAAGCTTATGGACGGCATTCACCAATGCGCCGTTGCGGTTTAATAACTCGTCGGCGTACTGGATCATTAGGAGGTTGGGCCACGCTTGGGGGCGCTTGCGCAACAGATGGGCGACGATGGTATCCGCGTCGCAATAGGGCAAGGCCTGCGCCCAGATCATCGTGGCAGCGGCAGTCGACCGCGACTTTCCCGAAAGACAGTGGATGAACAGGCGCGCGCCGGGTTCGGCGCACGCGCGGCGGCCGAAGGCTAAAATTTCGGCGACATGCTGACGGGTCGGCAGCGCGCGATCGTTGCGCTGCTCTATGTCGTCGTAGAAGCGTAGCAGAAGCCAGCGGTCGGGCTGCCATCCAGAGAATTCCACGGGATCCGCCCACTCTGGATCGATCAGCGACAGCACGTGCGTGTGTCCGGCCGGATCGCTCAGATTGCGCAATCCGCAAATTGTCGTTTCTTCGATAAGGTGAAGCATATGCAAGTCAGTCCTGTCGTTTTGAGCAGCGTGAATATCGTCGTTCGCGACTCGCGGGGGCGCACACTGCTGCAGATGCGCGATAGCGCGGCGAGGAGCTCGCCGTTGATGTGGGGCTTCTGGGGCGGCGCAGTCGATGCCGACGACGAGAGTGCGCATCATGCCGCAGCGCGTGAGCTAAGTGAAGAGCTATGCGTATGCGCGCAACGCAGTGACTTTGAGCCGATCGGCGAGCGCGTCGACAGCCGTGGACGCCTGGCCGCCCTCTTCCTCTATCGGCCCAGCGTGCATTGGGAGGACATTCGCGTGAACGAGGGCGCAGGCGCCGGGTTCTTTTGGCGCGAAGAGATCAACCGGCTGCCAGTTTCCAACGCCGTGGCATGGTACTTGGAGCGCTGTCCGCGCATCTTTCCGGGACTCGTTCGTTCAAAATCGCTGTCGCAATCAAGCACGTCATAAATTTTTTTCTTATCACGATGACAAGGAGATGATAAGATGCCGCTCGGAGTGAAATTTCTCCCTAAAAATGAATAACGCTCGCGTGCGATTCACGCGGCTTTCGTCAACTGGCGTGGTCGACCCGTCTCATGGATGAGAGAATGGCTTTGCGAACCCGAGAGTGGCTCGGAAAAAAGAAAGCCATTAATTCTTTATCTCTAGAACTAAAACTTTGCTGGCAGATTCCGCTAACGTTTTCCTAGTAGATCCGGAAGGCAACGCCGCCTATTTAATGGGCCTCATAATCCGGTACTCCCCTGTCAGTCAAAGTGTGCGACGACATTTTCGTCGGTGCTTCGCTATCTTTTAGCGCGCGCGTAAGCGTCCGTCTCCCACGCCTGATTCTTCGATTCAAGGAAAAACCGTTATGTGCGGAATTGTCGGCGCGGTAGCGCAACGTAACATCGTCTCGGTGCTGGTCGGAGGTCTGCGCCGGCTCGAATATCGCGGCTACGACTCGTGCGGCGTGGCCGTTTTGAGCAACGGCGAGCCGCGCCGCGCGCGCAGCGTCGCGCGCGTATCCGATCTCGACGCGCAAGTGCGCGAGACGAAC
>NZ_JALQDN010000098.1:0-16291 GCF_023631205.1 Caballeronia sp. NCF2 | reverse complement strand
TCGCGCAGTTTCAGCAACGCCTCTTCGGCCTTGCCTTGTTTGCACAGGATCACAAGATCATCCGCATAGGTCACGATCCGACTGCCAAGACTGCGCGGAAGTCCGAGCTTCTTCCATGCCAGCACAAACCGGCGCATATAAATATTCGCCAGCAGTGGTGAGATGGGTGAGCCTTGCGGAATGCCACGTCTGCTGTCTTTGGCCTCCGTCGTACGTTTCTTCCGGCCTCGATCGTCGGTTTCTTCAACGGGGCATTCCAGCCACATCCGGATCAGATGCAGCACGCGCCGATCGACGATGCGTCGCGCAAGCGACAGCATCAGTTCGGCGTGTGGAATACTTCCGAAGTAGTCCGCAAGGTCGGCATCAACAACGTCAGTTTGCCCTCGATGCAGCCGTTCCTCCACCTCGATCACCGCTTGCTGGGCGTTTCGCCCCGAGCGGTAAGCGTACTGCTCTGATGGAAGGTCCGCTTCAAAGATCGGTTCGAGCACCAGCATCGCTGCTGTCATGCACACCCGATCACGCAAGGTCGAGATGCCCAGTGGCCTCAGCTTGCCATTGGCCTTCGGGATAAACACTCTTCTAATAGGGTCCGGCCGGTAACTCTCCTGCCTGAGCGCAAGCGCCAGTTCGCCGAGCCACTTCTGCACCCCGTACGCTTCGATCTCCGCGAAGTCCTGCCGATCGACACCCGGCGCGCCCCTGTTCGAGCGACACTGGGCGTACGCATGCGCCAGCACATCCTCGCGATAGATCTTGTCGTACAGCGCGTAGAAGCGGTAAGCGGCTTCTGCCTTCGCTTTCGCGTGTAACGCCATCTGCAGCTTCTGAACACTGATCGGAGTTGATAGGTTGCCCAATCTCCACGTCCTCACTACGTATTGCGTCTGTCTTGAACTGAGGCCCCTTCCCTCCACCGGCATTACCCAGCTTCACCAGTACTACGGGCCTCTCCGTCATCCCAAGGCGCCCGGCCTGTCCCTCGCGGGCGTCCGGTTGGTCATCCCTGACCACGCCAAGGGACTTCCCGTGTTGCGTACGCTTTCCTTGTGTACATGCTGTCGCCACTACCCCGGCGCAGCGACTGGGCGTCCCGCCTGCTCATTCGCCCAGCCGTATCAACCTTCCCCGATAGGGTTGTCGGGTCGGCCTGCGCATCGACCTTTTCGAGGTTTGCTCGGCGTTCACTCGCGTTACGGCCTGCACACTCGCGCTGTCACCAATTTGTGACACGCATCACCGAAGGCTTCAGCCACTTCGTTGCCTCCATAGCTGCTCCGAATTAGGAAGGACTTTCCCCATCCCGTGGCGAACGATATGCCACGATGGTTGGTGCTGGCAATCCATCTGAGAAGGGGAAAGTCATGAACAAGATTACTCGTATCGGCGTCGATCTCGCCAAGAACCTGATCGTGGTACATGGAGTCGACTCAATGGAGCACGTGGCAGTCAGAAAGGCGATCCCAAGGCAGAAGTTTCTCGAATGGTTTGCCAATCTTGAGCCCTGCCTGGTGGCCATGGAAGCCTGCAGCGCAGCCCACTACTGGGGCCGAAAGCTACGCGCGCTCGGCCACGAAGTTCGCCTGATCGCCCCGCAGTTCGCCGCAGCCTACCGCAAAGGCGGCAAGCACGTGAAGAACGACCGGCTGGACGCAGAAGCGATCTGTGAAGCCGCGAGCCGACCCCATATGCGTTTCGTCGCGCTGAAAACCGCTGACCAGCAGAACGTGTTGGTGCTGCACCGGATGCGCAGCGGCTTTGTCGAGGAACGTACGGCACTCGTCAACCGCCTGCGTGGCGAACTGTTTGAGTTCGGTGTGTTCCTCCCACAAGGCATCGACGCGTTCCGTGACCGCTTCGTCGAGGCACTGGAAGACGGGACCACGGAGTTGGACGGTATCGCACGCACCGCGCTCCTCGCAGGCTGGCATCACATCCAGGCCCTCGACGAGCAGATCGCGTGGTGTGACTCGCAGATTGCTGCGCGGGTCAAACATGACGCCAACGCGCAACGCCTGATGGCCATCGTTGGTATTGGGCCGCTCACCGCGTCGGCCGCCGTCGCAACCGTCGGTGACGCGCACGTGTTCAGGAACGGACGGCGATTTTCCGCCTGGCTCGGCTCGGTGCCCAAACAGGCCAGCAGTGGCGGTAAGACCCGGCTTGGTCACATCACCAAGCAGGGCAACACCTATCTGCGCACCCTGCTGTTCCAGGGTGCGCGCTCGGCCCTGACAAGCGCTCACCGGCGAACCGATCGGCTCTCGCGCTGGATCGTCCAGCTGCATGCACGGGTCGGCTGGTATCGAACGCTGGTGGCCATCGCCAACAAGCACGCGCGAATCCTCTGGGCGATCCTCGCCAAAGGCGAGCGCTTCGATCCCTCCTATACCCCAATCCGTCCATCGTGACTCGAGAACCGCACCACGATCCCTGAAACGCAGGAGACCACCGTACAGCACCCCAAAGGGGCCACTCCCAACACAAGGACGCAATAGGCATGGATAGCGACAGGTCAGACCGGCAGCAGGCGAACTCGAGGAAGCTCCAGGCGACGCATCTCATGCGTGGCGCCGCGCTCCGGATGGAGTCCTGCTGCGCGGTTACTATCCGGGCCCGGGCACAGCAGCGGCAGTGCCCCAACAGGCCGATTATAGGTGTGCAGTCTGCCCCGCCGCCGATCCGCCATCGCGTCTGCCACAACATCGGAATCAATCAATGACCGAATGAACCACAGGCTTGCAAAAAGGGAAAGTCCTTATAGGTTGCTTCCGGCTGGAGCGGTTGCCGGGCGGGGTTTGCACCCGCTGGAAAGCGCCACCTTTTCACGGCGCACACCCACTTCAGCCAATCAACGCTTGCTGCCATGGGCGTCTCTTGACGGGGTGCAACAGTCGTTCGCTGCAGTGTATGGGTAGAAAAGCCGACCCACACGAGAGCGGCGTAAAAGTTCGTCGTTGTGCGAGAGCGCTCGACGAACCGGAGAAAGTTATGAGTCTAGCCACTGCCACGTCGCACAGTCGTTTCGGGCGCGCTAGCGAAGAAGGGTCGTTGCGCCCTTGCATACCGCGAGCACGATGGTCGGTGCGCGATTAGAACGCCGCCTTCCCCACCGATGCGCCACCGTCAACGAATAACGTCTGTCCAGTAATGAAGCCCGCGTCCAGCACAACAAGAATCCGAAGCCGATTAAATGGAAGTACGACGATCCATCGCGCCGAATGCGGCCGGTGCCATTTCACTGATGCAGTGAACTAGGAATTATCTTTGTCGGGGCGCTATTCGCGACGCTGCACCTCGAACGCTGGCATCCGCGGCTGATGGGGGGCAGTGCTGGGCGCGTTGATTGGTGTTGCGCTGATCGAAGCGGTGCCAATTGTTTCGTAAGAGCGTGCTTCGTCGAAGGAACGCTGCGAGACGATATCCACAACATACCCTCCGAGCGAGAACGTCGCCCCGTTCTTGAGGCCCCTTCTGCTCAAATGTGGATAAGCAAGAAACAGTGTTTCGCCACCTGGGCGCAGCGGGCTTTATGATTCGCCACCGACTAAGCCTGGAAGCAGACGATCTTCGGCCATTTTGGACTCCCGTTAACACTTACGCGGGCGCCCGTGTCGCGCTCGACGTATGACAAGGCGCGGGCCGCACGAATTGCGGTTCATAGCGCATTCTTGTAGATATACCGACGCGACCACTGCAGCGTCTTCGCGCTGCACCCCGCCTTGCGGCAGACCACCTGCTAGATAGACACGTCGTCGTTCTCGAATGCGTACGAGCATCCCGCGAGATAGACGCGCCAGATCCGGAAGTGCTCGTCATCTCGCTGCGGCGGCGTCGCGAAGCTGCAACTGCTCGACCACATCATCGCGCATTGATACGTCCCGGCTGTCGGTAAATACGTCGAGTTGCTGCATCGTCGTTGCGCTCAAGAAGGTCCACGAAGAGCGTACAGGCTAAGCGAATTTCGCCGCGTCAAAAAAACTGCGATGCGTCATTGCACGCAACGCTGGGTTGATCCGTCGACTGTAAAGGAAAGCGACGCATTATTGAGATGCCTCCTCAGACATCACTTCCGACGATCGTGTCGCCGGCGCGTTGGAATGCATCGTGGGCATCGGCGAACGCCGGTTCCTCCTCCTGCATGTAGAACGGAATGTGCTGATCCAATCGTTTCGATGCCCTTGATTGCCGGCCATCGTGAACGTCGCGCCGCTTCCGATCGAACAGAAACTGCCGACGATGAACCGGTCGCCCCCCGTGTCTTAGGCGCCGAGGTAGCGCGCGCAGTCATCGAACGAATGCCCGTGATAGTAGCCCGCGTAATAGCTGTATCGCCACACGACGATCTTGGGATGGGTGACCTGTGCCGATAGCGGCTGGCTCTTGAAAAGGCCGTCGAAGTAATTGTCCATTTCGCGCCACGCTGGAGTGTGCAGTGCTCCCACTCTAAGCGGATCGAACTAGATGAACGTGAGGAACAGCTTTCGTGTCGAGCAAAGAGGCGAATTACGCGTGAAAGCCGCGTCTTTTCGACGCTTTCGGTACCCGCACTCGCTGATACGATTTCGGGATCTGGTGGCCATGATCCCCGACCTTCGAGGCATCGCGGCCGTTCGCATCGCGCATCGCTCTTAGTCCGCCTAGCTCATGAACGTCAACACTTCCGATGATTGCATCGGCATTCTGCCGAATCACCCTCTCTCGCGGCAATTTATCATCATGGGATACCGCGACGGTACGTACTCGGCCATTCCGAACAATTTCTTTCGCAACTGGCTCGATGAAGAAGCCACGGTCGGCACGTTCAGCATCGGCCGCGGATCGGGCATAGGCGTCGGATCGATCGTGAAATACGATGCGGGCGCTCAGAAGCTCGTCGTCGGCAAGTTCGTGTCGGGCGGCTTGCGTCTCCGGTTTCTGCTCAACGGCCAGCATCCGATGAACACGATCTCGACCAAGCTGTTCTCCGGCTACGGCGACGGCTTGCGCAATGCGCCCATGCCGCAATACGCCGATACGGTGCTGCGCAACGACATCTGGATCGGCGACGAAGCGCTGTTTCTCGGCGGCAGCATTATCGAATCGGGATGCGTGATCGGCGCGCGTGCCGTCGTGCCGGCCAACTTCCGCAGCGAGCCGTATGGCATCTACGTCGGATCGCCCGCGCGACTCGTGCGTTTCCGTTTTCCCGAGAAAGTGCGGGAAAGCCTGCTGGAACTCGCATGGTGGGATATGCCGCTAAGCTGGATCAAGGAACACAACGAGGCCTTTCTGCAGGATCTGAAAGAAGACGAAGGGCGCGCGCTTGAGACGCTCGCGGAACTCAAGCGTCTCAAGCGTTCCGTGATCGAAACAGCTTGATCGATCGGGGGCGAGCAGTTTACGTGTACCGAGGCGTTCGGTGCAAATCGCTGTATGTTCGAGAGCAACTTTTAGGTCAACAAAGGCTCCTATCCGTTTAGCAACGGCTGGAACGCGTTTAAACGTCTGACCGCGGATGCGAGCGCACAAGATCGACAAGCTCTTTTCCGGAGCACGGTAACGAATGTTTATCGCCTCGCTTGAGGCGAATTCCGGTCTGATTTTCTCAAGGCGGGGTCGCTCATTTGGCGGCCTGGCGCAGCAGTCTCTCCCTGTCTGCGTCACAGAAACCGTGCATAACCGGTGCGGCTGGTCAGCAATCCACCGGGGTGCAGACGCTAAACACGACCGACCTCAATGTCGGCAAAGGCCGAGGACGCGACCGTCCCCACATATCATGACGCCGCGCTAACGGACGAGGGGTTTTCGCATAGCAGCGGCCGACGATCCCTCGCATATAATCCCAAGTTGAAAAGTCAATGCGCCGCACTGGAGCTTAAGCTATGAGTCAGACCCGCGGGCGAAATGCGGGGTACCGAGAAAAGGCGAACAGCCGCCAGCCTCATCACCTGTCTAAACCGAACTTCTCGTCCCGCAATCGTACGTCCTCTCAGTCGCCTTCCAAAGAACCCGCCCCGACGGCCTCGATCATCAAGACGCGGTCATTTCAGTTCTTGGTCGATGCGGTCGGCGCTGAGAATATCGCGTTGGCGCTGGATTCCACTCTTTCGCGTGTCGCGGAGCTTACGAAGGGCGAAAGATTTACGCCCGAGACGGCCTTTCACATGGAGACCACGCTCGGTCTGCCTCATGGGTTTTTCGATCAGCCCTACCCTGCCCTTTCGCCCGAACTCATTGCTCGCTTGAAAGCGCCCCTCGAGTTTGTTCGAACGGACGACGGCGTGGACGAGGACGCCACGACGCAGATGGTATCGGCATCGGCGCCGGCACCGGCCGTTCAACTCACACAAGAACAGTTGTTTGTTGCGGACGGTGCGTCCGAGGATGTACAAATGCCATCTAAGAACGCGAAGAGCCCGCATAGCAATGTGAAGACCGGTCAAGCTCAACTGGCCAAGCAGACAACCGGCAAAGCCGCTGCAAAAACCGCTTCCGGTCGACGGGCAACAATCGAAGCAACATCGCCCCAACAATTGAGCCTCGACGATGGCACCACGGTCGAGAGCATCCGACGCGCGAACCTTCATGTGCTCACCGGGCGCAACGGATCGAAAGCCAAGCTCGGTCTCGTCATGGGAATGAGCGGGTCCAACATGGCGCATCGACTGCACGGCAAAAAGCGGATGGACGAGGCAGAAGCGAACCGCTTTACCGAGCGGCTTGGTTTGCCAACTGGCTGGTTGGACCAGCCGCGCTCAGAAGCGGAAATTCCCGAGTCCGTCTCAGTTCTACTCGCGCCCGCGTCACGCGCTCGCGCGAGCGCTCAAGAACAAGTGTCTCGGGCAGCCACCGATGACGCCGGCGCATCGGATGTATTGTCTCCTTCTCTTCGGGCGAGTGAGACGCCGTCCGCTACGTCTGCGAGTGAACAGGAGCCGATTGTCTCCGAGCCGCAGCTCAGTAGCGCAAAGGCCGTCGGTCCTTCCCCGACGAACGAACCGGAACAACCCGCCGCAATCGACGCGCACGCCGTGGAAGACGACGGCGGTCGCGTGCCGGCACGTGACCTCGCGAACGCTCAGTTTCCACCGGCTTCGGCAACAAGTCTGCAGGGTTTGGACGGTATCTCGCCAATAGCGGAAGCGCTGCTCAAGACGCTGGCGGGCAAAGCGCGCATAGGTCGACTAGACGAGCTGACGGCACTCGAGCTACTGCACAAAGCAGTATTGCTCTGACTCGGTCGCGCGTCGGCTTCAGTGCAGCTGCCGGTTCGTCGCGCCCGCCGTCCCGAGGTCAGGCCAGTTTTGTTGCGAGCACCTTCGCGATAAACGAGGAAGGCCCTCCGACGAGTTGTCGCACACGATCCTGCACGTCTGGCGCCGGAACGCCCGCTGCCGCCGCGGCCTCGACCGTCGCATCGTAAGCGTCGAGCACATCGATAGGCGCTATCTCGTAACCGTAGCCGGCATCCATCCATCGCAAAGCGCACAATCCGCAGGCCATTGCGAATGACGGCTGCTTTACTGCAAAATCGCGCGCCGCGCGCGTGAGCGTTTTGGGGTCTGTTGGGTGATTCTTCGCAAGCGACAGCGCAATATCCAGCAAGCCCGCGTCTTTCGCAGCGGCGAACCATTTGCCTAGCGAGCCGGGCTCCGATTCAATGAGATCGGCAAGAATGCTTTCTGGCAAACGATCGGGGTACTTCTTTGCGATTGCCCGAAAGGTCGCAAGGTAGGTCCCTGCCCGATTGGCAGCGAGCGCGTAGCGCTGATAGGCCTCCTCGGCCATCCCACAGTCGAGAAGAATCGCCTCGCAACGCCGTGCGATGGCGCCTTCCGGGGCGTTGAGTCCACGGCTCGATTCCGCCAGGCTGATCGCGTCGCCGGGGCGACCGAGCGAAACGAGGGACTCGACCGCCCATCGGCGATACCACCAGAATTTCAGTCGGTCATGGCTGACAAGCTCCAGCACCTCATCGAAGCGGCCGGCCGCGTGTAACGCGCTCAGACACGGTATCGTCCCGGCAAAAAATCCGTACTCGTCCGCCTGCACAATATGCCGGGTGAGCGGCAGCAATTGGTCTGCCCATCGAGAAGCGAGCTCGGGCGTGCCACATAAAGTGCCCCAGTGTTCCCCCAAACTCTCGATGTACGGCATCTGGTCCTCTTGTAACGCTTCGAACAGCCGTTCCAACCAGCGCTCCCGCACCGCCCGCGGCACGTCGGCCGCGGCGATCACCGGCACCAGCGCATCGATTGCGCGATTGACGGCGCTGCCCAAAGCGCCCGAGGAACTGTCCACCTGCTCAAGCGCGGGCGACAATTTTTCGAGCAGCAGGACTGCGCCCTCTGCGCCCAGCACTGGATCGATGCGCGCGGCAGAACGGATTTCAGAAATCGCTTCTTTGATGCGCTGGATCGGCAGCGCCGATTTCCACCCGAACGCCGAGCGTCTGAAGCGAGGCGCGAAAGTCCATTTATGTGCTGGCATGCGACTTCACCACTAAGAACTGCATTGAAAGGACAGCTATGCGGATGACAAATCTCGACGCCGATGACGAACATTGCAAAGTGCGATGCCGCTTCGCTCCGATTGATCACCCGCCAAGCTGATGGGCCGCTTCATGTAGCGGCGTTCCGGTCAGCCGCAAGCACGTGTGCCGCCCAGAGTGCCAACATGGCGCCCCGGCAACGCGCTGCGCCGCATCGACAGGCGTAGAGCTTTTTCAGCGCTAACGTCTTCCGACCTTCGACGAAGAGCCGATAATCAATGAACAACTCCTCGCCCGGCTCAATATCTCTCAGCGCTTGAAAAAAGACGCGACTGCGCTGTTGCTCAGCTTCACAGTTTGGTTCACAGCTATGGTTCACCCAGCGCGCCGAGTTGCCACCCTGCGCCCCGTCGATCACGCGCCCGTCATCAAGGTCGAAAAAGAATGTATGACCGTCTTCCGCCGCCGAGCGTTCATAGCGACGCTGGGCCACTGCCCACGAGATCAGCTTGCCCTTGTATTCAAGGATTGTCTCACCCGCGCTGATCCGGGCCACTGCAAACACGCCGCGTCCGTGAACAGGCGAGCGACGAACGAAGAAGCGACGCATAGAGAAAGGGGGCGGGGCCTAGTTGTCGGTGTGCCGGTGTGCCGGTGTACGTCTACGGATACGCGCGGCAGGCGAAAGGCTTGGCATAGCCGGAGCGACACATGCTACCGCTCGCTTATGCCCTCATCGACTCGCCGTCGCACGAAGCGAAAACCGTCAGGCGGCACGCTGGCGCGTTACCGCGATCGCATCGTCGAGATTTTAGGTGAGGCGCGCGGTCAGCGCGTCATGAGCCGCTCAATTCATCCCGATGGACGCGAGCGCCAAACGGCCGTCAAGCTGGCCAATCTGTTTCCGCTTGAGAGCCAGTTATTCTGAGTCGGCCGCGTGCATTCGCCCGCGCCTGAAGCTCGAGCCGTCAAGACGCGTTGATCGCGTCCTTGAAGGCCTTACCGGCGGAGAACTTGACCGTCTTTGCGGCGGCGACCTTGACAGCCTCGCCGGTCTGCGGGTTGCGACCGGTACGTGCCGCACGCTCGCCGCGGCCGAAGCTGCCGAACCCGACCAACTGCACCGCGCGCCCCGCACTCACCTCTTTCGTGATCGTCGCCAACACTGCGGTCAGCATCTCGTCGACCGCCACCTTGGTGTTTCCGGTTTGCGACGCCACCGCATCGAGCAGGTCCTGTTTGTTCATTGCGTTTTCCTCATTCTGGACTGACCGCTATCTTACCGAAAGGAAGCGACGGCCGAACGCCGAAACCATATCGAACGATACGCTGACGTTCGGAGGCCGCTTGTCGGGGAGATGCTGTCCTGATCCGTGGCTTCGCTATATTACAAACCTTTCAAGCGTGATAAGTCGTATTTGCACGCTTGAGTTAATGGCAGTAGCTTGCCACTGGCGACTAGCTTCGTCGGAGCCAGTCCATTCAGCAGTCCATCGGCCATACTCATAAGCACTATATATCGACTCTTCTAGTAGCTCAATTGGCGCGGCGAATCTACGCCGCGCGGCGCCCGTCGCTCGCTCCGACGTCGACCTGTTTCTGGGCGAGCTGTTCGACTTCATGCTCAAGCGCAGGCAGCCGGGCAAGTTGGACGGGAAGCAATGCGTAGGCGATGCGCAGCTCATGCAGGCGTGCCCTCCAGTACGGAACGCTTATTGGCAACGAAGCTGATGTTGCACGCACTGCCGTCACAACTTCCCGTATATGAGCGAGCTCACGATCGGCTTCCAGGGAGGTCCGCTTGAGCACGCCGGCCGAAGTAGCGGGGACGTGATGTTTTCCGTCAACTGCGATTGTCTTCATACGCTGTGCATCTCCTGATCCATTGAGAACAGCGTATCGAGGCTCTCGAGAAGTCAAGGAAGGATGCGGGCGCGTAACCGGCCTTGGGGCCTTGGCTGTAACGATGGGCCATGCCGGACTCACGCGAAGGCGTGAGCAGCGCAAGCGCTGCATCGGCCGACACCCTTCCTCTTTTTCAGGGCCCGGCGGCTTCCATGCGCATGTGCAACGCTCGCCCACCAGCGAATCCGCATTGCGAATCAGGCGTCGCACGCAATCGTCCACCGCTGCCTTCCGAACGCGACCCGCGAGCGCCGCGGCAACGAGGGCATCTAGGGCTCGACGACGTCAATAACCGGGATTTCGTAGCCGTAGCCGGCCTCCATCAATGCAGCGCGGACAGGGCACACTCCATCGCAAACTGCGCCTGCGTCGCCTCGTAATCTCGCGCCGCGCGGATGAGCGTTTTCGGATCGGTGGCGCTAGGCCGACCAGGAGACCAACGACTAATGCGTTGGGAGTAGCGAGCAGATGACAACCCTGCTATCGGTCTGTCAGTCCGGAGAGCGATCGCCTCCGTCGAGCAAAATGGGATGTTGCGCTTCCCATTCCCTACGGGTTTTCGCCAACTCCTCCGCGAGCAATTTTTCGTCGGGAAGCACTGTGTGATACTCGGCGGCAAGCACCTTGTTGGGCAGGCCGTCGAGCGCATAGCGTGCGATCGCTTCGTTGGTTCTTGCACAAAGAATCAGGCCGACTGGCGGGTTTTCGCCCGGCAGTGTCCAGTGTTCCTTCGCGTAATTACAGTACATGTGCATCTGCCCGACATCCGCATGATTCAGCTCGGTCAGTTTGAGATCGATGATTACGAGACAGCGCAGTCGTCGATGGAAGAAGAGCAGATCTACACGAAACCAGCTGTCTCCGATGCGCAATCGCCGCTGCCGCCCTACGAACGTGAAGTCGCCGCCCAGCTCAAGCAAGAAGTCCTCGAGCCGGTGGATGAGGGCGTCTTCAAGGTCGCTTTCCGAATACTCGTCCTTCAAGTCAAGGAACTCGAGAACGTAAGGGTCTTTGATCGCTTCTTCGGGCTTCATCGTGTCGCCCGGAGCTGCGACGGCGCCCTTGGCGAGCATTGCGCGCTTATCGTTGGACATCAACGTGCGGGTGTAAAACTGACTGCCGATCTGGCGTTCGAGTTGTCTCACGCTCCATCCACCACGCAGCGCTTCGCCTTCGTAGAACGACCGCTCTTCCGGCGATCGCGTCCGTCGCATTAGTCGCACGTAATGCGTCCAGGACAATGGAAAACGTTCAGCCAACTGCTGGAGCGAGAATTTCCGAATCGGTGATTCGGATTTTGTTCGCGAGGCGCGGGTCGCAGATTTCCGAATCACCGATTCGGTAATCTCGCTCGGCGGATAGCTCTGGTAGAAGAGGCGCATCAGTTCCAAATTGTCAGCGCCAAAGCCCCTTCCAAACTGCTTCGTCAGATCCCCTGACAGGCGTTGCAAGAGCGCCTGCCCATACTCGGCGCGCCCCTGCCCGCCCTGTTCCGATTCGACAATCCGACGGCCGACCAACCAATAGGTCGCAGTCATCAGTGCATTGATGCTCCGCGCTGCGGCACCCCGGCCGTCTTCCAGGAGCGCGACCACATCGCTGAGCGTGTCCCTGTAGGCGCCTTCAGGCACGAGCACATCGGTCATCTTTTTTGTTTCCACGCGTCTCTTTGGAGGGGGAGCGAGCCAATCGGTCGTCAATGTTGAGTGTGCACAAAGCTGGCAAGCATACGCGATGAACGACCGTCGCACATCTCACGCCTCTTTCTCGCCACACTTCGCCGGACGCGGCCATCCCGTACACCCGAGTCTCTCTAATTTTCTACCGCTATTTATTGCCTATCCTCGCCGACCTCGAACCGTTCGCTGGTTGGCACCGGTTCAAGTCCGTTCCCATGTGTGCGGCTGACCTCGTATTTTACGCGCAGCGCCCGCTGTCCGCGCCGCGCGGGTGATGGTCGCTCGGCAGGCCGAAAAAGGCGGTTCGTCGGAGGCGCTTCGAGATCCAGCCGAAGGGAGCACGGTACAAATTCAGCGAACTCGCCTGTTACGAAGGCCGCTGGCTCGCAAGTGAAGGTCATGCCGGTGAAGCGAGCGGCTCCGGTCATCGATGCTGCACTTTCCGTGTTGCCATGTATGCGTCAAACAGGCCAGTATGCAGCCGACTCAGTTCTTCGCGTAAGCTCACCAATTCGTGCTGGTCACCTTCATGTTCGCGACGCAAAATCTCCCCAAGCAAGGCCGTGGCACGCGACGCAGGTAGCTCTCGCTGCACGCGCGCCTCCCCCAGCCGACCCGCGAGCGCTGGCTTGACGACCAGTAGCCAGGCCGGAAACCAAACATAGTCCTCGATTTCGCCTGTGCCGGGAAACTCAGCATCGAAGCGCCGACGCAGCGCATCGAGCGAAGCGTCCCGAAGTCCGGCCATCAAGGTGGCGAACCGTGACGGTGCCAGCCACGCCAATTCTGCGAGTAGCGGCCACGCCGCATCGAGACCGGCCCCTCGATAGCGCGCTTCGGTCATCCAGGCGAGTGGCGACGGGATGCGCCACCACGATTCGATCGTGTTGACGGCGTCACTGGCCGCCGCCCAGTCCCCTGCGCGGAGCCATAGCGGCGCGGCATGGCTTTCGGTGTGGCTCCTGCAAAAGACCAGCGGTGCAGCGCGCTCGGCGAGCGAGCGCCAGCACGGTGTCGACCACGCATAAAGGTCCTTTGGAGGCAGCACCCGTTGCGCCGCAGGCGTTACTTCGTCCTCAAGGTGTCGGCGGACTGCGGTTAGCTCCGCGTGGTCCGTCAGTGGAAGGCTTGAGCCATTCTCGAGTTCGCAAACAAGCACCGTCATCGCCGGCAGCGCGCTGTCGTCAGGGTATTCGCTGCCGAGCTGCGTCAGTGAGGCGCGCGCGTCCCCCGCATGGCGACGCTGCAAGTGCTCCACGACGTCATTGCGCAGTACCACGTCGCGGCTGTCGGCAAATAAATCGAGCTGTTGCATGCTTTGCTGCATCGTCGTCGCACTCAGCAATGTCGTCGATGAAGAGCGATCAGGCTAATTCATTTCAATGCGTCGGGGAAGCGGTCGCCGTTGCTTTCGTCCGGCCTTTTCATGAATCACCGTGTGCCAGATGTGCCTCACGACGAGTACGCTACCGACGGGCATCCAGCATCGTGCCGCGACAGCGGCGAGCGCCGCACCGACATGCGTAAAGGCGCTTGAGCGCCGCCGTTCGGCGCCCTTCGACATCAAGCGCATAGTCGATGAAGATCTCCGCGCCCTCTTCGATCGTGCGTGTTGCCCGGATGAAGACCCGGTCGCCTTCCTGTTCAGCTTCACAGTTAGGCGCGCAACTGTGATTAATCCAACGCGCGGAGTTGCCACCTTGTGCGCCGTCGATCATGCGTCCGTCGTCGAGCCCGAAGAAGAAGGTGTGTCCGTCTTCCGCGGTGGACCGCTCACACCGGCGCTGTGCCTCTCTCGCCGAGATGATCTCGCCCTTGTACTCGAGGATTACATCACCGACGGAGATAGTCGCCGCGGCGAACACACCACGACCATGAATCGGCGAGTGACGGACGGCTATGCGGCGCATGGTTGACTCTCGAGCGTGAGAAGGAACGAAAAAATCTGCGTTGATGTGAGGACAGGCGATAATCGCATCATCGCATGTCAGCCTGTCAGGAAATGTCCGCTCTGCCTAGTCGCACGAAACTCAAACGCAAGCCGGCGCGCGGCACCCTGGTGCGCTATGAAGGCCGGATTGCGGAAGTGCTGGGCGAAGCCCGCGGGCAACGCGTCATGATTCGCTCCATTCACCCGGACGGACAGGAGCGCCGCACGGCGGTGAAATGGGTGAACCTCATACCGCTCGAGACTCAGCTTTTCTGATTAGGTCGGGACCCGTCGAACGAGTGATGCGACGGAAAACTCCCCGCCTGCGGCCGTCGCGCGCCACCCGGTCGTTGCTGCGCTCACGCCTGATTGACGACGTCTTTGAAGCCTTTCCCGGCGGTGAACTTTACCGTCTTGGCCGCGGCGATCGTGATCGTCTCACCGGTCTGCGGATTGCGCCAGTCCGCGCGGCGCGTTCCCCGGTGCCGAACGATCCAAAGCCGATCAGCTGAACGGTGTCGCCCGCCGCCACCGATTTCGAAATCGTCTCAAACATCGCATTAATCGCCTCTTCTGCGGGCGGTCTTGCTCGTCCCCGGCTGCGACGCAACCGCGTCAATCAATTCCTGCTTGTTCATTGGCGTCTCTTCCTCTCTATTGAAAACGACCACAATCTTACCGAACCGCTACGACAACGCGGAACCGCGGCTGCTATGAGGCAGCATCGACCACATCCAGGTCGAACAGATCCGAGGTCGTGCTGTGTGTGGACAGCAGCTCGGGCAAATCGCCCTTTCGAACCTTGGCCAGGGTGTCCGGCGACAGCCAGATTTCTTCCATCGCGTCGAGGCCTTCCTCGATCATCCGCTGCAAGAAGAAGGATTGCTTGCGCCCCGTGGCCTCGGCCAGCACGCGCAACCGCTGTTCGATGACGGGGTCGATGCGCACTGCCACGACCCGCAACTTGTTCTCTGCTGATCTTCTCATCCGTTTGCTCCTTTAGACCGTCGGCGCGACAGACGCACCGGCCGGCCGTGACCTGCTCGCCACTCTCTGGCGCCATCCGGTCATTATCTACGTGCGAGCTTTGGCTCTCGACGTTTTGCCAACGGCTGCCTTTCGGGCCGCTCGCCTGACTGGCGGACCGGAGTCTGCCGCGGGCATGCGCCGGGTCGGGGCGCGCGTCGTTCCGCGCAGCGTCTTCAACTGCTCCTGAAGTGACTTGTGTGCCGCTTCAATCGCGGCGAGCTTGCCTTGCAGCACGCCGGCCTGATGGCGGGCATCGCCCTGCTGCCCCTGCAGCGCCTCGACAGTGCGACGATGCTCGGCGTCTCGCTTGTCGGCTCGTTTGGTCGCCTCGGCCAGTTCTTTCTGAGCCCTGGCCACCGCGCTGCGTTCGCGATCGATCTCCAGCAGTGCCCGCTTTTCCGATGCGCGTAAGCGCTCCTCGGCACGGCCGGCGGTCTCACGGAGCTTATCCAAATCACGCGAGAAGGTGTGGCGCACCGTCTCGAGTTCTCGCTCGCGCACGAGCGCCTCTTCGCCGAGACGCTTGATCTGCGCCTCAAGCGCTTTACGCGTGGCGGCCTCCTCGGCCTGCCGCCGCTCCAGCTCCCGGATCTCGACCTGGGCCGCCAGAAGTGCTGTCGTACGCTGCTCCAGCGCCGCCTCGGTCCGACCCAACTCCTCGCGCGCCGCGACCACTTTCTGTTCCGCCTCGGCACGCTGCGCTTCAACTTCGTCGCGCAGGGACATCAGTTCGGCCTGTGCAGACGTCGTCGCCCGTGTCCACAGCGTCCCGATCAGCTCGCCTGCGGCGTCGCTCAGATCCGTCGGCAGATCCGGATGCTCGATACGCACCCGGCTTTTCTCGCGCAGCTCCGCCCAGAATTCGCTTAGCACCGACGCCGGCGTGCTCATGGTGCCGCGGCGCACGAGGTTGTAGAGGCGATTGGCAGTGGGCGCGACGCCAAAGCGAAAGAACAGCAACGCGCACACCTCGCGATAGAGCTCGCGCGTCTTCGGGAATTCGACTTTGAGGCGCTCGATATCGGCGGCTAGGCGGGTTTCGTCGGAGAGAACGTCGGGCATGGCCGCGAAAAGGATAAGCAGTGCGCTCATATTACAACGTAATCCGTTAGAGATCGAATTCAACCCGGCTATCGATTTGACATTAATGCTATAATGTTGATAAATATGCTCGAATCGTCTTGTAGGAAAGCGTCCCACCTTGAGCCTCACGCCGTCCCTGTCGCCACCGCTTGCCCTGCGGCCTGTGCCCCTCGAAATGCTGGCGATTCC
>NZ_JALQDN010000097.1:0-7576 GCF_023631205.1 Caballeronia sp. NCF2 | reverse complement strand
CCGGCCGAGGCGACTGGGCGGATGCCGTCACCAATGCACAGCTTGGCGTGCCGGTTGGCACGCGCGTCGGCACCGGTCTCGTGGTCGACGCGCACGTGCTCGAACACGCCCTCGAGCATGCACCGGCCGACACCCGAGCCTGGATCCAACTCGAGCGCTGCCTGGGCCTGCGGCGCGAGGAGATGATTGAAAGTCACAAGAGCCTGAAGCAATGGGAGGCGGCGCTCGCGCGTGGGCAAAGCTTCATCACGATCCGCCACGGCACCAAGGGCGGACGCGTGAGGGATACGGTCATCCCAACGCCCTACCGGGATCGCGCCTTAGCCGCAGTCAAAGCGGCGTTGGAAGTTACGATGACGCGGCCATACCTAGTCGACGCGACGACAGCGCGCGCAGCCCAAAAGCAGGTCCATGACCGCTTTGCGGCCTTGGGGTTGATGGGTAAGGACTCCGGTCATGCGTTACGCCGAGCTTTCTGCCGTGACAACTATGAGCACTACTTGAGCGAGGGCCATAGCGGCAATGAAGCGCTCGCGTTGTGTTCGCGTGATCTGGGCCACGGTGAGGGCCGCGGCCGCTGGGTTTGGAACAACTATCTGAGAGCGACCTATGAGCAGCAAACCTGAATTCACGACCGCTCATCGATTGCCGAAGGGCAGCGTGTGGAAGGTCAAGACCGAACTAGTCGGCGGCACACGCTTGGAAGGGCTTTCGGATCCGGCTGACGCACTTCCGAGATTGAAGATCTCGCCCGAGGCGTTCGAAGCCCTAAAAGGACTTCGAAGTCGCGGTGAGACGATCCGGGAGGTGGTGGAGCGGTTGATCTTCCTTGCTGCTGAGCAGGCCAACAACCAACCACGCTGATAGAACAGATCATCACCAAAGGATGATCTGGCCCGCAAAGCTCTATACCGTGGTATTGTTTCAAAATTATGCCAATATGTCTTCAATATTGAAACAATATAGAATAAGTATGATTATAACGATCGGGAACACTAAAGGCGGCGTAGGCAAATCGACCCTCGCCGTCCAGCTCGCGCTTGGGCTTGCACTCGACGGACAGCGCGTCTGGTTGGTCGACGGTGATCGACAGGGGACAAGCCTGGGCGCGATTACAGTGCGCGCGGAAAGTGGCCGGGCGCCGATCGCCGCCGCCGCATACCCAGACGGCGCGACACTGCGCGCACAGGTCACGCAGCAGGCCAGCGCATACGATCACGTCATCATCGACGCAGGCGGACGCGATTCGACTGCATTACGCGCGGCGCTAACAGTCTCCGATCTCATGCTGGTGCCGTTTCAGCCGCGTTCATTCGATGTTTGGGCGCTGTCGGACGTGGCGAGCCTGTTGCGCGAGGCGCGCAGTGTGCGCGACGTAAGAGCTCTGGCGCTGCTGAATGCCGCCGATCCGCAAGGCAGCGACAACGAAGAGGCGAGTGAGGCGCTTGCCGACATTGAAGGCATCGAGCTGCTGCCGCTGCGCATCGGGCGGCGAAAAGCGTTCGCCAGTGCGAGCGGGGCGGGGCTCCACATCGACGAATACCGGCCGCGCGACGTGAACGCATCCACCGAACTATCCGCATTAAAAAATCACCTCGTTTCAATATTGAAATAATATTGAAAATATATTATGTCCATCACAAAAAAGCCTAAACCTGTTGCTAGTGAGCCCGCGGCAAATGCGTTTATCGGCCGCGCGCCCGATGCTGCCGCGACGCGAAGCGCGAGCCCGCCAGCACGGAAAAACAAGGTTCAAATCGCCATTACGATCTCCCCCGACTTGCTCGCTACAGTCGACTCACTCGCGGCACGAAAGGGCCTTAGCCGAGCTGCGACGATTTCGCTCGCATGCGCCGAGCTGGTCGAGCGCGACGCAAAAAATTGACGAGACAGACTATTCCCTGCCTGTCGGACTTTTGCGGGTGGTTTTGAATCGGTTGTTTCTCTCAATGGGGGCAAGCCCGAAGGGCGCGTCAGACTCAAGTGTGGGGAAGTCCCGAACCGCACCGCGGCTGTCCACGGGCCTTTGGCCGGTGGACAGGGGACTTATCCACACGGGGAAGTTCTGAATGCCTGTCCCCACCGGTTTTTAGATAGTTTTTTCTTGTTTATAGAGGGCTGGGAGCCTTGTGCCGTAAGGGTTTGCAGCCTGCTATTGCGTCTTTTTCCGGGTCAATTGCGTCTTTTTCCGGGTTAGTGCGTCTTTTTCCGGGCGCTATCCACAGCCCATGCAAAAGATTTTCGCGCTCCCTATTTCTTCCGGCGTGCCCTGGTAGCCACTAAATTGCGTCAATTTCCGGGCTATTGCGTCTTGATATTTTGTTGACGCAATTAGAGATATGCGTCAGAGTCGCCGGATGACGCTTTAGGGGTGAAAATGGCAGGGAAAGCGGAGAGCTATTCGGCGATCACGGACAGGCCAGCGGGCGATCGGTGGATCTCGATGAGCAACGCGCTGACGCGAGCGGGGCAGGGGCTCACGCTGGCCGAGAAGCGCATTGTGGCAGCCGCCGTCAGCAAGCTTGACAGTCGGCGCTTGCCACAAGTCGGCGAGTTGCCTGTGACCCGGATAACAGCTGCAGAGTATGCCGACACCTTCCATGTTGACGCGAACACCGCATACGAACAGCTCCAATCAGCGGCCAAGACGCTCTACAACCGCACCATCACCTTCTATGAGGCCGCGCATCGTCGCAATGGCGCCCCGTTGCCACCAACGAAGGTTCAAATGCGATGGGTCGGGGTCATCAAATATCAAGTGGGCGAGGGGTGGGTTGAGTTGCACTGGTGGCCGGCACTGCTCCCCCATCTGACGGCATTGAAGGGGCAGTTCACTACGTACCAATTGCAGCAAGCGTCTGCATTGCGCTCGATTTATTCTTGGCGGCTGCTCGAACTGCTTACGCGCTTCAAATCCACTGGCTGGGCTGAATACGACATAGAGGACTTCGCGGCCGCGATGGACGCGACTGAGAAGCAGCGCCAGAATTTCAACAACATCAAACGGCGAATTATCGAGCCGGCCGTTGCTGAACTCAACGAGAAAGACGGATGGATTATCCAGTGGGAGCAGATCAAGGCCGGGCGGAAGGTCAAGGCTGTGCGATTTACCTTTGCACGCGACCCGCAAGGCCGGCTTGAAATCTGAGGCAATTACCGATCGCCTCATACGACGCGGCTAGCGGCAGCCGGAGGAATGACAAAAGGTGCCGAGCGGCCTTGATCGTCGAAGCCAAGCTCACGCGTGCGCGCGCTCGACCTTGGGCGTTCCCTTGGAGCGTGCCTGCCAAAGGTCATAGGCGGTCTGCTGGGCCAGCCACACGTCTGCGCGGCCGCCATTCTCGACACCGAGCCAACCTTCGATCCGAAGGGCCATTTCTGGCGAGATACCTGCGTGCTCGTTCAGCACGCGTGACAACGCCACGCGCGTGACACCGAGCTGCTCGGCCGCTTGAGTCACTGTCAAACCAAGCTCCGGGAGGATATCCTCCCGGAGCGTTTCACCCGGGTGAGGCGGGTTAAACATTTGGGTCATGTACTGAACCTTAGTGGTAGTCCTGGTAGTCCACCAAGACAGCGTCAGTACCTTCGAATGTGAAGGTCATCCGCCAGTTCCCATTCACGCTGATAGCGTAATGACCGGCTAACGGCCCTTCCAATCCGTGAAACTTCCAGCCCGGCACATTCATATCATGCGGCGACTGAGCCACATCGAGCCGAGCTAACTGACGCTTTAATCTGGCTGCATGGTCGGGTCTGATGCCCGCCTTACTTTCGGTCTTGAAGAACTCTTCGAGTCCTTTGTGTCGCCATGACTTGATCATGGTGCTCCCAATCAAAGTGGTTAGATCCCATCTCTTACCTCTTTAAAAGTCACGTCAATTAGTCAGTTGGTCTTGCCTGATGAACATCATGTATAGCGTATAGTTACACTGTACATTGCGGCGTTTACAGAGTCAATGTGGGTCTTCGGCTGTTAGAGCAGGATTCGCTCGACCTCATCGAGGCTGATGTCGTCGCAGCGCCGGTCATAGAACTGGGTGGTGCGCGTCGATGCGTGATTGGCCATCACCGCGGCGTTCTCGAGCGTGCCGCCGTTTTTGAGATAGGTGGTGATGCCGGTCGCGCGGAACGTGTGATTGCCGATCGGGGTATCGATCCCAGCCGCTACTGCCCGGCGCCGCACCATCGCATAGGCGTTCGCCTGCGGCAGTGGCGTCTTGCTCAGCTGGCCAGTGCCACGCGTAATCGTGCGAAACAGCGGTCCCTTCGGCTCATCGCGTAGCCCCGTCTGGTCGAGATAGTCATGCAGATACGCCTCCAGTGTGTGATGACAGGGCATCGCGTGCGCTTTGCCGCCTTTTTCACGCAAGCGCACCCACAGGCGCCGCTGCTGTACATAGACGTCGTCCACCCGCATCGCCAGCGCGGCGCCCACCCGCGCAAACGAAAACACCATCAGCGCAATCAGCGCCCGGTCGCGCAAGCCAATTGGCGTCGACACATCGATGCTGTCGAGCAGCTGTCGCGCCTCGCTCGCATCGAGCACCGGCGTCTTTCCTTTCTTGGCTGTATGACTCGGGCCGCGCACTGACGCGGCCGGGTTGTGCGGCACAATCTGGCCGGTCACGAGCCAGTCGAACAGGTGGCGGATCGCCGCCAGCCGCAGCTTGACGGTTGGCGCCGATAAGGTCTGCGTCTGCAGCTCGATCCACGCGGCGACGTGCAGCGGCTGCACAGCCGTGATGGAGGCCACGCCCGCGCTGGCGCACCAAGCCAGAAAATCCCCTGCCGCCCGCGCATACGCCCGCCGCGTATGCGGATTGCGGATGGCTGAAGCAAAAAACTCGAGGAAGCGAATACTGGCCCGCTCTCCGGCCGCGAGAACAAGCGATGGGGCAGAGGTAGCGACGATTAGGTCCATTGAGCCCGTCAGTGCAATGTCGGTTTTTTGGGACTAGCCGACATACCGGGTATGAAGGCGTCCACGCGCTCAGCTTGCTCATAGAGACCCGCCCGACACTCGGCTTTTAACTCAGCCACGGCTGATTCAACCATGGGGTGGCCACGATAGGCGGCTACGGCGGTATCGATCGATGCCTCGACGGTTTGAATGGCTGCCTCGACACTCGCGGGGTCATCACGATCGAAATTCACCGTGATAACGAGTTCCTCAAGCGCTTCAAGCGCAAGCAACGCCGTGTCGGCTTGGATGATCGAATCGGCGGGTGGTTTGGTGGGCATACGGTGATCTACCAAGGTCTGTGATCAAAAGTTAGGTTGTTGGCTGCCGCCTTTTCGCACGCCCAATTGACGCTGCGCTTGTTCAAGCAGCTGGTCGAGATCGGCAAGCGTGCACATTTCTTTGCTCGTGTCGCCCACCTAAGCCACACACGACGCCCCGCCTGTCGCTGGCGCCAGGCGAGCGCCGCATATATCTGATAAAGGACATTATCAAATATATAGAAGGACGATACGTATTGGCGCGACCGTTGTGCACGCAATTCGGACGCGCCGAGCGCCTTATAAAACGGCACGAAGTGCGCTAGCGTCGGCGGGTTGCGTGAATCACGTTTCGGCTACTCATTATGTCGGACTCTGACCTGCATGCGCTTGCCCTTGCTGTGGCCGACTGCGCCCAATTCTCATCCTTGATTCGACGCGCGTTGGGCAAGCAGCAATACGAAAAAACAGAAAGTACGCTTTGCCGTGACATGTCCGACCTCGTGGGACTCGTCGAGTGGAGCCTGCCCCTCGACATGGCGCAGCAGAGCGAATTAAACAAGGCGCGCACCTACCTGGCACTGCGACGGCTGGACTGGGCACTGACTTGCGTGGATGGCGTCCTTCAAAGCGTCCGGACGGCGATTCAGGACGATTGCTTACCGGACTCCTCGTAGGCGGGCATGGTCGGTGCGCTATCTATCGATAGGGCGCACTGGAGAGTTCATGCCGTTTTCGAAATTGTTTCAGCGGGCGCCCCGACCGTGGACCGCGCGACGAGTGCCACTCAATCAAGCCAGACTGCGCGTCCTCGTGGTCGATGACAACCACGATGCAGCCTTGGCCATGACGGTCTATCTGTCGCTGGAGGACATCGAGTCACGTGCTGTTTTCGGCGGTCGCGACGCCATCGATCTGGCGCCCGAATGGGCGCCCCATATCATCCTAATGGACATCCAGATGCCAGCATGCAATGGCATCGAGGCGGCTCGCATGCTGCGGCGTGATCCGCGGACCAACCACATCGCGATCATCGCCTATACCGCGCTGGACGAAACCGAACTGCGCCGCCAGTTGGTCGATGACGAGTTCGACGGCTACCTGCAAAAAGGTCGAGATCTCAGTCAGTTGATCCAGCTGCTCAAGACTTTCACTCAGGCCGATGGCACGGGATCAGGTACCCGTGCGGGAGGCGTTGCCTAGCTTCGAAAGACCAGCTGATCGGCATCGTAAGAAACCACGTGCGACCACCTGACTGGTCAGACGAAAACTGCTGTGCTAACGTAGCGGCGTTCCTGCGTCCCTGACGCATCGACCTACGATCGGCTTCGAGCCTGATCCTACTTCTTAAGCCGGGCACTTTGCCCGCAAACCGCTTACGGCAAGTACATCGGATTCGTCCGCCCTGCACAGCCCCCTGAGCGATTTTTTCGTGGCGCTTCGGCGGGGCTGTCGTAGTCCGTCCATCGCAAGCGCAAGCACTTTTCCATCTCGGGCTTTGCCCGCGCATCACGTTCCTACGAGCCACCAAGCTCGAACTTACCTCGTCTTTCGGCTGCCAACGAGCAGCCCAGCTAGCGCATCGCGTCCGCGCTTCCCGTTTGCTGTGCCGACAGCAAACGCAGCAAGCAAGATGCGGTGACTTCCCCGCCTTCCGCGGCCCGATCATTGGGAGCATCCGCCGAGGCAACCACATGGTTTTGCGCGTCACTGCTTCGCATCGAGGAGCAGTGACGCGCTCTCGCGCACCCCTCCCGCCCGCACCACGCAAGGCGCCCGTCTCATGACGTGATAGTTAAGCGCACGTCAGCGCGTCGAACCGGCCAACCGGCGAACGACAAACGACCTCATCGGCAGCAGCACCCCGGCCACGACAACCCACCTCCAGGTGGCGGCCCACAGTTCCCTAAACAAAGGCAGGACCCGGCTCGCTGGAGCGTTCCGGTGCAACACAACGACAAACAAGACCAACAAAGAAGAGATGAACAAGTCCACGTCATTACCGAACCGATCGCGATCGCAGCCGCGCTCGATCGAAGCGAAGTTCATGGCTGCATCGCTTCACAAGGGGGCTGCGACCCTGACCCAGCAGAAGATGCTGACGACTTTCAAGGCGTTCGCTGCACATGCCAGGCAGCGGCGTTATGGCGATGTCGAACCTGCCACCGTCACGGAAAAGCAGCTTCGCAATTATGTCGGTGCGCGCATCGAGGCCGGCATCACGCCGCGCACGATCCAGAACGAAGTGAGCCATCTGCGCCGCGCCTTGCGCGGCGCCGGCCGAGGCGACTGGGCGGATGCCGTCACCAATGCACAGCTTGGCGTGCCGGTTGGCACGCGCGTCGGCACCGGT
>NZ_JALQDN010000096.1:0-119205 GCF_023631205.1 Caballeronia sp. NCF2 | reverse complement strand
CCTCGCATCGAGTGCCACACAGAACACTTTAGTACGTGGTCGGCATCATTCAATGAATTTTTAACTCAGGACACTAGGCGGCGAACAGAACGGCTACGACGTGCTGCGACTCATTCGCGAGGAAGAGTCGCGCCGCGGCGCGTCGCTGTCCGAACGCATGCCCGCGATCGCGCTGACGGGACACACGCAGGCGGATGCACGTTCGCGCGCACAGGCCGCGGGCTTTCAGGCGCATCTGACGAAGCCGGTCGCCGCGCCGAAGCTGATCGCGACGATCGGCGACGTGACGGCGCGCACATCGCTTCGATGAGGGCGGCGCGAGCGCGCGTTCGAATGTGACCGATGCAATGCTGCGCCGTTGAACGGAAGCATCAACCTGACGTGGCGATAGTGAGCGCGTGACGTCCCTGCATCGCCTCGATGACGCCACGGAAATGCTGCGCCGTGCGACGCAGGCCTTCGTCGAGCGGCGTCGTCGGTGTCCAGCCGAGGGCATCGCGTGCGAGCGCGATATCCGGCTGACGATGCCACGGATCGTCCATCGGCAAAGGCTTGAACACGATCTCCGATGACGATCCCGTCAATTCGATGATGCGCCGCGCGATCTCGAGCATCGAAAGCTCGTGCGGATTGCCGAGATTGACGGGTCCGGTGAGTTCATCGGGCGTGTCCATCAGGCGGATGAATGCGTCGACCATATCGTCGACATAGCAGAAGGAGCGCGTCTGCGAGCCTTCGCCGTACACGGTGATCGGCTCGCCCGAGAGCGCCTGCATCATGAAGTTGGAGATCACGCGTCCGTCCGACGGATGCATGCGCGGCCCGTACGTGTTGAAGATGCGCGCGATCTTGATCGACAGTCCGTGCTGCCGCCGATAATCCATGAAGAGCGTTTCGGCGCAGCGCTTGCCTTCGTCGTAACACGAGCGCGGACCGATCGGATTCACGTTGCCCCAGTACGCTTCCTGTTGCGGATGCACATGCGCGTCGCCATACACTTCGCTCGTCGATGCCTGGAAGATGCGCGCATGCACGCGCTTCGCAAGCCCGAGCATGTTGATCGCGCCGTGCACGCTGGTCTTCGTCGTCTGCACCGGATCGTGCTGGTAATGAATCGGCGAAGCGGGGCAGGCGAGGTTGTAAATCTCGTCCACTTCGACGTAAAGCGGAAATGTCACATCGTGCCGCATCAGTTCGAAATTCGGGCTGTCGAGCAGATGCGCGATGTTGTCCTTCGTGCCGGTGTAGAAGTTATCGACACACAGCACATCGTGCCCGAGCGCGAGCAGCCGCTCGCACAGATGCGAGCCGAGAAAGCCCGCGCCGCCCGTCACCAGAATTCGCTTTCTATAGGCTTCTCTCATGTCGCCTTCATCCTTTCGATGTGTGTGCTAACTGCATACGAAGCGCAGCGTTTCGTCCCAGTCGCGGGCGAAGCGCGCGATATTGAATCGTTCGAGCGCGGTGCGCCGCGCGCCTTCGCCGAGACGCCGCGCTTCGGCGGGATCGCGCAGCAGGTGCTGCATCGCGTCGATGAGCGCCTGCGTGTCGGTATGCACGTAGCCGCTTTCGCCGTTGCGGATCACGGTGGCGAGTTCGGTCGTCGCGAGACCGATGATCGGCATGCCGATCGTCATCGCTTCGACGATGGCGAGCCCGAGGCTCGTCCAGCGAATCGGATTGAAGAAGAAGCGATAGCGCGCGCTGAACGCCGCAAGCTCCAGATTGCCGATCTCGCCGATGCCGCCCGCCGACTGCGCATCCATGCCGACGAGATCGAGCGGCACGCGCGCGGCCGCTTGTGCATAGACATCGTTGCCGAGCCGCCTGCCGCGCTGGCGCAGATGATTGATCACCGCGATGCCGCGTTCGAGTTCGCCGCTATAGCGCACGCCTTCGGGCACGATCACGCCGTGTTCGATGACGCGCGTCGGCGTTTCGCCGCTGTCCCACATCAGCTTGTTGAAGTGCGTGACGTGCACGAGCAGCGTGTCGCGTTCCTGCACCCAGTGCTTCTGTTCGAAGGGGTTTTCCTGCGGCGGATCGTGCTCGATGTAGACGCGCGGCAGCCGGCGTTGCGCGTCGCTCAGCAGATTGATGCGGTCGTCGTCCCATTGACGCTTGTGCTGAAAGAGCACGACATCGAAGGATTGCGACTGCACTTCGCTCGCCGGAATTTCATGCACGTTCGGGCCGAAGGGCAACGCACCCGCCGTGCCCGCATAGCCCGGCGGATAACCGGGGCGCGTGACGAGATAGAAGTCGTGCGGCGCCTGGCTCAGATAGTAAAGATAATTGCCGTGAATATGCCAGGTAAGCACGCGCAGACGCCGGGAACTAGTCGTGGGCATGAAGAAGCGTCTCCTCTCGGACGGTCGATTCAAGCTGGGCGAATGCCGTGTCGATCACGGATTGCACGCTTATGTTCATCGCGCATTCATGACCGTAAGGGCACTCGCGAAACGCGCACGGACGGCACGAGGGCCAGTCCGCGAGCACGCGATGACGCGCGTGATCGAGCGGCGCCCAGCGACGTGTATCGCTGCCCGACGCGACGACGACACTCGGCGTGCGCATCGCTGCGGCGACATGCGAAAGCCCCGTGTCGTTGCATACGATGAGCCGCGCCTTCGCGACGAGCGCCGCGAGCGAGCCGAGCGACGTGCGGCCGGCGAGATCGATGCCGGCACCTTGCGCAACGCGCGCCGTCAACGGGGCTTCACCCGCGCTGCCTGTGACGGCGACTTGCCAGCCGCGCCGCGACAACGCGCGCGCCACGTCGGCGAAGCGCTCGACGGGCCATCGACGGGAAGGCAGCTGCGCGCCCGGATGCACGAGCACGAGCCGCTCGCTATCGAGCGCGCACGCTTCGATCAGCGCATCGCATTCGCGATTGTCGGCATCGGTCAGCGGAATCTCGAGATCGAGATCGTTTGCGTCGATGCCGAGCCGCTGCATGAGCGCGGTGTATCGCGCGGATTCGGGCAGATCGTCGGGCCATGGCATGAAGACGCCTTTACGCATGGCTTCGTCCGGCTTCAGAAAGCCCGCGTTCAGACGCGCGCCGATGCCTTCGACGATATCGTTCGCCACGCCGCCGCTTCCATGCAGTTGAATCGCGAGATCGAAGCGACGTGCGCGCATCGCTTGATGAAAACGAGGCAGATGTGCATCCGTTTCCTGCTGCTCGGGAAAACCGATAGCGCCGGGAAACACGATGAGTTCATCGACGAGATGCGCGTATCGTTCGACGAAACTCGCCGCCCAAGGCAGACCGATAAGCGCGATATGTGCTTGCGGATAGGCGCGGCGCAGTGCACGCAACGCAGGCACGGCGCACAACATGTCGCCGAGCTGCAATGCGCGAAAGATGACGATGCGCTCGACGTTCATAGAAAGAAGACCCTGAACTTGAACGCGCCGCGTATGCGCCAGTAGATCGACAGATACGGAATGATCGCCGACGTCCACAGCATTTCCGCGACGTGCGACGGCGTGCGCGCAGTCGTCTTCAATCGTTGCATGCTGAACCATATGGTCATCGCGGCCCAGGCAAGCAATGCGAGCGACCCGGTGCGCGGCGCGTGTGCTGCGAACGATCCGATCGCAACGACGAGCGCCGCGAGCATCGCGTAGTACAAAAGCGGCGGATTGCGGCGGATGCGCGTGCGAAACATCGCGGGATACTTTTTGTAGAGCAGTGCATCGAACTGGCTCTTCTTCTGCTGCAATATGCTCACGCCCCAGCGCGCAGGGCGCACCGGATGCAGCACGGTTGCGTCTTCCGCACGCGCGATGACGAGCCCCGCCTTGATCAGCGCGAATTGCAGATCCGAGTCCTCGCGCCACGCCGCCGTAAAGCGCGCATCGAAGCCGCCCGTACGTTCGAGTGCGGCGCGCGTGACGAAGGTGTTCGCCGTCGCGAATTCGGCGCTGGCGAGTCCGGCGGCGTCGCGTTCGTAATCGGTCGGGCGTGGTCCCAGCGGCACGACGATGCGGCCCGACACGGCATCCGCGCCCGCATCGAGCGCACGCATGCCATTGGCGATCCAGTTCGGATCGGGAATGGTGTCGTCGTCGGTGAAGGCGATGCGCCGCGCAAGCGATGCGCGCCAGCCCGCGTTGCGCGCGCCCGCCGGACCCTGCGTGGCGGTGACGGCAACGTAGCGGATCAACGGGCCGCGCCGCGCACGCGATTGCGACAGGCGCTGCACGCATGCCTTCGTCGCTTCGTCGGGGCCGTCGTCGCATACGATGATCTCGTAGCGCGCCGGATCGTAGGTCTGCGCCGCGAGCGCCAGCACGCAGCGTTCGAGCATCGCGGGGCGGCGATACGTCGGCACGACCACGGTCACGTCCGGGATGAAATCGCCGCGCGGTATCGCGGGTGCATCGGCCGCGCTCATCGCGCCGTGATCGAAGAGTTCGGCGTAGGTGCTCATGCGTGCGCGCCCGGCTTTTCGACAAGGAACGAGCCGATCACGAGCGCATCGAGCGGCGACGTCCAGAACGATTCGAGTGCGTCGCGCGGCGTATTCACCATCGGCTCGCCGCGCGTATTGAACGATGTATTGACGAGAACCGGCACGCCCGTGCGCGCCTTGAACGCCGCGAGCAGATCGTAGTAAAGCGGATGCTGCGCGCGATTGACGGTCTGCACGCGCGCGGTGCCGTCGATATGCGTGACCGCGGGAATGCGCGTCTTCATGTCGTCGCGCACGTCGAACACGAAGAGCATGAACGGCGCGACGCGTGCATCGACGAACCAGTCGGCTGCGTGCTCTTCCATCACGACGGGCGCAACCGGACGAAAGTCCTCGCGATCCTTGATCTCGTTGAGGCGCGCCTGCATGGACGCATCGATGGGCGATGCCAGAATCGAACGCGCGCCGAGCGCACGCGGGCCGAACTCGGTGCGTCCCTGATACCAGCCGATGACGCGGTTCTGCGCGAGAATGTCCGCGGTTTCTTCGGCGATATTCGTGAGCTTGCGATACGGCGCGCGCGTCCACTTGAGGAAGGTTTCGATCTCGTCGTCATCGAACGACGGTCCGAGATATGCGTGATCCATGCGCCATTTTCGACCGCGATCGCCGGTCTTCGCGCGTTGCTGATAGTCGGTCCACAAGGCAGCGCCGAGCGCCGTGCCCGCATCGCCGGCGGCGGGCTGAACCCAGATTTCATCGAACGGTCCGCGATCGCGCAGGCGCGCGTTCATCACGCAGTTGAGCGCGACGCCGCCCGCCATCGCGAGATTCTTCAGACCCGTACGTTCGTGCAGCCACTTCGCGAGTTCGAGCGCGGTCTCTTCCAGAACGACCTGCAATGAATGCGCGATATCGAAATGATGCTGCGTGAGCGGGCCGCCGCGTTCGCGCGCGGGACCGAAGCGCTCGACGAGACGCGGCGCATCGACGGTATAGCTGCCGTCGCGGCGATACTTCACGATCTCGCGAAACTGATCGACATACGCGGGCTTGCCGAACGACGCGAGCGCCATCACCTTGTACTCGTCGGACGAGTGCAGGAAGCCGAGATAGCCCGTCACCGTTTCATAGAGCAGGCCGAGCGAATGCGGCAGTTCCACTTGCTTGATGCGCGTGTATTCGCCATTCACGAATTGCCCGAGACTCGTCGTGACGCCTTCGCCGCGACCGTCCATCGTGAGTACGGCGGTGTCGTCGAAAGGTGCGGCGAGAAACGCGCTCGCTTCGTGACAGAGATGATGATCGACGTTATGCCACGCGAAGCGCGGGGCGCGTCCGCCGCTTAGGAAACGCCGCTTCAGATGATGCGGCGCGCCGTCGATCAACTGACCCTTCGCATTGACGATATAGCTCAGGAACAGCGGATCCCAGGGCGATTCGGACGGGTTCGTCATCGCTTGCGCCGAGGGCATCATCGGCAGGGATATGTTCGCGTTTGCGTCCTTCGGCATGCCGGAAAACAGATGCGGATCGTACGAATACGCGATGTGATCCACATCCGCGAGTTCGATGCCCGCTTCCTTCAGGCAATAGTCGATTGCATCGAACGGAAGCTGCCATGTGGAAAACGGCACCGGCCGTTTCGCATGCTTGACGTGCGTGAAGCGCTCGTCCTCGGCCGCCGCGATGACGACGCCGTCCTTGACCAGCGCCGCGGCGCTGTCGTGATAAACCGCGTTGATTCCAAGTGTGTACATAGCTTAGCTTGCCTGTGTTATCGGATGGACGGGCGATGCATGTTCTTCTTCGATGAGCTCGAGCGCGGCGGAGACAACCTCGTCTACCTCGACGCCGACAAGGCACGCGTGATGGCCTTCGGGACACACGCTGCGATAGCACCAGCGGCACGAGACATCGTGATACAGCACGCGATGCGATGTTTGCCACGGCATGTGCTGCGGATTCGTGAGTGCGTAGAGATCCACGACGGGCGCGCGCAGCGCGGATGCGAGATGCACCGGTCCGCTGTTGTTCGAGATGAGAACGCGAGCGCGCTGGATGAGCGCGGCGAGTTCGCCGAGTTCGAGCGCGCCGGACACATCGTGCGCGTAGGGACTCGTGCCGCAGGCGGCGCGGCACAAGTGACTTTCGCTTCGCGAGCCCGTCACGAGAATCGGCCATTCCAATTGAGCGCCGAGACGTTCGATCGTTTCGGCGAAGCGTTCGACGGGATAGCGGCGCGACTCCGCGCTCGCACCCGGATGCACGACGATGAACGGTGCGTCCATATCGACATCGCGGGCGATGAGCTTTTGCGTCAGCGAGTCGATATCGGCGGGGCGCACGGAGAAGCGCATGCGCGTGTCGTCGGCTTTCGCACCGACTCTTGCGACGAGAGCGAGTTGCCGCTCCACTTCATGCCGTGTGCCGTGCTGCGGTTCAGTCTCCTGAACCCAGTCGGTGAGCAAACCATACGGATTCTCGCGGCAATGCGCGAGCCGCAGCGGAATGCCGGCGAGATGACACAACATGGCCGCGGGCAGCGGATTCTGGCTGTAGACGCTGAAGATCACCGCTGCATCGAAATGCGCCGATGCAAGGCGCGCACGCATGGCGAGATCGGCGAGGGCGTCGATGGGCGCATCCTGCTTGACCCACGGCGCGTCGTATTCGATCACATCGTCGATTGCATCGATGAAAGGCGCCGTCGCCTTGCCCGCTCGCGATGCGAGCAAGGTCAGATGCCTGCCCGGCTGCGCGGCGCGTAACGCGTGCAGCGCGGGCGTCGTCATCAGCACGTCGCCGAGATTGTCGAGACGGATGCAGAGAATGCGCTTGACATCCGCGCCCCATTCGCGCGCCTGGCTCGCGGCGCTCTTGCGCGCATGCGCTTCGACGACGGGTGCAAGCATGGGCTTCATGCGGGACACTCCGCATTGACGACTGCAATCGCCGCCTCGTACAGGTCCTTCGCGACGATATCCGGCTCGCGTCCAACGCCTTTGAGCCATTCGGTTTCGTTGCCGTTATCGATCAGCGCACTGCGGCAGCCCGCGCGATGACCGGCTTCGACGTCATCGAGAATGTCGCCGATGAACCAGCTCTGCGAAAGATCGATGCCATGCTCGCGCGCCGCACGCAACAGCAGGCCGGGCGCGGGCTTGCGGCATTCACACGCGCGCGTGAATTCAGGCACGACGCCCCGCGGATGATGCGGGCACCAGTAAATGCCGGCGAACGACGCGCCCGCTTCGGCTGCGAGTTCACGCAAACGCGCTTCGACGCGATCGAGTGCCTGCAAGTCGAACTTGCCGAGCGCGACGCCGCTCTGATTGCTGATTACGAAGATCGGCAGTTCGAGCCACGAAAACAGGCGCAACGCGTCGAGCGCGCCCGGCGCGAGGCGCATCTTCAGCGGATCGACGTTCCAGGGCACATCGTCGAGCAAGGTGCCGTCCTTGTCGATGAAGATCGCAGGCCGCAGTGGTTGCGTCATCGTGCGGCTCCGCCCATGGCAACGCGCGCGGCGGCTTGTCCTTCCTCGCCCGCAAGTCGCGCGTAGACCTGTGCGAGCGCCTGCGCGACGCTCGACCAGGTGAACATTGCGTTCGCGCGGGCGAGGCCCGCTTCGCCCATTCGCGTGGCGAGCGCGGCATCTCGCTTGAGCGCGACGAGCGCATCCGCGAGCGCGGCCGGATTCTTCGGCGGCACGAGCAAGCCGGTTTCTCCGTGCGCCACCGAGTAGCGAATGCCGCCGACAGCAGCACCGATGACGGGCCGCCCGCAAGCCATCGCCTCCAGCGGCGTGATGCCGAACGGCTCATACCACGGCGTCGTCACGAAGACATCGGCTGCGTTATAGAAGTGCTTCAGTTCACCTCGTCCATGACGGCCCACGAAGTGAACGTGCTCTTCGATGCCGCATTCGCGCGCGACCCCGCGCAGCCTGCCGATCTCCGGCGTCGCGTTCTCGTTCGCTTCATCGGAATTGCCGCCCGCCACATAAAGCTCGGCACTTTCGCCATGCTCACCGTGTAGCATGCCGAGCGCGCGCACGACATTGTCGACGCCCTTGCGCGGCACCATGCGCCCGAGTTGCAGCACGATGAACCGGTCTTGCGGCCAGCCGAGACGTTCTCTCGCTGCCGCCTTGTCTAGCGGATGGAACTCCGCGCGATCGAAGCCGCACGGCACGAGGTCGATGCGCGCGGGATCGGCGTCGTACAGATGAATCAGATCGTTCTCGTCCTGGGGACATTCGGCGATGACCGAATCGGAGCGCCTGACGAGCTCGTCTTCGATATCGAAGCGCGCATCGGGAAAGCCGTCCGATTCGCCTTGATGCAGGCGTCGCACGCGCCCCAGCGCATGAAACGTCGTGACGAGCGGCACGCCGAGCGCGTCCTTGATGCGCAGACCCACGAGGCCCGACATGAAGAAGTTCGCGTGCACGATGTCATACGGTTGCGCTTCCTTCTTCATGAAGTCGATCATGAAGCCGGCGAACGCATCCATATGCGGCAGAAGCTGTTCCTTCGGTAACTGCACGGGCGGACCGGCCGGTACATTTATCACGCGGATGTTTTCGAAGCGCGAGACGAGCGGCAATAACGAACGGTCGCAACGCGTGAACACATCGACGTCGTGACCGATGCGAACGAGCTGACGCGCGACATTCGCCACATAGATGTTTTGCCCGCCGCTGTCTACGCCACCCGCGATCGCCAACGGCGATGCGTGCTCACTGATCAATGCGATTTTCACGGAAGTCCCCTTATCTTGCGATCCCACTGTGCGTGTGCGCGGCGCGCCATCGCGTGGATCAGTCACCAGCGTTCAGCATTCCCTGTGCCACTCGTTGTCGAACTGGCGAGAACTGCGAAACGATTTGCGGTTCGATGCGGGACGAACCAAATTTCGTTTGGTTCGTCGCGCGACGCACGCGTTTTTACGTGGGGCGTGTAGAACCGAAAGACGCCGACGATTTCGTCTGCCTGGCGCGGCGCAAATCGTCTTCGCGCACGACGCGGCGCATGTCCTGGACGCGCGAGGGGATCACGCGGCGCCTGGTCATCGCCCATGCGATGCCGCTTGCGAGGATCGGTAAATCGCGCATCAGCGTGCGCTCGCGCCATGCCACGAGGAAGGCTTTTCCGGTGGCGTGAAGGGCTTGGTCGAATGGCAGGCGCATCCATGCGACCCACGCGGCGTTGCGCGCGAGGAGCCTGCGCCGTTGTGCGCTGTCGCGCAGCGGTGAGGGATGGTGATGAAGGATGAGGTCATCCATATAGACCATCTCGTAGCCGGCGGACAGGACATCCAGCGAGACGAGCGTTTCTTCTCCGCCGATGAAAAGCCTGGGCTCGTAGCCGCCGACTTGCCGGAAGACGTCGGTGCGGAACACGCACGCGCCCGCCATGAAGCCGACGAGCGCGGGACCGGGCAAGCCGCGATGCGGCAGCGGGCTTTCGCGCATTCGTTGGCAGGTCTCGTCCGCCGCGCCGTCGGCACCGACGACGACGCGCGCGTTGAGCACCGCGACGCGCGGCGCCGCATCGAGGATCGCGACGGCGCGCGACAGCGATCCGGCGCTCCACCAGGTGTCGTCATCGCAGAATGCGAGGTACTCCGTCGCGACGCGAGCGACGCCGAGATTGCGTCCGGCCGCGCCGAGATTGTCCGGCGCCACGACGAGTTCGACCGATGGAAACTGCGCCGCAATGCGCTCGGCCGTGCCGTCGGTGGACGCATTATCGACCGCTACGATGCGGATGCGGTCCGGCAGCGCCGCAAGTCTTGCGAGCGTGTCGAGCACCTGATCGGCACGGTTGTACGTCAGCACGACGACGGTGAGCCGCGCGCGATCGGGCTCGGAAAGTGTCGCCGGTTCAGCCATGGTCGACGGCTCGCAGAGTCCAGAAGCGTTCGGGCGCGAGCACGTCGTCATAGCCGTGGGGCCCGAAGGCTTTGAGCTGACTCGCATAACATTGCACCGCGCGTTGCTTCGCTTCGATGCAGCGCGAGAGCGTGGCGGCATCGATCGGATCGAGCAGCGGCGTCGCTTCGATGCCGCTTCCGATGAGCTCGACGAGCCGTTGCTGCACGAGGCCATCCATGCGCCGATATAGACAGTCTTCGTACGCAATGCATGCCGTCGCGTCCGAAAGGCACGCCTCGCGCGCGGCCGTATGAACCAGCGCGTGGTCGGAATGAAAGAGGCCGAGCGGGATGAGGAGCGTGGTGCAATCCGTCTCGCGCATCACGTCGCGAATGGCCGAGGCGATCTTGGCGGTGGTCGCGCTCGTCCCGCCTTGCGTGTATTGGGAGTCGAGAAAGCCGAGATGCACGGCGCGCGCGCCCAGGACGTGCAGCGCGGCTTTGTCTTCGACACGGCGCTCGCGCATCGCCTGATTTGCGTCCGCGAAGCCGCACTGCGCGTCCCAGTCGGTGGCGAGCGCCGTGTCCGGCGCACCCGCGAATATCGTGCAGACGGATGCGCCCGGCGACGCGGCGAGCAGGGCGCCGCAACTGAAGACGGCATCGTCGAGATGCGGGGAAATCACCAGGGTTCTTTGAGCGGAGAGAGGCATGGCCGGTTGCTTTCGATGAATCGATCCGAAGCCACTGCGCAATGACCGTGCCTCGACGCGCCGGTCTGCAGGTAATCGTCTGATCGTGCGCGGTCGGCGCGTATAGATTGATTAGGAACCCAAGCTAATCGCAACGCGGAGACGACTTCAGCCCGTTCGCATGAAGGCACCGCCGGGGCCCGCTCCGACCCAGGCGCATCGGCCGCGACCGACGCTTAACAAGAGCGTGAGCACGCCGGCGCACAAGAAGGCGAGCCGGACGATCATGGGCTATCTGAGATTGTCGCGCGATGCAGGGCATAGGCTCAGCGCATCGCGATAACTTCAACGCCGCCGCTTCTGCTGAAGCGAAGGCGGCCGTTCGGTCAGGCTGTTCGCCGTGTCCTTGACGAGCGCGCCTGCATCGATGAACTGACGCCGGTACTCCGCCGGCGTCGTTTGCTTCGCGGCCTTGAATTGCCGATTGAAGTTGGCGACGTTCGCAAATCCCGAGCGCGCGGCGATGACCGATATCGGCAGGGACGTGTCGCCCAGCATCCGGCACGCATGGCCGATTCGAACGCGAGCGATGTATCGCCCGACGCTCTCGCCGATGTGCTGCACGAAATAGCGCGTCAAGGTGCGCTCCGAAAGGCTCGCCGCTTCGCATAGCTCCGATAGCCGGAGCGGTTCGGCAAAGCGCGCATCGATCATCGAAAGAACGCGATTGATGCGCTCGGGCTCGTGACCGGACGGCCCCGCGTTCGTCTGATTGAAAGCGCTCGGCGACGCGAGCGGATGGCCCGGCGCATCGGCGAGCGTGCACAGGACATCGAGCGCGGCGCTCAGGCGTTCGCGCGGCGCGGTCGAGAGCAACTGTCCGAGACGGCTGCGCATCCGTTCGCCGGCGGGAGGCTCGAACGCCAGCCCGCACGCCGCACGGCGCAGGAGCTTGCGAAGCGGCTCGTATTCGCGGCAGCAGTCCGCCATGCGCCGCGCCCAGTCGCCGTCGAACCAGATGACGATCGCGACTTGCGGCAACGACGAGTCGATCGACCGGTTCGACGACCACGTATGCGGCAAATCAGGCGGCACGAGGACGAGATCCTCGGCCTGATAGTCGTTCACCGAATCGCCGATATAGCGCTTGCCGTGACTGTTCATCGTCAGCGTCAGCTCGTATTCCGGATGGTGATGCCATTCGAATGGAATACGCGCGAGCCGCCGATGGTAAACCCGCACCGAACAGTCCGCGCCGAATTCGACATGCTCGTAGGCTGGTTTCATGGCCGAAAACGCAAATGAATTGCCTGAATCGTATCACCGCCGCAGACGGACGCATCATATGCTGTGTCCACGGAAATTCATGTGGAGACGATCATGGCGCTGAAAATCGATGACTTGCCGGGCGCGATCCGGCAAGCAAAAAAGGAACTGCGCGCCGCGCTGCCGAACTACCGCGGAGTGTTCGCGCAAGTCGAGCAGACGATCGGCGAGGAAGCGAAGCGGATCGCCGCGCGGCGCGATCGCGGCGAAGACGTCATTCCGGAAATTCAGTTCGCCGACATCACCGAAGGGCGCGTGACCGGCGAGCAGATCGCGCTCGTCAAGTCGAGCGGCGCGTGCGTGATCCGCAATGTCTTTCCACGCGCACAGGTACAGCAATGGGATGAAGACATCGCGCATTACGTCGAACGAAATCGCCTCGACAAGCGCCTCGAAAACCGCGCCGAAGACAAGTACTTCGGTCAGCTCGCGTCGAGCAAGCCGCAAATCTACGGCGTGTACTGGTCGAAGCCTCAAGTGCTGGCTCGCCAGTCGGAATCGCTGACCGCGGCGCGCGTGTTTCTCAACAAGCTCTGGCGCAACGAGAGCGAAGGACGCGTTCACTTCGACCCGGAACATGTGCCGGTTTATGCCGACCGTCTGCGCCGGCGGCCGCCCGGTTCCGCGTCGCTCGGCTTGTCGGCGCATTGCGATGGCGGCTCGGTCGAGCGCTGGATCGAAGGCAATTTCCGCAAGGTGTATCGCCACGTCTTCGCGGGCAACTGGCGCGATTACGATGCGTTCGATGCCGCTTTCCGTCCCGATGTCGAAGAGATCGCATCGCCGGCCGTGTGCTCGATGTTCCGCACGTTCCAGGGCTGGACCGCATTGACGCCGCAAGGTCCGGGCGACGGCACGCTGCAGCTCGTGCCCATCGCCAACGCGATGGTGTACATCCTGCTGCGCGCGCTCCAGGACGACGTCGCCGACGACGACCTGTGCGGCGCGATGCCCGGACGCGCGCTGTCGATCAGGCCGGAGTATCACGCGCCGCTGTTCGAGGCGCTGTCGTCGATCCCGAAGATGGATGCGGGCGACACCGTGTTCTGGCATAGCGACGTCATTCACGCGGTCGAAGACGAACACAAGGGCGCCGGCTACAGCAACGTCATGTACATCGCTTCCGCGCCCGGATGCGCCAAAAACGACGCGTATCTGAAGCGTCAATTGCCGAGCTTCCTGAAGGGCGAAAGCCCGCCCGATTTTCCAGGCGATCATTTCGAAGTCGATTTCGAAGGCCGCGCGACGCCCGACGACCTGACGCCGCTCGGCAAGTCGCAACTCGGATTCGAACAGCGCGCGTGAACGCGTCGCTTCATAAATAAATAAAACCCGGAGACAAGCAATGAAACGATCAACGATGTCGGTTGCGGCAGCCGTCGCGATGTTCATCGCCGGCACGCACGCGGTATCGGCCGCCGAACAGATCTCGGTCCTGCACTGGTGGACTTCCGGCGGCGAATCGAAAGCGATCCGCGTGCTCAAGGACGACATGAGCAAGCAAGGATACGAATGGAAGGACTTCGCCGTCGCGGGCGGATCGGGCACGGCGGCCATGACCGCGCTGAAGACACAGGTGATCTCGGGCAACGCGCCCTCCGCCGCGCAGATCAAAGGACCGCTGATTCAGGACTGGGCCGATCAGGGCGTGGTCGTCACGATCGATCAGGCCGCGGCCGACTGGAAAGCGCACACGCCCGCGCAGATCGACAACGCGATGAAGTCGGGCGGACATTACGTCGCCGCGCCGTTCTCGGTGCATCGGATCAACTGGCTGTGGATCAACAAGGGGGATCTCGACAAGGTCGGTGGCAAGCCGCCCACGACGTGGCCGGAGTTCTTCGCGCTTGCCGACAAATTTCGCGCGGCGGGCATCACGCCTGTCGCGCATGGCGGTCAGCCGTGGCAGGACATGACCATCTGGGAGACGGTCGTGCTGTCGCAAGGCACGGACTTTTATCGCAAGGCGCTCATCGATCTCGATCAGAAGACGCTCACGTCGCCGCAAATGATTCAGGTCTTCGAGACGGTGCAGAAGATACGCACTTACTTCGACAAGGCCTATCACGGCCGCGACTGGAATCTCGCCACCGCGATGGTGATCTCGGGCTCGGGCGGCATGCAGTTCATGGGCGACTGGGCCAAGGGCGAATTCGCGAACGCGAGCAAGAAGGCGGACGTCGACTTCGTCTGCGCGCCCGCTCCGGGCACGTCGAACGCCTACACGTACACGGTGGATGCCTTCGTGTTCTTCCAGCAGAACGGCAAGAAGGATGCGACGCCGGGACAGATCGCGATGGCGAAGACGATCATGTCGCCCGAATTCCAGGAACAGTTCAGCCTCAACAAGGGTTCGATTCCCGTTCGCCTCGATGTGCCGATGGACAAGTTCGACAGCTGCGCGAAGAAGTCTCGCGCGGACGAGCAGGCGACGATCAAGTCGGGCGGCTTCCTGCCTTCGCTGGCTTTCGGCGAACTTCAATCGCCGGTGACGGCGGGCGCGATCACCGACGTCGTGACGAATTTCATGAACTCGAACGAGGATGCGAAGGAAGGCGTGCGCAAGCTCGCCGCCGCCGCGAAGATCAAATAAAAGGCGCATCCGTAGCGCCGACGCCTTCATAAGAAGCCTTCCCGCCGCCCGACGGAATGTGGACTCAACGATTGTTCCCGTCTGGCACTAACTTCCTGGATTTTTCGCTGTGGATACTCGGTCATCGGTTCGCCGCTTGCGCGACGGACCGCACCGAAACGGGGAATGCCGCGCCGGCGAGCCCGATTTTCCACTTCTCCAGGAACCGTCATGAACACGATCCGCGTCTGTGGCTTGAAACGCCTGCCGGGCAAGCTGCTTAGAAAGTTCTCGCCGGCGCGCGCGCTGGCGACACTCGTCGTCGCCGTGTGCGCGTGGGGCGGCGCGCAGGCCGCGAACGCCGAAGACAAGGAAGTGACGATCGCGTATCAGCAGATCGTCGATCCCTGGGTCGTCGGCATCGCCGATGGCTCCATCGCCAAGGCGACCGGCTACAAGATCAACTGGCGGCAATTCGAATCCGGCGCGAAGGTGGCGACCGCGATGGCCTCGGGCGACATCAAGATCGGCGTGATCGGCTCCAGCCCGCTCGCCGCCGCCGTCAGCCAGGGCGTGGACGCGCAGCTCTTCTGGATTCTCGACAACATCAACGAAGCCGAGGCGATGGTCGTGCGCAACGGCTCGGGCATCGCCAAGCCGGCGGATCTGAAGGGCAAGACCATCGGCGTCCCGTTCGTCTCGACGACGCACTATCACACGATGTTCGCGCTGCAGCACTGGGGCATCGATCCGTCGTCGGTGAAGATTCTCAACATGCAGCCGAATCAGATCGCGGCGGCGTGGGAGCGCGGCGATATCGACGCTGCCTACGTGTGGGATCCGGCGCTCTCGCAACTCAAGAAGAGCGGCAAGGTGCTGATTACGTCGGGCGATCTGTCCAAGCTCGGCAAGCCGACGTTCGACGGCATCGCGGTCGATCGTGCGTGGGGCGAAGCGCACAAGGACTTCATGGCGAAGTTCGTCAAGGCCATCTCCGATCTCGATGCGCAATACCGCAACGATCCGGCCAAATGGACCGCGCAGTCGCAGCAGGCCGCGGCCATCGCGAAGACGATCGGCGGCGCGCCGGCCGACGTGCCGGGCTCGCTTTCGCTGTATGGCTATCCGTCGGCGCAGGAGCAGGCGACGAAGCAGTGGCTCGGCGGCGGCGCATCGAGCCGCGCGGCCTTCGCGCTCAAGGACACGGCGGACTTCCTGAAGCAGCAGAAGCGCGTCGACGCCGTGCTGCCGGACTATTCGAAGTTCGTGACGGCGGAATACGTCGAAGCCGCGGAAAAACTGAAATAAGCCCGGCCGCGCGCCGCTTGCCCTTGGCACATCCGAGTCCGGAGGACATATGGGTTGCATGCAGGTGAGGAACGTGAGCGTGGTGTTTCCGGGCCGACGCCCGGGCGAGCGCGTGCAAGCGCTCGACGGCATCGATCTCACTATCGGCGATGGCGAATTCGTCGTCGCGCTGGGTGCGTCGGGTTGCGGCAAGACGACGCTTTTATCGCTGATGGCGGGTTTCATCGCGCCGTCATCGGGTGAGATGCTGCTCAACGGCAGGCCGGTAGAAGGGCCGGGCGCCGATCGCGGCGTCGTGTTCCAGAAGCACGCGCTCTTGCCGTGGCTCAACGTGCTCGACAACGCGACCTTCGGCCTGAAGCTGCAAGGCGTGCCGAAGGCGCAGCGCGAGGACATCGCGAAGCGCAATCTCGCGCTCGTCGGCCTTCAGGATTTTCATCGGCACATGATTTATCAGCTGTCGGGCGGCATGCAGCAGCGCGTCGGCATTGCGCGCGCGCTGACCTGCGATCCGGCGATGCTGCTGATGGACGAGCCGATGGCCGCGCTCGATGCCCTTACGCGCGAGACCATCCAGGAGCTGCTGCTCGATGTCTGGCAGCGCACGCAGAAGATGTTGTTCTTCATCACGCATAGCGTCGAGGAGGCGCTTTTTCTGGCGAGCAGGCTGATCGTGATGTCGCCGCGTCCGGGCCGCATCACGCATAGCTACGATCTCGATTTCAACCGCCGCTTCCTCGCCACACGCGATGCGCGCGCGATCAAGTCCAGCCCCGATTTCATCGAGATGCGCGAGCGGGTGCTCGGCATCATCTACGGCGACGAGCGCGCCGCTCATCATGCGGAGGAGATTCATCATGGTTAAGCGCGCATCGATGACGGTGCCCGGTCCCGCGATCGACAGCGGCATCGGCGCATCGCGGCGTCCGCCGGGCCGGCCCGCGCGGCAATCGAAGAAGAAGCCGGTGAAGCCGGGCGACACGTTCGGCGTGCCAGGCTACGGCAGCAGCTTCGCGATGAGCATCGCGACCGTCGCCGTGCTCGTGGCCGGCTGGTTTCTGATCACCGGCATGCACTGGGTCAAGCCGCTCTTTCTTCCGTCGCCGCAAGCGGTCTATGCGAAGTTCATCGCGGTGGCGAGCGATGGCTTCGCGAACTCGACGCTCGCGGAACACGTCGTCGCGAGCTTGCTGCGCGTGTTCGGCGCATTCGCGCTCGCGTGTGCGACGGCGATTCCGGTCGGCGTGATGATGGGCGTCTCGCGGCACGCGCGCGGCGTGTTCGATCCGCCGATCGAGTTTTACCGGCCGCTGCCGCCGCTCGCGTATTTGCCGCTCATCATCATCTGGTTCGGCATCGGCGAGTTCTCCAAGATCTTCCTGATCTATCTCGCGATCTTCGCGCCGCTCGCGATCGCCGCGCGCGCGGGCGTGCGCTCGGTGTCGATCGAGCAGATCCACGCCGCGTATTCGATGGGCGCGTCGCGCACGCAGGTCGTCACGCATGTGATCCTCAAGTCCGCGCTGCCGGAGATTTTCACGGGCATGCGTATCGGCATCGGCGTCGGCTGGACGACGCTCGTCGCGGCGGAGATGGTCGCTTCGACGCGCGGTCTCGGCTTCATGGTGCTCAACGCGGCCGAGTTTCTTGCGAGCGATGTCGTCATCATGGGCATCATCGTGATCGGCTTCTTCGCGCTTTGCTTCGATCTGCTGATGCGGTATCTGGAAAAAGCGATGGTGCCGTGGAAAGGCCGCGTGTGATGCCTTTCAATAGCCGATCCTGAGCGGCTCGGGATGCGTGCGGCTGATCGCGAGTGTCGCGCCGACCTTGAAGCCCGAAAGTGTGATGGATGCCGTGAACGGACGGCATCCGTTCGCCGCGTTCGGATCGAGCGCCGAATTCGCCTGGAACGACTGCGTGACGCCTTCGGCCGCGAAGTACACGGTGACGTCGTTGCCGCGTCTGACCGCGAGCGCGGCGCGCGGTCCGTTGAGCGAGTCGAGGATCGGATCGCCGCTGCAATCGGACGATGCGAAATCGACGACCTTCGTCGCGAGCCAGTTGAAGTCGGTCGCGGAAAAGTGAAAGGTCGCGTCCTGTACGCGTGCAATGGGAATCACGGCGGTTGCGTCTCCGGCCGTCAGCGCGACGCCGTTTTGCGCGGCGAAGATCGTGAGATCGCCGATGACGTGACCGTTCGCATCGAACACCCTGACAGGGCGATGCCTTGCCTGATGCGCGAAGTCATCGGCGGGCGATGTTGTTGCGTATAGCGCGATCAGCGCTCCGATCAGCCAGTGCCTCATGTCGGTCTCCGTGCGGTCCGTGCGCGTCTTCCGTCAATAAGCCACGCGCAACGGCTCGGGATAATGCTGCGTCAGCGGATACGTGCGCTCGATGGCCCAGTAGTTGGCGCCTTGGTCAGACAGACTCGTCAGGCAGGTCGTCGCCCCGGTAGACGGATCTGTCTGCCTGAACGACCACACTTGCACGTTGCCGGACATTTGCTTGCCCGCGATATAGACGGTCACGTCGGCGCCTTCTCTGAGCGGCATCGCCGGAGCGGGGCTGCCGGCATCCGCGACGGCGACGCTCCCGGTGCAATCGTGCGATGGGTAGGGCACGAACGTATAGCCGACCCATTCGTATTGCGAGGCCGAATACTGCAACGGACCGACGCGCTTATGATTCACCGCCACGAAGACGGGCTCGCCGTCTATCGCGAGATACACGCCGTTGACGCCCGAATAAACCTCCAGCGGGCCGACGCGCTTTCCCTGTGCGTCGTACACCATCGGCTGGCGCAGTGTGTTCTCGCCGGAATGCGCGCGATCGTCGCGTTTATCGCGTTTATCGCGTTCATCGCGTTCATCGGCGGCGCTCACGCTCGCGCACAGGACGAGCAGCAAAACAAGCATTCGACACATGAAGCGTCTCCGTCGATCGTGCCCGATCAATATCTGATGGTGAGCGGCTCGGGATAATGAGCCGTCAGCGGATAGTTCGTCTCGGCCGTGAATGCGGGCACGGGCGCGGTCGATGGCGGCATGTGCCCGATAGTCGGCGGCGGCGTGCACTGCTTGCCGTCGAAGACCGCGACGACCTGAGCGGGCGACGAGTCCGTATCGCCCGCGATCAGGAGCGTGACGTCCGCGCCCCTTCTCATCGCGATCGACGGTCGTGGGCCGCTGCCGGGAGGAATGATCGGCGAGCCGCTGCAATCGGCGGTCGAGTAGTCGAATGGTCCGTAAGTCGACCACTGGAATTTCGCCGAGTCGTACGCTTCGCCGTTGTTGTTCAGGCGCGTGATCTGCGCGAAGACGAGCGCGCGGTCGATCGTGAGGAACACGCCGTCGTAGCCGCCGTAAGAAGCAAGGCGTCCGATAAGTTTGCCTTGTGCATCGAATACTTTCAGGGCGGGCTGGTCGCGATGTCGTCGCCAGTCCTGCCGGTCGTCTGCGTCCGCATGCAGGGACATTGCGCTCACGGCCGACAGGACCACGAAGATAAGCGACAGACGCATGAGGCGTCTCCTTCCACTGACGACGTCCGCATGGGGCTTGCGGACCGGATTCGACTGTTCAATGAGCATAGGTTCGCGATGCGCTTATTTCAAGCGCCGCGAAGTCATGGATAGCTTTGCAAATCGCCGTCGGCTCGTTCGTCTTTGAATGAGACCCGAAGGAGCACGCGATGAGCGGACGCGATTTTCTCGAACAAGGCCCTCTTGCGGCCATCGACGGGGTGAGGATCGGCGAGTTGATCGGACTCGATGGCGACGCTGCGTCCCCGTTCGTCGTCTACCCTGGCCAGCCGGGGAGCGCGGCGCTCGTCGCGCGCACGGTCGTCGATCTGCGGGGCATGCATATCGGCCGTCAAGTCGCGCTGATGTTCGAAGCCGGAGACCCGACGCGCCCGATCGTCATCGGCTGTCTGATCGGATGCGAAGCCTGGCCGTTCGACGATGCGCCCGCACAGATCGATGTCGACGCCGATGGCAAGCGGCTTCTCGTGACGGCGAAGGAGCAGATGGTGCTGCGTTGCGGAAAAGCCAGCATCACGCTCACGCGCGACGGACATGTGCGCATACGCGGAAGCAGCGTGTCGAGCAGTGCGTCAGGACTGAATCGCATCATCGGCGGATCGGTGCAGATCAACTGATGCATGTCGCCGTGGACACGACGAAAGCCGACGAAGCCGAACCGGTCGCGGACTCGGCGAGCGGCGTGCTTTTCCGCGTGCTGGAGCAACATGTCGAAGACGCCGCCGCCTTGCGGCGAATCCGCTCCCGTCTCGTGCGCGCGCCGCATGTGAGGCTCTCCGATCTGACACGGCTCGACGAACGCATCGCGGCGCATCTCGACGGCATCGCCGTGGCGGGACGCGCCGGCCTGCGTTCGAGCATTCGGGCGCTGGAGCACGCGGGCAAGGGCGAACTGTTCACCGCCGCCGTCGGTTGCATCGAGGCGCGTTCGGACCCGGCGATCATGCGGCTGCTCGCTTTGAGTCAGGCCACGCCCAATGCCAGAGCGGGCTTTCATTCGGCGTTCGGCTGGGTGAGTCCGGGCCGTCTCGCCGGTGTCGTCTCGATCCTGCTCGCGTGCGACGACCCCGCCGCGCGACTGGCTGGCATCGAGGGATGTGCGCAGCATCGCGTCGATCCGAAGCGGCATCTCGACGCGGCGCTCGTTTCCGACGACGCTGTGCTGCGCGCCCGGGCGCTGCGCTGCGCGGGTGAGATCGGCCGCGTCGATCTGCTCGGAACATGTCAGGCCCATCTCGATCACGCGGACGCGTCATGCCGGTTTCATGCCGCGCGATCCGCGCTGCTGTTCGGCGATCGCGACGAGGCGCTCGAGGTCATTCGCGATATTGCGGCTACGCCATCCATGTTCGGCGACATCGCGCTCGCGCTCGCGGCGAGCGTGCTCGCGCCCGCCGATGCGCATCGATGGCTGGAGCGATTCGCTTCTAAACCGGAGAGTGCGCGCAGGCTGATTCGCGCCGTCGGTTTCACCGGCGATCCACGTTATGCGCAGTGGCTGATCGGCCGTATGGACGATGACCGCGTGGCGCGGCTCGCGGGCGAGAGCTTCAGTCTCATCACGGGAGCCGATTTCGTTCGTCTCGGGCTGGAACGCGCGCCGTTGGCATCGGGGAATTCCGGCGGCGAAAAAGATGCCGATGCCGCCGAGGAAGAGGACGACGGCGCGCCGTGGCCGGACCCCGACAAGACGCGCACATGGTGGCACGCCAACAAGGCGCGGATGCCGGGCAACGGGCGCTATCTCATGGGCGCGTTGTCGTCGAAAGCGCAGTGCATCGACGTGTTGCGCAATGGCGCTCAGCGGCAGCGCGCCGCGGCGGCCATTCAACTGCGCCTCGCCGATCCGCGCAGCGTGCTCTTCAATTGCGCAGCGCCTGCTTGGCGTCAGCGACGCGCATTGCAGGCGATGGATTGACGCTCTTTCAAAACGATTCTTCGTGCTTCGTCTTAACACTGTTCGCGATAGGGGGTCGTCAATGTGGAGCATCGAGAATCGGACTGCCTACGAAGTCGATACGTCATGGACGCGCGACAAGGAGGGCACGCACGAATGGATCGTCGCGGTAAAGGCGACCTATGACATCACGCCGGCGGGACCGCGGCTCGCGGACGAGCAGACGCCGCCGGTCGAGACCGCCGAATACACCGGCACGCCCGGACGGTCCAGCCTTCGCTACGACTCGGACTTGCTCGGGCCCAAGCCGACGACCGACATCGTGCTCAACGGTACCGCTTACGCGCCCGGCGGCAGGCCCAGCGACGACTTTCTGGTCGGCATGCGGGTTGGGCCGGTTCGCAAGACGCTGCGTGTTCGCGGACATCGTAGATGGGGAAAAGGGATGCCCGCCCGCATGCTGGCGGAGCCGGTCGTCCGTCTGCCGGTCATCTACGAGCTCGCTTATGGCGGCTACGATGCGCCCGGCGACGACCCCGCCAGACACGGCTATGACGCCCGAAATCCGGTCGGGCGAGGCGTAGTCGGCGCCGGGCAGAGCCGGGAAGGCATGGCGATGCCCAATTTCGAATACCCGAGCGGACGTCTGGACAAGGATGGCCCCGCCGGGTTCGGCGCCATCGACAGCTTCTGGTCGCCGAGGCGGGAACGCGCCGGCACTTACGACGATGCGTGGATGCGCGATCGCTCGCCGCTGTTGCCCGAGGATTGGAGTCCGCACTCCTTGCAGTGCGCTCCACCCGATCAGCAACCCGCAAGCCCTCTGCAGGGCGGAGAGCCGGTCGAACTGATCAACCTCACGCCCGCAGGGTCGATGTCCTTCGCGCTGCCGAAGGTGCGCCTGGCTTTCACGACGCGCATCGACACCCGCGACGAGGAGCATCGCGCACGCCTTTCGTCGGTGATACTGGAACCCGATGCGCTGCGTTTGATGCTCGTGTGGGTCACGGTTCTGAAGGTCGAAGACGAACCCGATTATCTCGAGAGCACGCTGGTCCGCGAGAAGGATTACCTGTCATGAGCGCACGCGTCGTCATGGCGGCCGCCGGTGCGCGCACGCCGCTCGGTCTCGGGGCAGAGGCAAGCGCGGCGGCCGTGCGGGCGGGTATAGGGGCGGCGCGCGAGCATCCGTTCATCGTCGACAGGCTCGGCAACTACGTGAACCTGGCCTTCGACGCCGGACTCGACCCGGGGCTGCACGGTCCGTCTCGTCTGCTTGCCCTGGCAGGTTTCGCGTGGCGCGACCTGACGCGCGCCCTCGCTCACCTGGGCGAAGCGCCGCTTCGATCGCCGATGATGGTCGCGCTGCCGGAAATCCGCCCTGGCTTCACGCATGAAGACGCGAGCGCCGTCATGCAGGGATTGCGGCGGCTGGGCGGATCGACGATCGATCCGATACGTGTCTCGGTGCATGCGCAGGGGCACGCAGCCGGAGTAGCGGCCTTCAGGAAGGCGAGCGAGTCGCTCGGAAGCGGCGAACTGGACGCGTGCGTCGTCGGCGGCATCGACAGCTATCTGCATCCTGAGACGCTGAATTGGCTCGACGGGCGCAGGCAGATCGCAGGCGAAGGATCGAGGAGCGGCTTCGTCCCCGGCGAGGGCGCGGCATTCTGCCTGTTGATGAGCGACGCCGCGTGCCGGCGGCTCGGCGTTGCCGAAACGATGCACCTCGTCGCCGCTGCGACAGGATCGGAGCGCTGCCTCATCAAAACGCGCGAGGTGTGCGTCGGCAAGGGTCTGACCGCGGTCGTGCGAGACGCGCTGACGAGCGCGCCGGGCGCGCGGAAGACGATCGATCATGTCATCTGCGATATCAACGGCGAGCGTTATCGAGGCGAAGAGTGGGGGTTCGTCTGCCTGAGACTGGGCCGGCATTTCAAGGATGCCACCGGCTATCTGTCGCCAGCGGACGTCTGGGGCGATGTGGGCGCGGCGTCCGGGCCATTGTTCGCGATGCTGGCTCATCAGGCGGCGTCGCGTGGCTATGCGGCAGGCCCGAGAACATTGATCTGGTCGAGTTCGGAGGCGGGCTTGCGGGCCTGCGCGCTTTTCGAATCGGCCACGATGCCGGCCGCTTCGCGCCATTGACTTGCTCGACGCGCCATGACCAGCGTTGGAATCCATCCTCCGAAGACGCCTGTCACCAAGGGCAGTTCCGGCACTGCTCGGGCCACGCTCCCGAACATGTGCAAGATGCCGGGGCCGCCCGCTCCGTTCGTTCCGGCTGCGTTGCCCAATACCGCCAAATCGGGGGATTCGCCGGACGGCTATTCGACGAGCGTCAAGATCGAGGGCGACGAGGTGGCTATCCGGGGCGCGATGTTCAACAGCTTCGGCGACATGGCCAGCAAGGGCACGGGCGGCGGTCTGCTTTCGAGCAACACGCACGGGCCTGCCAGATTCATCACGCCGGGTTCGATGACGGTGAAAATCGAGGGCAAGAGCGTTCATCTTCTCGCCGAGCCGATGCTCAACAACTGCGGCCCGAACGGTTCTCCGCCCAATACCGGCGCGACGATGACAGGCGTGAAGCAGAAAAGATCGAAACGTCCGCCGGCGACTCAGGTCGGACCGGATTGCGGGAAAAAGAAGAAAAAGAAAAAGCGCAAATGGGACGATTGCATGTGCGGTCAGGTCTGCGAGATGGTCAAGGCCTACAACCAGTCGAAGAGCAAGAAGGCGAGGCTGAGCGATAGTCCCAGCAATCCCGGTTCCGACCACTACGATGCGTATCAGGCGAGCCTCAAGCAATTCGCGAAGGACTTCGCCGACGCCGTGACCGCGGCCGCCGGCAATCCCGATCATCCGGCCATCAAGCGCATGTTTTACAGTCCGAAGAACGTGAAGCCGCCGGACTGTCAGCACGAAAAATGGAAGCAGGCGGGAGGATTGGCGGACCCCGCTCGCAGCGGCCGGGGCGCAATGAATCCGGATCACATGCACCCGGCTTCTCTTAGCGGGCCACTCACCAGCGCCAATATGCGATGGGCCGACGCCCGCGTGAATTACACGGTCGGCGGCAGCATGAACCGGCTCAAACCCGCCCCCAAGCGCATGAAAGCGCATCCCTCTTGTAACTGTGATTAAGGAGGTCGCGTGAACACCCAACAGATGCAAGACCTGCTGCAGAAGCTGAGCGATACTAAGTTCAAGCTCAACGGCTACTTCAGCGACGATCCCGTGCGGCCTCAACTGCGCCCGCCGGCGAGCGGAGGCGACCTCGCGGCGCTCGATGCCTTTCTGCAAGCGCGCAACCTCGTCATGCCGGCGAGTTATCGATTGTTTCTGTCCACGAGCAATGGCGTATCCAGCTTGATGAATGATGAACTGTCACTGCTTTCGGCGCTCGAGGTCGCGCGCGACGACCACGGTCTCCTTCCGGAAATGGTCGACGAGTACCCGGCGTGCAGCCAGTTCGTCATCGGTGCGGGGAACACGCCGGAGTGCGTTTCGTTCGACGTGGACACTTCGCCCTCTAAGCATGGCTACGAGGTTGTGTGGATTTCCAGCATCGGGGAGCAATGGCGTCACGATAACTTCGAGGCTTTCCTGAAGGGCTATCTTTCAGTGCTGGAGCGTCGTGTTGCCGCTCAGCAGAAAGACCGGAAAAACCTGAAACCCTGACCGGGAAGTCCGACGCGATGGCAAACCCCATCCTCGAATTCACGGATGATCCTTCGTCGCCCATGCCGCTGGTCGAATTGAAACAGCATCTCGTGTTCTATGTGCCCGATCCGCCCGGTCCGGTCACGGCGAGACGCGTGTATGACGCGTACCTTCGCGCGGTCGGCGATGTCTTCAGGAACTACAGGTCGACCGTTTCGTGGGCGAGGCTCGAAGCGTGGGATGCGGCGGCGCGCATTCGCTTCGAAACCGTCTTGCTTCCCGAACTGCGCAAGACGGTGCATTGGGGCTATGGGTTTTCGGACGCAAAGCCCGTCGATTCGCGGGTCTTCATGTTTCACGGCTTTCGGCCTTTTACGGAACCCGAAATGGCGAGCTTCTTTCGCTTCGAATTCGATTGGCAAGTCGATGCCGCATTTCTCCGTTCACTCGCACTCGACATGATGTCGATGTTTCCGGTTTGCTCGGGCTATGGCGGTTATCTGCTGCAGGGACGTCCGTCTTCGAAATACGAAGAAGTTTCGTTCGAGCGCATCTATGCTTTGGCGCGCCGATACTGGGGCTGCGATGTGGAGGAGATCGAACTGAGCGCCAGGGAACTCAAGCGAGGCTACAAGTGCCTGAGCTGGCTGACGGTCATCGGCGAACCTTTTCGAACGCAATTTCAAAAGGAATTAGCGCAGGCGAAGCTTGCTGCTTTCGATTTCGTCGATGGGCCTTTCGCGACGCTTTTGCAGGTGTCGGACAGCCCGACGCTCGGCGACCGCAACGTTCAAGCGGATCTGAAACCGTATTTCGATGTCGCACGTGCGTTGTTGCCGATGCAGATCAAAAGCCACGAACCGTTCTGGAGCACTCGATGGGAAGGCGGCCAGACCATGGCGTGGCTACAGCGCTTCACACATGGATGGCCGACCTGAGTCCATCCACTCACGCCGCCAGCGAACCGCACTCGGCCTTGCTGCTCGCAGCCTTCTTCGTCCGCCCCGCGCGTGACGGCGGCTGACACGCGCCGCACACGAAATGCGCCTGAAGATCGTGCCTGTGCGCGACGAACTTGCCCTTGCAGCGGCAGCATGGCGTCTGCTGCAGCATGTCCGCTTCGAAGAAGCGCACCAGTGTCCATGCACGCGTCAGGCTCAGGACGACTTCGAGCCGGTTCTGCCCGCAGTGCTCGACATACAGTCGATAAGCCTTGGTCAACGCATCGAGACGCGAACAGCGTGTCTGCTCCTTGAGAAACAGATAGATGTTGTAGAAGAGCGATGAATGGATGTTGGGCATCCACGTCATGTACCAGTCCGCCGAGAACGGCAGCATGCCCTTGGGCGGCGGCATGCCCTTCAATTCCCGATACAGACGGATCATGCGGTCGCGCGATAACGTCAACTCGGTTTCGAGCAACTGCATGCGAGCGCCCAGTTCGATGAGAGCAATCGCGCGATAGACTTCCTGCGCGTCGTCGCTGACGCTTTTGCGAAGCGTGGTTTCCATGCTCATGCGAACTGTTCCGCCGGCTGTCCGGCCACCAGGATGGCGGCGTGAGTGGCGCCGACGTCGACGTGCGTGGCCGGTTGCGTCAATGCGGACAGCAACGAATGATCGTTGAAGCGGAACGCGCACAACAACTGGTTCGAACTGCAAAGCTTGATTGTTTGCGCGGGCGTGAGACTGGCCAGAATCATGGCGATTTCCGGCGAAAGCCCGAGCCGGAACATGGCGACGGACTTGTCCTCGAGCAACATGCGTTGTGCAAGGATCACGTACGACAGATTGATCTCGCGGATCGAGTCAAGCGATTCACTGCTATTCATGGTTTCCCGCTCTTCGGAAAAACCCCGTGGTTCATGCCGGCATTCTTGCCGTGCAATTTTCTTGTGCGTCGTTTGCGACTCGATCGACGTTCGCGATCATCTTGATACAAACGTTACATTTAGTCACAACTTCGGCGTAAGGTTAGGGTTCACCGAAAGGAAAAGCAAGCGCGCGAATTTCGCGGTTCCTTTCCTAATCTATCAATGCGGATGGCGTGGCGATCGGGAGCCCGAGCACGTCGTCGGGGGCGACCGGCCGGCTCAGCAGGAAGCCCTGCACGAAGTCACATTGCGCATGCCTGAGCAATTCCAGTTGCGCTGTTTCCTCGACGCCTTCAGCCGTCACGCTCAGGCCCAGCGTGTGACACATCTGGATGATGCCGCACACGATGCTGCGCGTTGCCTGATCCGATTCCATCCGCGTGATGAAGGAGCGGTCGATCTTCACGCAGTCCGGTGCGAAATCAGCCAGATAGCGCAGACTCGAATAGCCGGTGCCGAAGTCGTCGATGGCGATGCGCACGCCCAGCTTCTTCAACGCACCGAGCGTGCGCTGTGCAAGGCTCGGGTCGTCCATCAGCGCGCTCTCGGTGAGTTCGAGTTGCAGCGTCGAGGCGGGCAGGGCATGGCGGCGCAAGGCTTCGTCGACGACATCGACGATGGTCGCGTCGCGCAACTGTCGCGCCGACACGTTCACCGAAACGCCGAGCGCGCGCGCGCCGGCCTGCCGCCATAGCGCGAGCTGACGCAGGGCGTCGTCCATCACCCATGCGCCGACTTCGGCGATGAAGCCGCTCTCTTCGAGAATGGGAATGAAGACGCCCGGAGAGACGAGCCCGCGCTCCGGATGCCGCCAGCGAATGAGCGCTTCGACGCTGCGGACCTCGCGCGTGTGCGGCTCGTGGATCGCCTGGTAGTGAAGCTGAAACTCCTTCTTGGCGAGCGCCGCGGGCAGGTCGCGCTCGAGTTCGAAATCGACGATGCGTTCGCTCGAATCCTTGTCGGCGAAACGGTAGCCGTTGCGTCCGGCTTTCTTGGCCGCATACATCGCGATATCGGCGCTCGTCAGAAGCGTCTCGCGATTCGCCCCGTTTTCGGGAAAGACCGATATGCCGATCGACGCCGTGATCGTGCCGGCGCGGTGTGCCTGATCCGCCTGCACGAGCGCATCGAGCGTGGCGCGCGCGATCTCGGCGAGCGGGTCCCTGTGCTTCGCGCCGTCGATCAGCACGGCGAATTCGTCGCCGCCGAGACGTGCGAGAAATGCATCGGCCGGCAGCGCGGCCCGGATGACCCTGCTCAGCGATTTGAGCAGCCGGTCCGCCGCCGTGTGACCGAGCGTGTCGTTGAGCACCTTGAAACGGTCCAGGTCGATGAACATCAGCGCGAAGGGCGCCTGCTTGCGGCATCGCTCGTCGATCCTGCACATGAGCGCGGCGCGATTCGCGAGACCGGTCAGCGAATCCGTGAAGGCGAGGCGGTCGAGTTCGGCGAGGCGGTCCTGCTCCGCCGTGACATCCTCGCTGATGCCGACGATGCGCGCCACATTGCCCGCGCTGTCCAGAACGGGCGATCCGGTGCTTTGAATCCAGCGCACATTGCCGTCCAGACGGCGGATGCGGTATAGCGCCTTCTGGCTGACTTTCGATTCGGCGATCCGGCGCATCGCGGCCGTGAGTTGCGGCAGGTCCTCCTGCAGCACGAGCGCCATCCAGGCCTGGGGCGACTCGCGAAACGTTTGCGCATCCAGGCCGAAGACGGCCGCGCATCCCGCGCTGATGTGATGAAAGCCCGTGAAATCGGCGTTATAGGAATAGAAGCAAAGGCCGACGTGCGCCTCCATCTCCGACATCAGCGTCTCTCTGGCGCAGAGCGCGGCGGCGAGTTCCGCCTGCTGCGTCATGTCCTGCGAGGCGCAAATCACGCCTTCCACGCCGCCGTCGCCGTTCTCTATCGGAATGAGGCGCGAATGCCAGGTCTTGGGCGCGCCCGACGTGGTCGGGCAACTGCCTCGGAATGTCGCGCGTGCGCCGCTCATGGCGGCATGAAACGCATCGTGCGCGGCGGTCGCGTCTTCACCGGACCAGAAGGCGAGCCAGTTCGAACCGGCGAGTTGTTCGGGCGCGCTCGCTTCCATGAGTTCGGCGCCATATTCGGAAATGCGGACCATGCGGCCATCGGCGTCGAGCAGTTTCAGGCATTCGCGATTGGCGTCGAGCAGCGCTTTTGCGAGCGCGGTCGTGGCGTTCGCGCGCGCGGCGCTCCGGCGTGCACGACGCAAAAAGAACGCGAACGCGATCGCGCCCGAGACGACGCCCGCGCAGGAAGCCGCACCTTCGGACACGAACGACAGTGCGAGGTAGCAGAGCGCGCCGACGCCCAGGCCCGCGAGGCCGATCTGCGTGAGAACGGTCCAGGAGAGCGTCGCGCGGTCGCTTCGCGTGGACAGAAAGAAAGCGAGAAATTCCTGATTTCGCGCGGTCTTGTGCCCCTGTCGCGAGCGATCGCCGCTGGCGACGGTGCTGGACGATCCGGATTGGGGAGACTGGGACATTACGTTGATGACGCGGGCTCTCGATGAACGGGCAGCGGGCTCGGCGTTGCTTTTAGCGAAGATCACGCCTTGTTTACGTCAGCCGGATTCGGGAGCTTTAGGCGCCCGGAAGCCGGCGGGCGTCGGCCGACGCGCCGACGCGGTAATTTTGTCCAGCCGATGCCGCGTGCGCCGCGCCACGACGAACCGATGCAATCACTTGTGGCCGGCGGTGGATGCCGTGCCGAGCACGCGGTCGTCCAGACGATCGTCGACGATGCCCGCCGGTTCGACGTGCGCCGTGACGTCCGATGCCTGAAAGAGCCGCTGCACGGCTCTTTCCGCGTCATCGGCGATGGCGTGGCCCTGCGCGACGGTCAGCTCGCCGGCCACTTCGAGATGGAACTCGACGAATACGCGATCGCCGCCGTTTCGCGTGCGGATGTCGTGCACGCCTTGCACGCCTTCGACCGCCGTCACGGCCGCCGCGATGCGCGCGCGTTCGGGATCGTCCAGTTCGCGATCGAGCAGTTGCACGAGCGCAGCCAACGCCATGCCGCGCGCGTTCCACAGCATGTAGAGCGAGATGCACAGCGCGCCGATTGCGTCGGCGCGTGGCCAGTCGAGCAAGTGATCGAGCAGCAGGGCGACGAGCACGGCGATATTCACGGCGATATCGGTCGCATAGTGCGCGCGGTCGGCGGCGATGGCGGTCGATCCCGTGCGCTTCACGACCCACGTCTGCATCAGCACGAGTCCGATGGCCGCAAGCGTACTCACGACGATGACCGCGATCCCGAAGTCTGTCTGATTCAACGGTTCGGGATTCACGACGCGCTGCCCCGATTCGATGCCGAGTCCGACAGCCACGCCCGTGAGCAGCAGCGCCTGCACGAACGCCGCCACCGCTTCGGCCTTGCCGTGACCGTAGCGGTGCCCCTCGTCGACCGGGCGCAGGGCATAGCGCACACCCATGAACGTCACCGAAGACGCGACGACATCCACGAGGCCATCGGCTGCGGCGGTGAGCAGCGAAATCGATCCGGTCGCGAACCAGGCCCACACCTTCAACACGACGAGCACCAGCGCGAACACCAGCGCGACGATCGACGCCATGCGACGAAGCGCCTCGTCAGTGTTTCGTTGTGACATCGTTAGCTCCTTGCAGCTTTTCGCGCAGCATTATTCTGACGCGATTCTACGGACGATTCGCGAAGGCGTTGCCCTTCGCGCGCATCGCGTTCATATCGCGCAACGAAGAATGCGATTTTTTCCATCGGTGATCGTCTTTCATCTGCGGACGAGCACGTCCGCGTCACGGACTTTCGCATCATCAAGGAGATCATCATGAAACCGATTTTGATGGCGCTCGCGGCGGCGTCCGCGCTTGCGCTGCCGATTGCCGCGCTCGCGCAGACGGACGCGGCGCTCACGCGCGCCCAGGTGCGCGCCGAGCTCGAGCAACTGGAGCAGGCCGGCTACTACCCGGGCAGAGGCGAGGATCCCGGCTATCCGGCGGCGATCCAGGCAGCGGAGGCGCGCGTATCGAGCCGGAACGACGCGACTGGCTATGGCGGCGCGATGTCGGGCGCGTCGGCGACGGGCGCTCGCGCCGTCATGCGCCCGGCATCAGCGCAGGAGATGAAGCAGATCTATTTCGGCGGTCAATAAGCGCGTATCGCACGGCATCCGATGCCCGCCCGCCGCCCGCGAGGCATCGAAAACGCAACCCACGACGGCGGCGTTTCTCAGGAGTGTTCAGACATGGCAAACCATCCGCTCAACGGAAGCGAACGCGAGTGTTTAAAGGACGCGCAGCCCATCGGCAAGGCAGACCCGAACGAACGTCTGGAGGTCACCATGCTCGTTCGACGGCGCTCGCACGATGCGTTCGAGAAGCACATCAGCGCGCTCGCGGCGCAAGGCGCGTCGGCGAAGCATATCGATCACGACGAGTTCACGAAGCATTTCGGCGCGGACAGCGCGGACCTGGCGGCGGTCCATGCGTTCGCGCAAAAGCACGGACTGTCGGTCGTCGAGAGTCACGAGGCGCGGCGCGCGGTCGTGCTCTCCGGCACGGTCGCGCAGTTCGACGCGGCCTTCGGCGTGAGCCTGCAACAGTACGAACATGACGGCGGCACCTATCGCGGCCGCACGGGACCGATCCATCTGCCCGATGAACTGAACGGCGTCGTCGATGCCGTCATGGGTCTCGACAACCGTCCGCAGGCGCGGCCCAGCTTCCGGACCCGCGCGCAGGGCAACGTGCGCTGGACAGCGCGCGCAGCCGGCGCGTCGACGTTCACGCCCGTGCAGCTCGCGTCGCTCTATGACTTCCCGCAAGGCGACGGTCAGAATCAATGCATCGGGATCATCGAGCTGGGCGGCGGCTACCGTCCCGCGGATCTCAAGACGTATTTCGCGTCGCTGAATATGAAGGCGCCGTCCGTGACCGCGGTTTCGGTCGATCACGGACGGAACCATCCGACCGGCGATCCGAACGGTCCCGATGGCGAAGTGATGCTCGATATCGAAGTCGCGGGCGCGGTCGCGCCGGGCGCGAAGATCGTCGTCTATTTCGCGCCCAACACCGACGCGGGTTTTATCGACGCCATCGGCACCGCGATTCATGACACGAAGAACAAGCCGTCGGTGATTTCGATCAGCTGGGGCGGTCCGGAATCGGCATGGACGCAGCAGGCGATGAACGCGTTCGATCAGGCGTTTCAGTCGGCGGCGGCGCTCGGCGTGACGATTTGCGCGGCATCCGGCGACAACGGTTCCGGCGACGGCGTGGGCGATGGCGCGGATCACGTCGATTTTCCTGCGTCCAGTCCGTATGCGCTGGGCTGCGGCGGCACGTCGCTGCAGGCGAGCGGCAACGGAATCGCTAGCGAGACCGTATGGAACGACGGCGCCAACGGCGGCGCGACCGGCGGCGGCGTGAGCTCGTTCTTCGCGCTGCCCGCGTGGCAGGAAGGGCTGCAGGTCACGCGCGCGGGCGGCGCACACAGTCCGCTCGCGATGCGCGGCGTGCCCGATGTCGCCGGCAATGCCGATCCCGTGACCGGCTACGAAGTGCGCGTCGACGGTCACGACATGGTGATCGGCGGAACGAGCGCGGTCGCGCCGCTATGGGCCGGACTGATCGCGCGCATCAACGCGATCAAGGGCGCGCCGGTGGGGTATATCAATCCGCATCTCTACAAGGACCCGCTGGCGCTCGTCGACATCACAAAGGGCAATAACGACGATTTCCACGCGACAGCCGGATGGGACGCCTGCACCGGCCTCGGACGGCCCGATGGCAAGAAGGTGAAGGATGCGGTGAGTTGAGGCTGAAATGCGTGCTCGCGCGAAACGGACGTTCCTGCGCGAGCGCGCATTGTCACGGCGAGACGTCTTCGATCAGATCCGCGCGCACCGCGCGAATCCTGCGATCGACGAAGTAGCCGCCGCCTTCCGTGTAGCGCAGATACAGCCGCCCGCAGGACGAGCATTCCCAGACGCCGCAGCGGTTATACGGAAAGAAGCGCGGCGCGATGGGCGCATCGGCGGACCAGTAGTTCGTCTTGCCTGGCAGATATTCGGCGAAGGTCGGCTCCGGATCGTGCTCCGGTAACAGCGTGCCGATCTCGCGGAACTGCGATTCGTCGAGCGACAGCGGCTGCGATTGCCAGCCGTCGAGCGGCGTTTTCGTGCACGCGCAGGGTTGCGGCGCGCGGGCTTGCGCGCGTCGCGCGAGGTCGATGAGCGCGGCGGCGTCGAGAAAGTCGGGCATGGCGGTCGATAGTCGATGAAGCGAACGCGCCATCATGCGCGCGTTCGCGGCGGTTCGGCAAGGCGTCAGCCGTTCATCATGCGGTCGCGTTGAACCGCGACCCACGCACGATCGAAACGGCCTTCCGCGATCGACTCGAGCGCCGCCGCTTCCTTCGCCGCCTGCTTGCGCGCGCCTTCGATCACCGCTTCAACGTCGGCGGGCGCGATGGCGAGCACGCCGTCTTCATCGCCGACGACGATATCACCCGGATTCACCACCATCCCGCCGACCGTCACCGGCACGTTGATCTCGCCCGGCCCGTTCTTGTACGGCCCACGATGCGTGACGCCGCGCGCGTACACGGGAAAGTCGCGCTGGCCGAGCGCGCCGACATCGCGGATCGCGCCGTCGATGACGAGACCCTGCACGCCGATGCTCTGCGCGAAGCTCGCCATGATGTCGCCCATGAGCGCCTGCGTGAGCTCGCCGGCGCCGTCGATGACGAGCACGTCGCCGGGGCGGCAGTAGTCGAACGCGCGATGGATCGCGAGATTGTCGCCGCCGCGCGTGCGTACCGTGACGGCCGTGCCGGCCATCGGCTTCGGACGATGATAGGGACGCAGTCCGGTCGTGCCGCTCACGCGGGCCATGTTGTCGCTCAGAAGCGATACCGCCAGCTCGCGCAACGCGGCGAGCGTCGCGGGGCTCGCCTGAGCCGCGGATTCGTATTCACGCCATCCGGCCGGATTCATGCGGTCGCTCCTTCGTTCGATGGTTGCCGTTCCAGTTGCGCGGAAAGCCGTCCGTACACCGCGCGCGCGTTGTCCTCGAAAATGCGCTGGCGATCCGCGTCGCTGAGCCATTCGATCGCGTCGATATAACGGCGCGTGTCGTCGAAGTAATGACCCGTTTCGGGATCGATGCCCTGCACCGCGCCGATCGTCTCCGACGCGAACAGGATGTTCTTCGCCGGAATCACCTTTGCGAGCAGCTCGGCGCCCGGCTGATGGTAGACGCAGGTATCGAAGAACACGTTGTTCAGCAGATATTCGGTGAGCAGCGGCCGCTTCATGTCCTGCGCGAGTCCACGATATCGCCCCCAGTGATACGGCACCGCGCCGCCGCCGTGCGGAATGACGAACTTGAGCGTCGGGAAATCCGCGAACAGATCGCCTTGGAGCAATTGCATGAACGCCGATGTATCGCCGTTGATGTAATGCGCGCCGGTCGCATGGAAGTTCGGATTGCACGACGACGAAACGTGGATCATCGCGGGCACGTCGAGCTCGACCATCGCTTCGTAGAGCGGATACCACGAGCGGTCGGTGAGCGGCAGCCCGGACCAGTGCCCGCCCGAAGGATCGGGATTCAGATTGCAGCCGATGAAACCCAGCTCGTCCACGCAGCGGCGCAGTTCGGCGATGCAATTCTCGGGCGCCACGCCCGGCGCTTGCGGTAACTGACAGACGCCGACGAAATTACGCGGAAACAGGTCGACGACGCGATGCACGAGGTCGTTGCATGCTTCCGACCAGACCGCGTTGGCCTCCGCCGTCGCCAGATGATGGCCCATGCCGGCGGCGCGCGGCGAGAAGATCGTGAGATCGGTGCCGCGCTCGCGCTGGATGCGAAGCTGGCCGTTCTCGATGCTTTCGCGGATTTCATCGTCGGAGATGGCGGGGCGCGGCGGCGCCGATGCGCCGTCCTTCAGCGCGGCGATCTGCTGCGCGCGCCATGCTTCGTGCTGCGGCGGCGAGGTCGTGTAGTGACCGTGACAATCGATGATCATGCGTGGTTTTCCTGTCGTTGTGCGCCCGCTTCGTGCGAATCGGATGCGGGCAGCGAAGTGTCTTCGTCGTCGGCGGGCTTCACACGCATGACGAGCGCGATGATCGTCGCGACGACGAGGAACGCCGCGATCGTCAGCAACGCGAGCTTGAAGTTGCCCGTCGCGTTGCGCACGAGCCCGATGCTCCACGGCCCGACGAGGCCGCCGAACTGCGCGATCGTGTTGATGAGCGCGATGGTCGCCGCGCCCGCCGCGCCGGTCCTGAACGACGAGGCGAGGCTCCAGAACAGCGGATTGCCTGCGTAGATGAAGAGGCCGGTCACGCACAGCAGCGCATAGGCGACGACCGGATTCGGCGCATACGCGCTGCCCGCGATCGCGAGGGCGCTCATGCCGTAGACGAACGCGAGATGCTTCTTGCGGTCGCCCGTGCGGTCCGAACTGCGGCTGATGATGAACGTGCCGAGCACGCCGAGAAGCGGCGGCGCGGCGGAAAGAAAGCCGACTTCGATGTTGCTCAGATGACCGAGACTCTTGACGATCTGCGGCAGCCACAGAAAGAGCCCGTAGATGCCGACGAGCGCGCAGCCGAAGAGACACGCGAGGCTCCATACGCGGACATCGCCCGCCACGCGCAGCAGCGGGAAGTGCGCGTTGCCGCCGACCGCTTCGCGCTCTGCCGCGAGCGTCGTTTCGAGCCAGCGCTTTTCGTCGTCGGCGAGCCAGTCGGCGTCGGCGGGGCGCTCCGTCATGATGCGCAGCGTGAGCAGGCCGAGCAGCATCGCCGGAATGCCTTCGAGGATGAACATCCATTGCCATCCCTGCAGGCCGAGGATGCCGTTCGCGTAGGTCATCAGCGCGGTCGAGATCGGGCCGCCGAGCACGGCGGAAAACGATCCCGCGATGATGTAGCCGCCGACCGCGCGCGCCCGATAGCGCTCGGGAAACCACTTCGTCAGATAGACCGCGACGCCCGGCAGGAAACCCGCTTCCATGACGCCGAGCAGAAAGCGCAGCACGTAGAAGCTCTTGTCGTCGAATACGAACGCGGTGACGGCCGCGACCGCGCCCCACGTGAGCAGGATGCGCGCGATCCAGCGGCGCGCGCCCACGCGATGCAGCAGCAGATTGCTCGGCACCTCGAGCACCATGTAGCCGACGAAGAAGATGCTGCCTGCGAAGCCGAACACGGCGGGGCTGAAGCCGAGCGCCTTGTTCATGTCGAGCGCGGCAAAGCCGATGTTGATGCGATCGAGGTAGTTGAAGAACATCATCGCGAAGAGCAGGGGCATGAGCCGCCCGTATACCTTTCGCATCGTTGCTGCTTCGTTGAATGGGGCCATGCCGTCTCCACGTTCTTTTTCATCGGATCGCGAGGCTCTGCGGCCTCGCTTTACAAACGGCCTGCGCCGCTCGTCTGTCCGTTCGGCTGCGCGTAAGGCATGCCGGCCCAGGACATGAAAATCGATGATAAGTAGCGCGCCGGCCCGCGTCCAAGACGCGTTCCTTATGCTTCTATAAGCGTTCTCTTATAGTGCGGCGCCGGTCAGCGGCGGAGGAAGGCACGCGACAAAGGCACGCAGATGCGCCGAATCGTCGTCCGTGCGGAACGTGGCGGCGAGCGTGGACCAGCGCGACGCACCCGGGCCTGAGAGCTGACGGAACACGACGTCGGTGCGTCCATGCCGCGCCACCGATTCGCCGACGAAGGTCACGCCGAGCCCCGCCGCGACGAGCGCGATCGCCGTCTGGATTTCGTAAGCCTGATGAGCGATGAAAGGCGTGACGCCCGCATCGCGATACAAGGACTGCACGGTGCGCTTGAACTGCGCGTTCTGATGCTTCGGATACACGATGAGCGGCGTATCTTCGAGTTCGGCGATACGCACCTTCTTCCTGCCCGCCAGCGGATGATCCGGCGACAGCACGGCCACCACATGTTCACGCAGCAGCGGATACGACGTGCAACCGGGGATGTCGAGCGGCTGACGTCCGATCCCGACATGAATGCGCAGGTCGCGCAGTGCATCGGTCTGTTCTTCGGTCAGCATCTCGAAGAGCTTGAGCTCGACTTCCGGATACGAGTGATGGAACGCCTTCAGCGCGGGCGGCAGGATGCTGTACATCGCGGATCGCGTGAACCCGATCGACAGCCAGCCGCGCCGCCCGATGCCGATTTCCTGCGCGCCCAGACTGGCTTGTTCCCACGAGCCGAGAATCTGACGCGCTTCGGTGCAGAGATAGTGGCCCGCCTCGGTGAGCCGCAGCGGGCGTCTCGCGCGATCGACGAGTTGCGTGCCGAGCCGCTCTTCCAGCAGCCGGATCTGCTGGCTCAACGCCGGTTGCGCGATATGCAGCCGCTCGGCCGCGCGGCTGAAGTTCAGTTCCTCCGCGAGAATGACGAAGCACTGTAAGGACCTGAAATTCATGTCGACCTTCTTGGATACGATGGCGAACGTTGCAAACGCATGAGTGCGCGCCGATGCAGGCGGTGTGCCGGATGACGTCGGGCGAAGCGATCACCGAATCTTGCCGAATGCGTGGCGATCGAGCAATCGCATCAGCGTCGCATAGGGTGGCCGCAAAGCAGAGCAGGTTCGCCGACATTTTCCCTTTTTCAAAACCAACCTGTTCATCGCCATTGACACCGTACCGCTTCGCGCTTACTCGACCTTCGCTTTTCGCGGGTAGTGCGCGGCTATCTCGCGCGCTAGTTGAACAAAAGAGCCTAGCGCGGGGGGCGGACCGGGTTCCTTCCACGCGAGGTAGAGTTCGCTTTTCGCGTGCTGTTCGCGCAGAGGACGATAGACGACGTTGTCCATGTGCGTTCGTTGAACTGACGCCGGTACGAGCGTCACGCCAAACCCGGCGCTTACGAGGCCAAGCGAAGCGTAGATCTGCCCCATTTCAAAGCTCGTGGATGGGGAAAATCCGGCAAGCGCGCACAACTGGTTGATGGTGGCGTGATAGTCCGGCGCGACATCTTTCCGGTAATTGATGACGCGCAACTGCCTGCAGTCCTTGATGGAAATCCGCCGTTTTGCTGCGAGTGGGTTGTCCTTGGCGATAGCAACGTAAAACGGCTCCTGAAGCAACAAGACGCTGTTCAGTCGCGTATCAGGCGGCAAAGAGCGGACGAACGCCAGATCGATGTCCCCTCGGTCGAGCGCATTGATCTGTTCCGCGGAGGAAAACCATCGAAGCTCGACTGTCACCGCGGGATAACGCTGCTGAAATTCGCGCAAGAGCGGCGGCAGCAGCGTATACGCGATGTGCTCGAAGAACCCCACCGCCACCCGGCCGACTTCCCCTCGTGCCGCGCGTTGCGAATCCACGATCGCGGAGTTCGTTTCCATCAGGATTCGCTTGGCCCGTTCTTCGAAGACCTGGCCCGCCGACGAAAGAAACACTCGTTTGCCCCGTCGCTCAAAAAGCGCTACGCCGAGTTCTTCTTCCAGATCGCGTATCTGCCGGCTCAACGGCGGCTGCGCCATGTGCAGTTCATCCGCCGCTTTCGTGAAGTTGAGTGTGCGTGCCACCACCAGAAAGTAGCGTAGATGACGCAGTTCCATGTGGAACCTCTGAGGTGTCGATACGCAACTTATTATATCTTTTACATTGGACGTGACCGGTCTTACGATCGTGACATTGCGCCGACAAGTCAGGAGAGCCCTCATGGAACTTACCGCGTCACAGTTGGAAGCATACGAGCGCGATGGATTCGTTGTTCTGCCGGAGCTTTTCTCAGAAGAAGAAATTGCGCATATGAAGAGGGAGTTGCGCCGAATCCAGAAGATTGACACCGACCATCTTGTCCGGGAAAAAACGGGCGGCATTGCAAAAACCATCTACAAGGTTCACGAGACAGAAAGTCCGACGGCATCGGCGGTTTTTCACGCCGCAGTGCGCTCTCCCAGATTGCTCGGGCCGGCACAACAACTGATCGACGATGACCAGCTCTACGTCTATCACACGAAGTGCAATTTGAAGACGGCAATCGACGGTTCCGTCTGGCAATGGCATCAAGACTTCGGCACCTGGCATATCGACGGCGTGAAAGAGCCGCGGATGACAACTGCCTTGGTCATGCTCGACCAGCCGACCGAAATGGGCGGATGTCTCTACTTCATCCCGGGGAGCCACAAACTGGGTTCGCTCGATCCGACGTTCGACGAGGCAACCGGTTATCGCTTCTACGTGGTACCGAAGCCGACCATGCTCGATATCTTGTCCAGCCATCCCAAGGCCGTGCCTATCATCGGCCGCCCGGGAACAGTCGTGTTTTTCGACGCGAACATTGTGCATGCGTCGGGTCATAACCTGTCCGGTGACGATCGATGGCAGGCCTATATCGTCTACAACCAGGTGAAGAACAAGCCTGAAGAAGTAGAGCAGCCGCGACCGGATTATGTGCGCTCGACCAATTTCGCTCCGCTCGAGGCCGGTTCAGACGAGATTCTCGACAGCGTTCGGATCGGTTGAACTTGCGCGGCGTCGCTTGCCTGGCGCAAGACGGTCACGCGGATGGCCAATGTTCGACGAGATAGTCGGCGAAGATCCGGATTTTCGGCGACGACAATTTCACGCGTTCAAACAGCACGTGGACCGGCGTTGCGGGCGGTGCGTACATCTCCAGGACGGGCCGCAAGCGACCCGACTGGACGTGCTCCGCGACCTGCCATGCGGGCGCGCGCACGATCCCGGCACCTTGAATCGACGCCAGTACCAGCGCGTCCAGGCTATTCATCCACAGACGGCCCGTTACGCTGACGCGCGTGCGCATCGCACGCGACTCGAAGCGCCAGTCAACGGCCCCAGGCGCGTCTGAAAAGACGAGGCAGTCGTGCTTGCGCAGATCGCCGGGAGTACGAGGCGTGCCGCGATGCGCGAGGTACGCGGGCGCTGCGCAGGTCACCATCTGAATGTCGCCGAGCTTGCGCGCGACGAGGCTCGAATCCGGCAGACGCCCGATGCGCACGGCGAGATGCAGACCCTCGTCGACCAGATTGACCGCACGATCGACGAGCAGGAGATCAACAGCCACGTCCGGATGAAGCTCGAGAAAGCGCGGCAAAAGTGGCGCGATCACCAGCCGGCCGAGCAGGTTCGGCGCGCTGAGCCGTAGGCGGCCAGAGAGCTTGCCACGCCCCGCCGACATCGCACTGCCGAGTTCATCCACTTCGCCAAGGATTGCCTTCGCGCGGTCGTACAGGATGCGACCTTCGTCGGTCATCGCGAGATGGCGTGTGGTGCGTCGAAGCAGTTGCGCGCCGAAATGCTCTTCCAGCGCCGAAATGTGCCTGCTGACCGAAGTTAGCGACATCGGAATCGCGCGCGCGGCGGCCGACAAACTACCGGCATCGACGACCCGCACGTAGACGTTCATTGCTTCGAGGCGGTCCATGATTCGGCTCTTCCGTATTCAGCAAGGGTGATTGCCGCATCAGAGGGATACTGGCGAAATCCGGAATAGTCTACATTCGTCGGAAACGGAATAGCAAAGGCGGGGCGCAGCCTGAGGAGCACAGAGATGAAACGGTCGGTGTATTGGCTGATGGCCGCGGCGGCGGGCATCGTGGTCGCGAACAACTACTACAACCAGCCCTTGCTCGCCGACTTCGCGCTCACGTTTCACACCACCGAGCGCGCAGCCGGTGCAGCATCGGTTGCGACGCAGACCGGCTATGCGCTCGGACTTCTGCTCTTCGTTCCGCTGGGCGACATGCTCGATCGACGTTCGATACTGGGCACGCTGCTGTGCATCTCGAGCCTCGCACTCGCCGCAGTGGCAGTGTCACCGACACTCGACTGGCTCGTGGCCGCCAGTTTCCTGACCGGGCTTACCAGCGTCGCGCCGCAGTTGCTCACGCCCTTCGCGGCGCAAATTGCAGGACCCGAGCGACGCGGCGAAGCGGTCGGCATCGTGATGTTCGGATTGCTATCCGGCATCCTCATGTCGCGCGCGGTATCCGGATCGATCGCCCAGCATTGCGGATGGCGGACCGTGTACTGGCTTGCATCCGCAGCGATGCTTGTCACGGCCGCCGTACTGTCGCACAGGCTGCCTCGCTCGACGCCGACTTGGTCGGGCACGTACCGACGCCTGATGGGTTCGCTATGGACGCTTATCCGCGAAGAGGCGCTCTTGCGCCGGACGTCGGCGATCGCGGCCCTTCAGTTCGCTGCGTTCAGCGCATTCTGGGTCACGCTGACGTTTCATTTGCGCAGCATGAATGCGCATTACGGCAGCGAGATCGCCGGTCTGTTCGGACTTGTGGGCGTGGTCGGAGCGCTGGCCTCGACGGGAGCGGGCAAGCTGATAGACAAGCGCAATCCGCGTCTTGTGGTTTTGGCGAGCTCCGCAATTTTCTTCATGGCGTTCGCAATCTTCGCGTGGGTGGGCTACGGTATCGCCGGTCTGATCGCCGGTGTGATCCTTCTCGATTTCGGGCTGCAAAGCGCACACGTCGCAAACATGGCACGCAGCATGAGCATCAGGAGCGATGCGATGAGCCGCATTAACACGCTGTATATGACGATTCGCTTCGCGGGCGGCGCGCTCGGTTCGTTGCTGGGCGTGTGGGCGTGGAGCGTATGGCAATGGCCGGGAGTGTGTGGTGTCGGCCTCATTCTCGCGTGCGGGTCTTTGGCGTTGCAGGCCGGACCGGGGGTGGCCGGTGCCGGCGTGCAGGAAAGATGTTTGCGCGATTGATTCGACATGTGCGGTGATCTGGTTGCGGAACACGTGCTTGACGAATGACGTTCTTGCCGCAGTGCATCGGAAGGCTCAGTCTTCCGACGAACGCATCGACACGTCGCCGATGAGTACCCCTCTCAACCGTTCTCGTAACGCGAGAACGTTGTCCGCACCGTTCAACTGCTCGAACTCCCGTTGCGCTTCCTGCCAGAGAGGGGCTGCTCTTTCATGCAGGCGCCGTCCCTCCTTGGTGAGTTCGACAAGGCGGCTTCGGCCATCGGTGGGCGAGGGCTTGATCGTGACGAAACCGTCGCGCTCCAGGAAGCCCACCATCTTCCCCATCGCGGTTCGTTCGATATCGAGCCGTTCGGCAAGCGCGTTGACCGGGGTACTTCCCACTTCGCGCAGGGCGGCCAGGGTGAGGAATTGCGTGATGCGCAGACCCGAGGGCTCGAGATGGCTATCGTAGAGTCGGGAGATCTGCCTGCTCGCCTTCCTCACGGCGAAGCAGTTGCATTGATCGATGCCGAGCGGCTTATTTACTGGCAACATCCGTTGCACTCCTCATTCGGTTAATTGCGAGAAGCTTACGCGCGCGTCGTGCAAAGGTGCGGCGATAGCTATTCAAGGACCTGTTCACACGAAGGCGTCCCGATACTTCGCGACGAACTCCTGGACCGACAGCGGCGGCTTCCCGGTGATCTTCTCGACGGCGTCGTTAGTGCCCGAGAAAATGCCGTCGCGATAGTCCTGCGCGACTTCGACCAGATGCTGCGTGAGGAACGGCGGAAACTTGTAAAGGGTTTCCATTTTGATCCGAAACTCCTCGATGGAAGTCGGCGCGTATTCGATCCGGGCGCCGAGAACCTCGCTCATTTTGGCTGCGATCTCGACGTGATTCATCTCGACGGGGCCGTGGAGCGTGTAGGTCCTGCCCTCGTGGCCTTCGGGGTTGGCGAGGATGTGGGCGATCACGCGTCCCTGATCGTCGCTGGAGATAGGCGCGTGACGGCCGTTGCCGAACGGAAATTCGATCTTCTTCGTGGCCCAAATTTCCCGCGCGAAATGCGGATAGACGAGCCAATCGGCAAAGAACGTCGGGCGCAAATGCGTAGTCGCGACACCCGACCAATCGAAGACTCGCTCGGAGACCCAGTGATCCTGTGCTGCGTGGCTCATCGATTCCCGACGCGCGGAAATCTGCGACATGTTGACGATCGCCGTGACGCCCGCTTCCTTTGCTGCCTGCGCGAAATAGGCCGCGGCCCCGATGATTCCCGGCGCAATCGGATGAAGGAAATAGGCCGATCGGATGCCTTCCATCGCTGCCCGAATATCGTCGATGTCGGTAAAGTCCCCGACCGCGACATCGACGCCGCGCTGCCTCAGCGCTTCCGCTCGATCGTCATCCGTACGCACATATGCCCGCACGCGTTTGCCCATCTCGAGCAGTTCGTCAATAGCATTCCCTCCGGTCCGTCCGGTTGCACCGCTCACAAGAATCTCAGGTCCGTTCATCGCTTCCCTCCGTTTGAAAGTGAGAGCATATGCTCTCTTGAGATGGAGATTAGGTGCATATGCTCGTATAGTCAAGTTTTTTGTCGGCTCTTTCACGCAGAGCGGAGCGTCGGCGCAAATTCGGCCGACAGACATCCTTCAAACGAAAGCAGGGAGACGACGCGCTCTGTCGCTCGCCATGCGCCATGCGCCCCGTCGAATACAGCGCGGAGAGCGCTATCCCCGCCAGTTTCCGGTCATCCTCATTCGCATGCGACAGCAAGGCCGATGGCCGAGTCCCTGCGGAATGACGCGGGCGATTACCTTGTCATCTGGAAGCGCGTGAACGGACAGCGGAAGCAGTATCGCGACATATACGAGGCCGGCCGCGTGTTGCCGGTGCTAACAGCGGTACATGCGCGGCGGCGGGAATGGGCGATCGTGATGATATGCATCGGTGCCTTCCACGGCACCACGCGCTACTACTGCGGCATCGGCCGGTCTACTGCGGCATCCCAGATCCCCATCGCGTCGTTCACGGCCTTCTCGATGACGGCATGCCGGACTGAATCGCGGGCGAGCACGGACAACCCCTGAAAAAAGCAGTCGAGCGCGATGGATAGCGACGCCGGATCCGTGCTGCTGCGCAGCTCCCCACTCTTGATGCCCCGTGCCACGCAGGCGCGGAAGCCAGCGCGCGTGCGATTGCGCACCTCACGAAGCAACTGAGTGACGGCTTCGCTGCCGGTGGAACTGGCCCCCACAACGCCTAGCGCGACCATACAGCCTTTCGGGTGGCCGCTCTCGGTCTGCATCCTTGCCGACCGAAGCATCGCCAGAAACACGCCCTCCCGTGGCGGAAGCGACGTGTCATGGAGACTGCGCGTCACCTTGCCGTAAATCTCCATGTATCGTTCCAGCGCCTCCTTGTACAGCGCCTCTTTGGACTCGAAGGCCGCATAGAAGCTAGGCGCGGAGATGCCCCCGCCGATCGCGGCCTTCAACTGCGACAAAGACGTCGATTCATAGCCATGTTCCCAGAACAGATGCATCGCCGAAATGATTGCCGCATCGCGGTCGAACGTGCGTGGCCGACCCCGCTGAACCATGAACATCTCCTTCAGTCGAAATATACATACTAGTCGATACATAATTTCGTTGCAAGTCGCGAGCTGGCACCTCTGGTGCATGTCAGCGGGCCGTTCAAGAAAGCGGTTGACACAGCCTTCCGTATTCTTTTAAATATGTACCATTCGGTATGTAAAGCCGGAGCCGCGCGGGGTCATCACACGAATCCCGCGTTTTTTTAGCTATTTGTGTACCATTCGGTATGGAATAAGCCAATGTCCAAAGAACTCGAAGCACGTCTTGACGCCATCGAAAGCCGCTTCGCCATCGAGGCGCTGATCGCCAACTACGCCGAGGCGTTCGACACCATGAATAACGAGCTGCTGGCCACGCTCTGGCATCCCGATTCGCGACTGCACCTGGGCGCGAACGGCAACTCCGATGGCCTGGAGGCGATCCTGGCGCAAGCGCGCATCAACATGAAGCGCATGCCCCACATGCATCATTGGATGGCGAACGCGCTAATCACGGTGGACGGTGACAACGGCCACGGCCTTGTAGCGGCGGACTGTCTTTTCTACGACGTCGATCAGGGCACGCTCCAGGTGAGCGGCCAATACCGCGACATCTATCAGCGACGCGAAGGCCGCTGGGCATTCGTGGAGCGCACCTTCACCATGCACTACGCGACGCCGCTCCAGAACTGGCACCCCATCGCGGGAACGGAGCGCTTCGGCCGTCCGGCTTGATGCGGCCCGCGGCCGCCGGGACTTATGCATATGACAACCTCTTCCACACGTCGATGGTCGGCGTTCGCGGTGTTGCTGGTGGGCGCATTTCTGCCGCCGCTGGACTTCTTCATCGTGAACGTCGCCCTGCCGTCCATCCAAAGCACGCTCCACACGAGCGCTGCGGAGCTGCAACTCGTCATTTCCGGATATGCCGCGGCCTACGCGGTTTTCCTTATCACAGGCGGACGGCTAGGCGATCTATTCGGACGACGAAGTATCTTTCTGATCGGCGTCACGGGCTTCGGACTGACATCGGTGATCTGCGGGCTCGCATCGTCGCCCGCCATACTGATCCTCGGGCGAGTGCTGCAGGGTCTGAGCGCCGCCGCCATGGCGCCGCAAGGACTGGCCTCCATTCACGCCCTGTTTCCAGAGAAAGAGCGTGCGCGCGCCTTGGGCCTATACGGCGCGGCGGTGGGTCTGGCCGCCGTAGCCGCGCAGGCGCTCGGGGGCGCGTTGATCTCTGCGGACGTCTTTCACCTTGAGTGGCGCGTCGTCTTTCTCATCAACTTGCCCGTCGTCGCCGCTGTTCTGATCTTCGGGCTGCCGTTGCTACCCGACGTCCGCGGTGACAGCCCGGCACCTGTAGACCGAATCGGCGTGCTGCTCTGCGCACTCACGCTGGGCTTGCTCATCGTGCCTCTGGTCGAAGGGCGGGAGCTGGATTGGCCGTGGTGGGCCTGCGCAATGCTGATCGCATCCCCCGTCGCCGGGGTGGGCTTCTGCCGATATGAGATGGCCTACGCCCGCCGAGGCGGTGTGCCTCTAATCAGCGTGGAGTTGATCCGCAGGCCCGGCCTGATGAGCGGGCTTACGGGCGTCCTCTTCTTCTACGTCGTCTCTGCATTCTTCCTGACGTTCTCCGTCTACCTCCAGGCGGCGCTTGGGATGAGCCCATTCGAGACAGGGCTGGTGTTCCTTCCGTTCGGTGTCGGCGCCTTCATCGGGCCGCTGACGACCCCGCTGGCCATTCGCCTCTTCGGCGACCGCGTCCCCGCCATCGGCATGATGCTGGAGGCCGCCGGCTGCATACTCCTCGCCGCCCTCGTGGCCGGCGCGCCCGGACAGATGCCGGCTCAGTTTCCGCTGATAGCAGCAGTAGCGCTCTTGGGATTCGGTCAGGGCTGGGCGCTGCCGACGCTGGTGCGCTCGGTTATCAATCGCGCACCGGCGACCGGTTCCGGGATGATCGCGGGCATCACGAATTCGGCGTTGCAAATCAGCGCAGCACTGGGTGTCGCGGTCATCGGCGGTGTTTTCTTCAGTGTCGCGGGGACTTCCCCGGATCCGGTGACCTTGGCTAGGGCACTGGTCATCGCCATGATGTGCGTCGGCGGCAGTCTGACCGTTTCGGCCGTCCTGTCCACCGTCGCTTCGAGATCGAGCATTCATGCCGCTGCGAGGGCGGCGCCTCGTTGAGTCCGGCGCGCCATCACTCACGGCATTGCAGGGCCGCGGACATGTCGATGGCGACCCCGTGCCATTTCGGCCAGCACCATCGTCGGTTCGAGCGCCAATGCGCCAGGACCGGCGCTCGGGCACCTTCAAGCGGGACCTGTCCGCCGAGCCGGAAGACGACGCCTCCCCCGCGCTCGATACCCATCCGCGAGGGCACGCTCCGCAGTCTCTGTCGCGCTGAGCGCGAAGTCGGTCCGGCGCGATATCGTGTCTTATCCGCGGTTTGCATCGGTCGTCGAAGGCGCGTCTGTCGGCCCCTCAGAACGCCGGAATGATCGCGCCTTGATAGCGCGACAGGATGAACTGCCTGACTTCGGGAGACTGATAGGCGGCGACGATCTGCTGCACCCACGGCTTGTTCGCATCCTGCTCGCGTACGGCGATCAGACACGCGTAGACCCCGGAGCCGTCCTCGCGCAGGATCGTGTCCTTCGCCGGGTTGAGTCCGGCCTTGATCGCATAGTCCGCATTGACCGTCGTGGCGTCGAAATCGTCGAGCGTGCGCGGAAGCTGCGCCGCATCCACTTCCTTGAATCGGAAGTGCCTGGGATTGTCGATGATGTCGAGGGGCGTCGCGTTGACGCCCGTGACAGGATCGATGCCCTGTCGCAGCCGAATGCTGCCCGCCTTCTGCAACAGCAGGAGAATCCGGCTCTCGTTGGCGGGATCGTTCGGAATGCCGATGGTCGCGCCGTCCGGCAGGTCCGAGTACTTCCGGTAACGCTTCGAATAGAGTCCGATCGGCCCGATCCACGTGCGGCCGATGCCGACCAGCTTGTAGCCGCGCGCGCGAATCTGCGAGGAGAGGAAAGGCCGGTGCTGGTAGCTGTTGGCATCGAGATCGCCTGCGTCGAGGGCCGCGTCGGGCTGAATATAGTCGTTGAACGACACGATCTTGATGCGCAGACCGTAGTCGCGCTCCGCGACCTTTTTCACCGCCTCGAAGATTTCCTCATGAGGTCCGCTCGTCACGCCGATCTTGAGCAAGGGCGTTTCCGCCTGCGCGGTCGCGCTCACGACCACGGCAAAAAATGCGCATAGCAGCGCGCGCAGAAGGGAAAGGGAGAGTCGTTGCACGAGAACTGTGTCCTTGTCGTGAGGATGGCGAACCCGGTCATTCTATGGACCCGATCCCGTTCCGATAACCAATCCGTTGGCATAACCTTATGCCGGCCTGCCTTCGGTTTCGGCGCGCGTCACGGCAGGATGTAAAGGTCCGCGAAATTGCCTCTCAGACCTTCGCCTGTGGATGCATGGTTCTTCACTTTGGTCGATGCGATCGTGATGTTCGGACTGGCGCCGAACTCGATCGACGGAATATCGTCATGCACGATCTGCTGGAACTGCCGGAATAGCTGACGGCGCCTGTTTTCGTCGGTTTCCACCGAGGCCGCTTCGAGCAGTCGGTCCACTTCCGGATTCGAATAGTGCGCGGCGTTGGAAAATGGCAGGCCGATTTTGAAGTTCTTCGACCAGAACACCCGCACCGCCGAAGAATCGCTTGCCAACCCCTGTCGTCGTGCTCAGTACCACGGTCTTTAATCCGCCCGGCGCCGCTTCAACGCCATTGAGCCTTGGCCTTGCGATGCAGCGGCTTGTGCCTGAAGATCGCGCGCAGTTTGCTGGAATGGCCGCGCGCCATGGCGAAAGCGCATGGCGCGGCGCGTCGTCTCACGAATAGAACGACGGCTTCGGAATTCGTCCGTTGAGCGCCCAGTCGCCCAGCTCGCGCACCTTGTAATCGAGCGGATCGTGCAGCGTATGCACGCGCACATTGCGCCAGAAGCGGTCGAGCCGCAACGCCGCCGTCGTCGAGCGCGCGCCCGTCACTTCGAACATGCGATGCGCGACGTCGAGCCCCGCGCGCGCCGCCGCAACCTTCGCCGTGGCGACTGCGACGGCCACTTCGCCGCGCTCGCTTTCGGTGAGGGAAAGGCCGCGCGCCCACGCGCGATCGAAGGCCTGCATCGAACGTTCGACTAGCAGACACGCCCCTTCGAGCGCGACAAAGAAGTCGCCGTAGTGCGCGATCACATACGGATCCTCGGCGGGACGCTCGGCCTGCGAGGCAATCCACGGCCGCGTCTGCGCGAGCGTCGCGTCGCGCGCCGCCTGCAATGCGCCTTCGCCGATGCCGAGATAGATATGGCACAGGATCGACTGCGCGAGCAGCGGCCGCAGCGTCGCGAACGGGCTGGAAAGCGGTCCGGGATTGAGCAGCAATTCGTCCGCCGCGATGGGCACGCGCTCGAAGATCACCGTGCCGCTGTCGGTCTGGCGCTGCCCCATGTTGTCCCAGTCGTCGAGCACGGTGATGCCCGCGCGATTCGTCGGTGTGATGCCGATCAGCAGCCGCCCGTCGCCATCGAACGCGGACGCGAGCAGCTGGTCCGAATCGCGGGCGCCGGAACAAAAGCTCTTGCGGCCATCGAAGACATAGCCGCCGGCGTCGCCTGGCAGCGCGCGCGTGCTCTTGTCGAGCGGATTGAGCGCGTTGCCCCAGAACCAGCCCTGCGCGACAGTCTCACGCGACCAATGGCGAATCTGCGCATCGCTGCCGAAGAGGCGGATCGTCGCGAGTTGCAGATGATGGAACGCGAACAGATGCGCGAGCGAGCTGTCGACTCGTGCCATCCGTCTGACGACATCGAGCGTCGTCGACCACGGAGCGCCATCGCCGCCGTACTCCACCGGCAACGACAGTCGCAGCAGGCCGCTCTCGCGCAACAGGCGGCGCTCATGAAAGGCGGTGCCGCCGGCCTTGTCGCGTGCCGCGGCGGTTTTCGCCCATTCGCGCAGCACCGCTTCCAAAGGCTCGGCCCACGGGGCGTCTTGAGTGCGGCTCATTGCAGTGTCTCCTGTCGATGAAGGGTGCGCCGTGTTCGATGCCCGGCTTTGGCGTCAAACCGGAAAACCATAGATAAATACATTGGTTTGGCTTGGATGGGCCGATTTGTAAGCTTGTCGCGCACCATGGACGATAACCGCTTCGCTGCCTCGCGCGCGCGAAGCAAGAGGAGAACCCAATGAAGAAGTTCCATCCGTTGCGGGCCGGCGTGCTGGCCATCGCATTGAGCGCAATGATCGCATCGCTCGCGCAGGCCGCCGATCCGAACAAGCCCGAGATTCGCTTCGGCGCGACGGCCGGTCCGTACTCGGACCAGATTCGCTACGGTATCAAGCCACAGTTGGAGAAGGAAGGCTACAAGGTGACGATCGTCGAGTTCAGCGACTACGTGCAGCCGAACCTCGCGCTCGCCGACGGCGCGCTCGACGCCAACGCATTCCAGCACGAGGTGTATCTCAAGAAGTTCTCGGCGGATCACAAGCTCGCGCTCTCGGAGCTCGTGAAGGTGCCCACCGCGCCGATCGGACTCTACAGCCACAAGCACAAGCGCCTCGACGAGCTGAAGGACGGCGCGACGGTGTCGCTGCCGAACGACGTCACCAACCAGGCGCGCGCGATCATTCTGTTGCAGCAACTCGGCTGGGTGACGCTCAAGTCCGGCGTCGATCCGGTGAAATCGTCGGAGCGGGATATCGCGTCGAATCCGCACAGGATCAAGCTCGTGCCGCTCGAAGCCGCGCAACTGCCGCGCTCGCTCGATGACGTCGACTATGCGTTCGTGAACGGCAACTTCGCGCTCGCGGCCGGCCTCAAGCTCAATGACGCGCTCCTGCTCGAAAAGATTCCGCCGTACTACCTGAATCTCGTTGCGGTACGCACGGCCGATCTGAACAAGCCGTATGTGACGGACATCGCAAACGCGTACCGGTCGGCGGATTTCGCGCGCGTGATCGAGCAGCGCTTCGCGGGATTCTCCAAGCCGGCGCAGTAAGCGGGAACGCTGCGGCGCAACGCTCAAGGCCGCAGCCCTTCGACGGCTTCGAGCCGCGACGCCGCATCGTCGCGGCGGCTTCTCGACAGACGCGGATTGAACGCGGCGTGCAGCGCATCGCTCAGCAGATTGAGCGCGAGCACCGTCAGGGCGATCGCCGAGCCGGGCACCGCGATCATGTACCACGCGGTGCGCAGGGCTTCGCGCCCGGTGCCGACCATCGAGCCCCAGCTCACCACGTTCGGATCGCCGAGCCCGAGAAACGACAGCGCCGCCTCCGACAAAATCGCGTTCGCGACGAGCAGCGCGGTCGAAACGAGAATCGGCGTGAGCGCGTTGGGCAGGATCTCGATGAAGATCAGATGCGCATCGCTTGCGCCGAGCGCGATGCTCGCGCGGACGAACTCGCGCTCGCGCAGCACGATGAACTCGCCACGCGTGAGCCGCGCGATGCCCGGCCACGCGGTCACGCCGAGCGCGAACACGATCGTCGAAAGCGACGGCGTGAGAATCGCCACGAGGATGATCGCGAGCAGAAACGGCGGCACGGTCTGGAAGAACTCGGTGATCGCCATGAGCACGCGGTCGATCGCGCCGCCGAAGTAACCCGCGACGCCGCCGATCAGCACGCCCAGCACGAGCGCGATAACGGCGACCGTCCCGCCGACGGACAGCGAGACGCGCGCGCCGTGAAAGAGACCGGCGAGCAGGTCGCGGCCCATCAGGTCGGTGCCGAGCGGAAACGCGCGATCGGCGCCGGGCCATTGATAGGGCGCGGCGACCATGTCGAGCGGATCGCCGGGAAAGAGCCAGTTGGCCGAGAGCGCCGCGACAAGCGCCAGCGCGAGCAGGAGCGCGCCGACGAACGCGGAAGGCTGGCGCAGGAAAGTGAGCGGCTTCATCGGTTCGACCTCGTGCGTGGATCGACGAGTCCGTAGAGCAGATCGACCATCAGATTGAGCAGGACGACGAGACACGCCGAGAGCAGCAGCACGCCGACCAGCAGGTTGACGTCGCGGCTTTTGATGGCCTCGAACGACAGTTGCCCGAGCCCCGGCCAGCCGAACACCGTCTCGACGATCACCGAGCCGCCGATCAGCGCGCTGCCCTGCAGGCCGAGCATCGTGAGCACGGGCAGCACCGCATGGCGCAGCGCATGACGCGTCGTCACGTACCACGGCCGGCCGCCCTTCGCGCGCGCGGTGCGGATGAAATCTTCCTGCAGCGTCTCGATCATCGAAGCCCGCGCGAGCCGCGCGAAAATGGCCACGTAATACAGCACGAGCGTCGCGGCGGGCAGCACGAGATGGCGCAGATGATCGAGCAGGCGCGAAACGCCGCGATGCGCAACGTTTGTATCGGCGACACCGCCGATCGGCAGCCAGTCGAGATGCACGCCGAAGACGACGATCAGGAGCAGCGCGGTCCAGAACATCGGCGCGGAATAGCCGATGGTCGCGAGCGTGGAGACGAGCGTATCGACGACGCCGTGCGGGCGGCGCGCGGCGAGCACGCCGAGCATGAGCCCGAGACTGACGGAGACGACGAGCGCCGTGCCGATCAGCGCGAGCGTGGCGGGCAGGCGCGCGAAGATCAGCGACGCGACCGGTTCGCCGAAGCGAAACGAAAAGCCGAGATCGAGCCGCAGCGCATGTTCGATGTAATGCAGCAGTTGCCACCCGACGCCGTGATTCAAGCCATATGCTTCGCGTAACTGCGCGACGTATTGCGGCGACACGTTGCCGCTCTCGCTCGCGATGACATCGACGAGATCGCCGGGCATCAGCTTGAGCAGCACGAAGTTGAGCACGGTGGTGCCGAGCAGCACGAGCACGAGCTGAATCAGCCTGTGCCCGATCCTGCGTCCCGCGAGCGCCGATGTAAGCCGCATGACGGTCACGCCTTGTCGAACCAGACGCGCGCGAAATTGGCGCGCGAATGGCTGGCGGTGTCGGTGACGTTGCGCAAGTCCTTCGCCCACACGCCGAACCAGCGGAACTCGAACAGATTGATGAGCGACAGGTCGCGCTGCGCGATCTTCTGCAACTCGACGTACAGGTCGCGCCGTTTGGCCGGATCGGTTTCCGTCTGCGCCGCTTCGATCACGCGGTCCATCTCGGTGCTCGCATAGCCGGACGCGTTGAACCACGGCGTGCCGTTGGAGGCCGCCTTCGACCAGTAATGCTGCTCGATGCCGATCTGCGGATCGAGGCCGTCCGTGCCCCAACTGCTGATGAGCTGGAAGTTGTAATCGGTGAAGACGTTCTTGATCCACGTCGGCAAGTCTTGTCCGCGCAGATTCACGTCGATGCCCACGCGCCGCAGCGCCTGACGCACGAACTCGCCGGTGCGCCGATAGTCGTCGCCGTAGGGAATGAAATCGTGATCGAGCTTGAAGCGCCAGCCGTCCGCCTTCTTCGGGAATCCGGCCTTGTCGAGCAAGGCCTCGGCGCGCTTCGGATCGTACGGATACTGCTGCGTATCCGCCGTATAGAAAGACTTCACCAGCGACGACTCCGGCCCCGTCGCGGGCACCGCGTAGCCGCCCCACACGGTCTTGACGAGCACGTCGCGGTTGATCGCGTGCGCGATCGCCTGACGCACTTCGAGCTTGCCGAGAATCGGATCGCGCAGATTCGGTTCCAGCCAGAGCCACGCCGCGTAGCCGTTATAGCCTTCACGCGAAACGACGAGATGGGGCAGCTTCGCGAGCCGGTCGGCATCGGCGAAAGTCACCGGATTGCGTTCGCCATATTGCGCCGCGCCGGTTTCCAGCGCGGTCGCGCGGCCGGAAACGTCGGGCGTGATTTTCCATGTGATGCGGTCGAGATACGGCTGACCCGGCGCCCAATACCTGTCGAAGCGGTCGAGCACGATGCGGTCGCCGCGCGCCCATTCCGTGAACTTGAACGGACCCGTGCCGACCGGCTTGTTGTTGTACGGATTGTTGCGGATGTCCGTATTCTCATAGAGATGCTTCGGCAGGATCGGCGTGCCGAGCGAATCGAGAATGCCGAAGGTCGCGGGCGTCGATTTCGACAGATGCAGCACGACCGTATGCGCATCCGGCGTATCGATCTTCGTCAGGTATTGCAGCACGCGCCGCGACGCCGGGCTGATCTTCAACCACACTTCCTCGGCTGAGAATTTGACGTCGGCGGACGTGAAGGGCTGGCCGTCGTGCCACAGCGCATGGCGGCGCAGCCTGAAGGTCCATGCGAGGCCGTCGGGCGAGACGGTCCAGCTCTCCGCGAGCTGCGGGCGCGGCTTGAGGTCCGGGCCGTATTCGACGAGGCCGTCGAAGATCTTGCTTGCGACCGCGCCGATCATCGTCGCGGAGTTGACGAAGAAGGCGAGCGTCGGCGGTTCCGGATGGATGACCGCCGTGAGCGTGCCGCCGCGCTTCGCGCCGATCAGCGTGATCGGCGTCGTTTCGGTCGTGGCCCAGGCGTTGCCCGTGAACACGAACGGCGTCGCCGCGCCCGCGACGAGCGCGCCCGCGCCCTTGAGCAGCCTGCGCCGCTTCAGATCGGCCACGGCGGCGCCCAGCGGATCATCGCGGAACAGAAGCGTCGAGGTCGAGGTCGAGGTCGGCTGCGGCTTGCGCTTGAAAGTCACGATCAATTTTCCTTGTATCGAATAAGAATGGCGCATGCGATGACGGCACCGCGTCGATCAGCGCGCGCGTGTAGGTGTGTTGCGGCGAAGTCCAGATCGAAGCGTGATCCCCGCTCTCGACGATGCGTCCCGCCTGCATCACGAGCACGCGGTCGGCGATATAGCGGACTACCGACAGGTCATGCGAAATGAAGAGCAGCGCGAGGCCCAGCTCGTGCTTGAGGTCGGCGAGCAGGTCGAGAATCTGCGCCTGAATGGAGACGTCGAGCGCGGACACGGGCTCGTCGCAGATGACGAGTTCCGGCCGCAGCACGAGCGCGCGCGCGATGCCGATGCGCTGCCGCTGCCCGCCGGAGAACTCGTGCGGATAGCGCCGCAGCGCCGATTCCGGCAGACCGACGGCATCGACGATGCGGCGAATCCTGTCGTGCCGTTCGCGCCGGTTCGAGACGCCGTGAATGGCGAGCGCATGACCGAGCGTGCGTTCGACGGTATGACGCGGATTGAGCGAGCCGTACGGATCCTGAAAGATCATCTGCACGCGGCGGCGATAGGGCCGCAACGCACGCCGTCCACGATGCGTGACATCGTCGCCGTCGAAGACGATGCGCCCGCCCGTGGGCTCCACGAGCCGCGTCAGCGCGCGCGACAGCGATGACTTCCCGCATCCCGATTCGCCGACGAGGCCCACTGTCTCGCCCGCGCGAATCTCGAAGCTGACGCCGTCCACGGCGCGCACGCCGCCGTAGTCGACGCGCACGTCGCGGGCGTCCAGCAGCACGCGCGCGGGCGTTTCGGCGGTGGATCGCGGCTTGGCGCGCGGCGCGTCGGTGAGCCGCGCGTCGCGATAATGCAGTCCCGCGCCGAAATGCAGCGACGCGCCGAGCAGCGCGCGCGTGTACGGTTGCGCGGGCTGCGTGAACAGTTGCCGGCTCGATGCTTCCTCGACCTTCGCGCCGTCCTTCATCACGACCACGCGATCCGCCCAGCGCCCGACCACGCCGAGATCGTGCGTGATGAGCAGCACGGCCATCGACAGTTCGCGCCGCAGGCGGTCGATCAGCGCCAGAATCTGCGCCTGAATGGTGACGTCGAGCGCGGTGGTCGGCTCGTCGGCGATCAGGAGGCCGGGCCGGCACGCGACCGCGATGGCGATCATCACGCGTTGCCGCTGTCCGCCCGACAGTTGATGCGGATAGTGCGCGAAGCGCCGGCGCGGCTCCGGCAGATGCACGAGTTCGAGCAGCTCGAGCGCTTCCTTGCGCGCGGCCTGAGCGGACATCGGGCGATGCAGCGTGAGCGCTTCGGCGACCTGCTTGCCGACGGGCTGAAGCGGATTCAGCGAGGTCATCGGCTCCTGAAAGATCATGCTGATGCGATCGCCCCGCAGCGCGCTCCATTCACGCTCGCTTTGCGCGAAGAGCGGTTTCCCTTCGAAGCGGATCGCGCCTTGCACGCGCGCACGTTCCGGCAGCAGTCCCATCGTCGCGAGCGCGACGGTCGATTTCCCGCTGCCCGATTCGCCGACGAGCGCGACGATCTCGCCACGCGCGATCGTCAGATCGAACGGGCGAACCGCCGCATGGCCGCCGAAGGACACGCTCAACTCGTCGATCTCGAGCAGGGGCGTCGCGGCGCTCATGTCGCCTGCCTGTCGGCCGGCCCGGACGGATCGCGGAAGCCGGCGGCCGTGTGACGCGCGCCGAGCCGCGCGCCGCCGCCGAAGAGCTTCTCGCGCAGCGTGCCTTCTGCATACGCCGTCTTGTAGATGCCGCGCGACTGCAATTCCGGAATGACGAGATCGATGAAGTCCTCGTAGCTTTCCGGCGTCACGGTCCGCGTGAGATTGAAGCCGTCGATGCCGGCTTCGTCGACCCAGGATTGCAGCGCGTCGGCCACCTGAACCGGGTCGCCGACGATCGTCGTGTAGCGGCCGCCCAGTTGCATCTGGTCGAGCAGATGCCGCACCGTGACGCCGCGCTTGCCGTCGGTCACGCGCTGCACCGACGATTCGATGCCGCGTCCCTTGTGGCCGCCGGGCGGCGCGATTTCGTCATCGGGCGCGTAGGTCGAATAGTCGATGCCGCTGCCCGCCGCGAAGTGCGCGAGACCCGCTTCAGGACTCGCATACCGCGCGTACTCGGCGAACTTCTCTTCGGCTTCGCGCTGCGTGCGGCCGACTACCACGGTGATACCCATGATGATCTTCAGATCGCCCGCATCGCGTCCGGCTTCGACGGCTTGCGCGCGCAGCGCGTTCACGAGCTTGCGCGTGCCTTCCTTGCTCTGGCTCGACACGAACACGCATTCGGCATGACGCACGGCGAACGCCTGGCCGCGCCCCGACGATCCGGCCTGGAACAGCACCGGCGTGCGTTGCGGCGACGGCTCGCACAGGTGATAACCGTCGACGTCGTAATAACGGCCGCGATGCCGCACCTTGCGCACCTTCGCGGGATGGGCGAACACGCGCGCCTCGCGGTCGCGCAGCACGGCATCGTCCTGCCAGCTTCCTTCCCACAGCTTGTAGAGCACGTCCAGATACTCGTCGGCGCGATCGTAGCGCTCGTCGTGCGCGATCATCTCGGTTGCGCCCATCGCGCGGGCGGCGCTGTCGAGATAGCCGGTCACGATGTTCCAGCCGATACGTCCCTCGGTCAGATGATCGAGCGTCGAGAAGCGCCGCGCGAGCAGATACGGCGCTTCATAGGTGAGATTGACGGTGATGCCGAAGCCCAAGTTCTGCGTCGCGGCGGCCATCGCGGAGACGAGCATAATCGGATCGTTGACGGGTAACTGCACCGACTCCTTCAGCGTGACATCGACCGATTGCTGATAAACGTCGTACACGCCGACGATATCCGCGATGAACAGCCCGTCGAAGAGGCCACGCTCAAGCAGCTTCGCGAGGTCGGTCCAATAGGAGAGTTTGCGATAGTCCGTCGAACGGTCGCGCGGATGGGTCCAGAGGCCATGATTGATATGGCCGACGCAGTTCATGTTGAACGCGTTCAGAATGATGTGCTTCTTGCTCATGAAAGGGCGGGGCGAACGAAGAAAAAGTCAGGCCACGCCGATGCGCCATTGGCCCGGCGGCAGCGTGCCGTTCACGGCGAAATCGCCGACGATCCGGTCCTTGTAGATGCGCGGATTGTGCGACGCGATGGTGCGCGCGTTGCGCCAGTAGCGGTCGAGCCCGGCGGTGCGCAGCGTCGCGGATGCGCCGAGCGCGTCGAACACGCTCGCGCTCGCGTCGAGAACGAGTTGCGACGCGACCGTCTGCGCCTGCCAGATCTCGATCTCCGTTTCCGCGATGACGGCGAGCGCATCCGGCCTGTCGAACGACGCCGCCGCGCGTTCGAGCGCGCGCGCCGCCTGCGCGACGATCGCGCCGGCCGTCCAGGCGTGCGCGCGGGCGCGGCCGACTACTTGCAGCAATTGCGGATCGTCCGCGGCGTGCGTGCTGACCGCGTGGCTGTAACTGCGCGTGCGCGCGGCGATGGCGGCGGCCGCATCGCTCGCGACGGCCCGGCCGATGCCCGCGAGCGTCGCCAGATGCACGAGCTGATAGAACGCTTCGGAGTACGGGAACGGCGCGCGGCCCGCGACGATTTCGCGTTCGTCGACCTTCACGTTGTCGAAGCGGCTCGTGCCGCTCGCGGTGAGGCGCTGGCCCATGCCGTCCCAGTCGTCGATCACTTCGACGCCGTCCGCACGACGATCGACCGTGACGGACACGGCCTCGTCGTCCGCATCGGTTGCGCCGACGTGGATCCAGTCGGCGAAGAGCGAGCCGGTCGTATAGAACTTCGTGCCGTTCAGATGCCAGCCGTTCGCGTCGCGGGTGAGGCGCGTCGCGAACTGGCTGCGCGGCGCTTCGCCCGTCTCGGACCACGCCGCCCCGACGATGACGCCCTTCGCGAGCCGCGCGAGCCATCGCTCGCGTCGTTCGACGGGACTGTCGAGCGCGTGCTCGATGAAGCCGAAGTGCGCGCGCAGCGCCTGCGTGATGTTCGAATCGGCTTCCGACAACTCGATCAGCAATTCGAACAATTCGACGAGGCGGATGCCCTGGCCGCCATAGTCGGCCGGCACGCGCAAGGACGTGAAGCCGGCGTCGCGCAGCCAGGCGATTTCGTCGGTGGGAAGACGGCGTTCGAGCTCGCGCGCGACGCTCTGTGCGCGGATGCGAGCGAACACGGGCCGAAAGCGCGCGGCGAGCGCGGCGTACCGTTCCGTGGGACCGGGACCCCACGCTGCGCCGACTTCGACGCCGGAAGGCAGGGGAGCATTGCGATCGAAAGGCATGGCGCTCCGATGTGATTCGTGAAAGCGTCGATTATCTGCAACCGGTGCGCCAACGCTAAACGATGAATCATCAGAAGCTAAGCGCAATCGCCGCTATTCGCCGTTATCTGGTGTCGACGGCCATCTTCGCGGCAGGCGCGTGGGCCAGGCGAGCAGCTATGACCTCGAGCCACCGCTGGTCGCGCTTGCGCTCGGGCTGATCGACCGTCTGACGATGCCGCGCGTTCCTCGCGTGCAATGCATTGCAGAAAAGCTTCGTTGTTGAACCGTTCCGGCGAGCCTAGATTCGATCTGTCGAACCTAGCCAGCGGGGCGTGCAATCATGAGCGATGTCGTGATCGAGCAGCCGGTCGAAGTCGAGGCCGGGTTGAACTATCTCGTGCCTACGGGCGTGAAGCCCGCCTCCTACGCCTACGATCCGCCGCCCGGCGTGCCGCGCCGCACCGGCGAATATCGCACGCACGCGGTGAGGATTTCGAATGCGCGGCTGCGACCGCCGCCGGGCGGCCTGTCGCTGGACCGGAATGGTTTCGAGTTGCATCGCGAAGCGAGCGCGCTCAGCGATTTCTCCGACGATGCCGCGATTCGTTCGGTCTACTACCCGCAATCCGAGCGCCTGCTGAAGCAATGGACGGGGGCGAAGCGCGTCGTCATCTTCGATCACACACTGCGGGATGGCGCGGCGGCACGCGCGAACGGCGTGAAGGAGCCGGTGCATCTGATCCACAACGATCAGACCTTCGTTTCCGGGCCGCGCCGGGTGCGCGATCATCTTCCCGACGATGAAGCCGCCCGCCTGCTGCAAGGGCGCTTTGCGATCGTCAATCTGTGGCGGCCGGTGGGCGAGGTCGTGGAATCGTCACCGCTCGCACTGTGCGATTCGCGCAGCATCGACGAACGCGATGCGGTCGCGCAGGACTTCATCTATCCGACGATGACGGGCGAAACCTACGCGTTCGTGCATAACCCGCTGCATCGCTGGTACTACTTCCCGCTGATGTCGCCCGACGAGGCGCTGCTCATCAAGATCTACGACTCGGCCGGCGACGGCGTTGCGCGTTTCACCGCGCACACGGCCTTCGACGATCCCGCATCGCCGCCCGATGCACGGCCACGCCGCAGCATCGAGTTGCGCAGCCTGCTGTTCTTCTGAGGTACTGCCGAGCAAGCCTGGTACGCGCTGCAAATACGAAAAGGTAACTCGGTATCGCAGAGGAAGGCATCGCACGCGGCCGCGAAAGCAACGAACGAATTCGGCTACGGCGCGCAATGGGCGAGCTGCGGGAAAGCATCGCGGGATTGCAGCGATATGCATAGTCGAAACGCTTCGTTGGCGACGCGTCTTGTCGATGCTTCAATGTTTCCGTCGCATCGAATGCGGCCTGCATCCGACAAACGCAAACCACAACGGAGATTTTCGATGTCCGAACTTTCCACGCTCGCCGCCGAATCCACGCTGTCTCCCGTCACGTCGAATGAACCGTTCCAGGTGCGCCCGATCGGCGGGCGCATCGGCGCGGAAGTGCGCGGCGTGACGCTTTCCGCCGATCTCGACGATAACGCCATCGCCGCGATCAACAATGCGCTGCTCGAACACAAGGTTCTGTTCTTCCGCGGCCAGTCGCATCTCGACGACGCCGCGCAGGAAGCCTTCGCCGCGCGTTTCGGCGAGACCGTCGCGCATCCGACCGTGCCGTCGCTTTCGAGTGGAAGCCGTCTGCTCGAACTCGATTCGAAGCATGGCACGCGCGCGAATTCATGGCATACGGACGTCACGTTCGTCGATGCTTATCCGAAGATTTCGATTCTGCGCGGCGTCGTGATTCCGCCCGCCGGCGGCGACACGGTATGGGCCAACACGGCCGCCGCATATGCGAACCTGCCGGAAGCGCTGCGCGATCTCGCCGACAAACTCTGGGCGCTGCATTCGAACGCCTACGACTATGCCGCCACGCGCAACGTGCCCGATACGGAATCCGAGCGCGAGTACCGTAAGCAATTCACCTCGACGCTCTATGAAACGGAGCATCCGGTCGTGCGCGTGCATCCGGAAACGGGCGAACGCACGCTCGTGCTGGGTCACTTCGTGCAGCGCTTCATCGGTCTTTCGCAGCGCGATTCGGACCGTCTCGCCGAAATCTTCCACGATCACGTCACGCGCCTCGAAAACACCGTGCGCTGGCGCTGGACGCAAGGCGATGTCGCGATCTGGGACAACCGCGCGACGCAGCATTACGCGGTGGCCGACTACGCCGATGCGCATCGCGTCGTGCGTCGCGCGACCGTGCACGGCGATGTGCCCGTAGGCATCGACGGGCGCAAGAGCCGCATCGTCAAGCAGGAAACGCGCACCGCCTGACGCGTGGCGCGATACCCCATGCACCGGCGATCGCATCGCCGGCGATCCACTCTTTCTCATTGCACGATGACACTACGATTCAAGCTCTTCGTCGGCGCGGCGACGCTGTTCGCTGCGCTCATCGGTCCCGCGCAGGCCGCCGATCCGGCCGTGGTGCGCATCGGCGTCGCGCAGCAGGGAACCGGCGATCCGCCCGTTTTCGGCGGCTCGCCCGCGGCGACCGCGCTTTTGCAGCATCGCGTCGAAGATGCGTTGCAGCCCGAGCACATCAAGGTCGAGTGGATCTTCTTCAAGGGCGCGGGACCCGCCGTCAACGAGGCGCTCGCGAACAAGCAGCTCGACTTCGCGTATCAGGGCGATTTGCCTTCCGTGCTCGGCCGCGCGAACGGATTGAAGACGCATCTGCTGCTGGCGTCGAACGTCCGGACCGGTGTGTACCTCGCGGTGCCTCCTGATTCGGACATCAAGAGCGTCAAGGATCTGAAGGGCAAGCGCGTCGGCATCTTTCGCGGGACGAATCTGCAACTCGTCGCCGATAACGTGCTGAAGCAAAACGGCCTCAGCGAACGCGATCTGCGCGTCATCAATCTCGATACCGCTGCCTCGCAGGCCGCGCTGGCGTCGAAGGGCGTCGATGCGGTGTTCCTCGACTACTCGCTCTTCAAGCTGCAACGTCAGGGGCTCGCGAAGATCGTCTATGCATCGCGCGATGACGGCGTGCAGTTCACGCGCCAGGCGCATCTTCTCGTGCTCGAAGACTACGAGCGCGCGCATCCCGACACGGTGCAGAAGGTCGTGACCGCCGTGGTGCAGGCCGCGCAATGGTCGTCCGATGAAACCCATCGCCATGCACTCTTCGCGTTGTGGGCGAAGAGCGGCGTGCCGGTCGAATCGTGGTCGTCCGAGTTTGCGAATCAATCGATGAAGGACCGCATGTCGCCGCTCATCGATCCGTTTCTGGTCGCGCGTTATCAGGCCGTCGCCGACGATGCGTTGCGTCTGAATCTGATTCGTCAGCCCGTCAGCGTGAATGGATGGTTCGAGCCGAAGTATCTGGATCAGGCGCTGAAGTCGCTGAAGCTCGAAGCCTACTGGCCGCGTTTCGATGCAACGGGCAAGCCTTCCGGCGAACGTCTCGCGGAGAACAGATAAATGGCCAATGCACTGACGCGTGTGTTTCAGCCCGCGGATCGTGCGCGCGGAATGTCATCGACTGATGCGTGGCGCACGATCGGCTGGACTGCGTTGCCGTGGATCGTGCCCAGCGTCTGCGCGTTGCTGTGGGTGCTCGGCTCGCACTACGGCTGGATCTCCGCGCAAGTGTTGCCGGCGCCCGCGCTCGTCTTCGAAACGCTCGGCGCACTCGCGAAGAGCGGCGAGTTGTGGACGCATCTGCTGGCGAGCACGACGCGCGCCGCTGTCGGATTCGGCGGCGGCGTGCTGCTCGGCATCGCGCTCGGCGGATTGCTCGGCCTGTCGCGCACGCTGGAAGCCTACGTCCTGCCGAGCTTCAACGCGATCGTGCAAGTGCCGGTGCTCGGCTGGTTGCCGTTTCTCATGATCGTCGTCGGCATTGGCGAGCCGCTGAAGTATCTGCTGATCGGGCATGCGGCGCTCGTGCCCGTCACGCTCTCGACACTGCAAGGCTTTCGCGGCACGCCGCGTGCGTTGCAGGAAGTAGCGTCGGTGTATCGCTATACGCGCTGGCAAGTCATCACGCGCGTGACTTTGCCGTCCGCGATTCCGGTCATCGGCACGGGCGTGCGGCTCGCGTTCACGAAAGCGTGGCTGACGCTCGTCGTCGTCGAGCTCGTCGCGTCGTCGGAAGGGCTGGGTTATCTGATCGTGTATGGACGTCAGCTTTTTCAGCTCGATCTCGTGCTGGCCGCGGTGCTGATCGTCGGCGCAATCGGCTATGCGGCAGATCGCCTGCTCGATGCATTCGAGCGCAAGCTGCAACGCGGCCGCGTCAATTGAGGATCAGCCATGTCGACTCTGGATTGGGAAGCGGGAACAGTCAAAGGATCGTGGCGCGGACTCGTGCTGCCGATAGCCGCGCTCGCCGTGTGGTGGTACGTGTCCCGCGATGCGCAAGTGGGGCGAGGCGTGATGGGTTCGCCTGCACACGTGTGGAGTACGGCGGTCGATCAGGTCCGCAGCGGGGCGCTCGCGCGTGCGTTGTCGGCATCGCTTGCGCGCGAGTTGACGGGCTTTGCGATCGGCACCAGTCTCGGCCTCGCGCTCGGCGCATTGCTCGGCATATCGAAGCTCGCGAATCGCGCGATCGCACCGAGCTTCAACACGTTCAAGCAAGTGTCGCTGTTCGCGTGGATTCCGTTGATCTCCGTGTGGTTCGGACTCGGCGATGTCGCGAAGGTCGTGTTCCTGTCGCTTGCCGCGCTCGTGCCCGTCGTGATGCATACGAGCGACGGCATCCGCGCCGTTCCCGCGAACTGGCTCGACGTGGCGCGCGCATATCGCTATGGCAGGCTGCAAACGGTGGCCTATGTCGTGGTGCCCGCAGCGTTGCCGTCCATCTTCACGGGCGTGTATCTGGCGCTCATCTATTCGTGGCTCGCGACGCTCGGCGCGGAGTATCTGCTCGTTGCGGGCAGCGGCATAGGCAATACGCTCGTCGATGGCAGCGAACAGTTTCGTATGGATCTCGTCGTGTTCGGCGTGATCGTGGTCGGTTTGACGGGGTGGGCGTTGAATGCTTCCGCGCGCGGCGTGCAGCGGCGCTGGTTCGGCGCGTCGCGCGCGGCTTGAGGAGAATCCGGATATGACGACGCAAATAGAGCAAGACAGTGGCCTGACGCTGCGGCACGTGAGCAAGCGCTTCGCTGGCGATGCGGGGCCGCCGGTGCTCGATCGCATCGAGCTGTCGATTGCGAGCGGCGAGTTCGTGAGCATCGTCGGGGCGAGCGGTTGCGGAAAGTCGACGTTGCTGCGGCTCATCGCGGGCCTCGATGGCGATTACGACGGCGAGATCGATTTCGGCGGCGAGCGCGTCGTGACGACGGATCTGTCGCGCGGCATCGTGTTTCAGGATCATCGGCTGTTTCCGTGGCTCGATGTCGCGCAGAACGTCGCGGTCGCGTTGCGCAACGCGCCGTTATCGAAGGCCGAGAAGGCGCGCGCGGTGGCCGAGCATATCGAGCTCGTCGGATTGAAGGGCTACGAGCGGCTTTATCCGCATCAGTTATCGGGCGGCATGGCGCAGCGCGTTGCGATTGCGCGAGGACTGGTGAACCGGCCGCGTCTGCTGTTGCTCGATGAACCCTTCGGTGCGCTCGACGCACTTACGCGAAGCCGCTTGCAGCTCGAATTGCAGCGGATATGGGAGCATGAACGGATCACGATGGTGCTCGTCACGCACGATGTGGAGGAAGCCGTGCTGCTGTCGGACCGGATCGTGGTGATGCAGGCGCGGCCGGGACGCATCGGGGAAGTGGTGGATGTATCGCTGCCGCGGCCGCGAAAGGTTGGAGATAGCAAGGTCGCCAGGTTGCGCGACGATATCGTGGACAGCTTCTTTACCGAAGCGGCCTAAAGCTGCGCTTCGATCGCCGCTTTATCGATAACGGACCACACGCGCTCGATCTTGCCATCGCGGAACTCATAGAAGACGTTCTCGCAAAACACGACGCGTCTTCCATCGATATGCAGGCCGAGGAAGTCAGCCTTCGGCGTGCATTCGAAGCGCAACCGGCAAGCGACGCGCGGCGGCTCCGCTATCAGCAGCTCGATATCGAAGCGGAGGTCCGGAATTTCGCGCACATCTTTCTTCAGGAGCTCGCGATAGTCATCGAGCGTGAGCGCGCGCGCGTTGTACTGCAGCGCATCGTGAACGAACGCGCCGAGATTCGGCCAGTCGCGCGCATTCAGGCAAGCGATGTATTGCCTGTAAATATCTGAAAGCATCGTGTGCGCTCCAAAAGGAATGGTGATGCGCTTATCGTAGCGTTGTGCGTTCGGCGGTGAACCGACGCGCGCAGCGCTCAATTCTCATCGACGACTCGCTAACCAACAAGCTTACTTCGGATGGCACGCGCAATGCTGAACGCAGGGATCACATTTCCCCGCCGGAGTTCTCCATGCCTTTTCGCGGCCAACCCGATCAGCTTTTGCCCAACGCCGCGCCCGCCGAACCGGAAGCGGGGCGCCGTTCGTTTCTGACACGCGGCGGCGCGGGCATTGCAGTCGCGCTCGCGGCCGGAACCGGCAGCGCATGGGCCGCCGGTCCTTCAGGTGCCGATGCCAATCAGGTCAAGCTGCCGCTGATTCAAGACCCGAACACGGAGCAGAAGGAAGAAACGCCCGACGCGAATCTGCCGCCCGACGCGCGCATCGGCTATGCGATCGTCGGGCTCGGACGTCTTTCGTTGAATCAGATTCTGCCCGCGCTCGCGCAATGCAAATACTCGAAGGTGGCGGCGCTGGTTTCCGGCGATCGCGAAAAGGCGCGGCGCGTCGCGCGTCAATACGGCATCGCCGATGCCGACATCCACGATTATCAGGACTTCGAGCGTCTTGCAGACAATCCGCGCGTGCACGTCGTGTATATCGTGTTGCCGAACGGCATGCACAAGGCGTTCACGCTGCGCGCGGCGAAGATCGGCAAGCATGTGCTCTGCGAGAAGCCGATGGCGAACAATGCCGCCGACTGCGAGGCGATGGTCGAAGCGATGAAGCGCGCCAATCGCAAGCTGATGATCGCGTATCGCAGCCAGTACGAGCCGATGGATCGCATGGTTGCGAAGATGATCAAGGAGAAGAAGCTCGGCACATTGCGCGAGTTCATCGCGGGAAATTCGCAGAATGTGGGCGATCCATCGCAATGGCGCTTGAAGAAGGCGCTCGCGGGCGGCGGCGCAATGCCCGACATCGGCCTCTATTGCCTCAACGCGGCGCGCTTTCTGTCGAACGAAGAGCCGATGGAAGTCGTCGCGACGGTGCATCGCCCGCAAGGCGATCCGCGCTTTGCCGAGGTCGAGGAATCGGTGCACTTCATCCTGCGCTTTCCGAGCGGACTCACGGCGACGTGCATGTCGAGTTATGCAAGCCACGAATCCCGTTTCTTCAGGCTGCAAGGCGCACAAGGCTGGGTCGAGATGGATCCGGCGTTCGGCTATAACGGATTGCGCTTGCGTCACGGCATGCTCGTCGACGGCAAGAGCGCGACGACCGAAGTGCAGATCGATCCGCAGAACCAGTTCGCGCGCGAAATCGATCACATGTCGGTCTGCGTGAAGGACGATCTCGTGCCGCACACGCCGGGCGAGGAAGGCTTGCAGGATCAGCGGATCATCGACGCGATCTACGAATCGGCGCGCACCGGCCGCGCCGTGAAGCTCGCCCAGCCGGATGCGCCGACGCGCGGGCCGGAGCCGCAGGAAGAGACTTTCTGATCGGTTGCGAACGGGTGGCATGTGGCGCGTGCGGAAGAGATGGCGCACGAGCACGCTCGCCGCGTTGACGCCCGTCGCGAGGTGGACGCCTTGTGCGCGGTAAGGATTGGCCAGCACGACGTTGGCGAGAATCTTAACCGCGAAGCCTCAGAGATCATGCGATAGCGCGTTTCGCTCGCGAACTGGTTCGCGAGTCCGCAGCGGAACAGTTTCGTCACAGCGACGGTGTCTCCGGCGTGAACGCGCCCCTCTGAAACAACAGGTTGATCCCCCGCAGAAAAAGAAGCACTTTCGCCGTGGCCCGCCCCGCGCGTGCGCCAACTCTCGCACGATCGGCAAAGACGGGCGGTACATCAGCCGTCCCTCGCGGCATCAGCGATGCTAATAGACGAAGACGCCGTTATCAGATCGATTTGACGGAGCGCGCCGGGCATTTATTCAGGCTTGCTGCTTAACCGCCCATTCCCGCGCGTCCCATTGATACGGAACCGTAAGGACGGTGTCATCCGGGCTAGCACCGATATAAGCCCGAATTATCCGGCGCATCAATAAACAGTATTAGGCGTTATGGTGCGATCTCGCTACGCTTCATCCAATGCGCTCGCTTACCACAGTCGGCGCGCACAGATGGAGACGCTGATGAACACGCGCTGCCGCAGCGAACGGCAATACCGCATTCGTCTAGCCGGTGTTGTCGTCCGCGCGCGGCAGCGCCGATCATGCGCCCGTGCTGATCTTCCAGAACGAGCGCGTGCATCGGCTTCGGGATCAGCGTTATTCGTGGTGCCAGAGACGCTCGACAAGCTCGAAGGCGGCTACGCGCGGACTCCCTCCCGAATCATTGCGCATAACGGCGGACGCCAACGGGCACACGCCTTTCACAACAGCCGGAGACATTGATGAAATACGAAGATGACGTTCGTGCGCGTTCCTACAAGTTCCGCGACGAATATGTCGATGCCACGCCATGGTGGTATCGCGGCGAAATGCACCTCGGCTTCACATTGCTCTTCACGGGCGGCGTGATCGTCTTTTGTCTGATGCAGCTTCATGCGCCGACGCTCGCCGAATGGCTGGCCGTCATTCCGCTCTTTCTGTTCGGCAACTGGGCGGAATGGGCGGCGCACCGCTATGTGCTGCATCGTCCGACGAAGTATTTCAGCATGATCTACAAGCGCCATTGCGCGGTTCATCACCGGTTCTTCACGCATGTGACGCTTGAGTACAAGGGTCACCGCCACTGGCGCGCGCTGCTGTTTCCGCCTTTCGCGCCGGTTGCATTCGTGCTGGCGGCCGTGCCGTTCGCGCTCCTGATCGGGTTCGTATTCTCCCGCAACGCAGGCTACATCGCGCTGTTCACGATGGCGGCATACTTTCTGATGTACGAGGGCCTGCATACGCTCTCGCACGTCACCGACAGCCCGTTCCTCGACCGCGTTCCGTTCGTGAACACAGTGCGGCGCCTGCACGCTACACACCACGATCCCGAAGTGATGGCGACACAGAACTTCAACCTCACGTTCCCGATCTGCGACACGCTGTTCGGCACACGCAGCGACGTTCCCGGTCGTGCGCGTCAACCGTTGGAACGCGGCCATTAAGGCGCTTGTTTCCACAAAACACAGTCGCTCGCGACGTGGCGTTGCGTACGGCGGCCTCGAACTACCCGGCCGTCGCAGCCGCCTCACGGTTGCGCATAATCCATTCGCTGAAGAGTTTGACCTTCGGCTGACTCGCGACGCACTCCGGATAGACGAAGTAATAGCGTGAGCCCGTTTCGAGCACGGTGTCGAACGGCATGACGAGCCGCCGGGCCGCCACGTCTTCGCTGACCAGCGTCCGGTCGCCGATCGCGACGCCGAACCCTTGCATGGCGGCGTTGGTCGCCAGATCGAGCGTTTCGAATGTCGGTCCGAGCGTCGCGTCGATCTCGCTCGCACCCGCGCAATCGAGCCAGAGCTTCCAGTCGCGGTGATCGCGCGTCGGATGCAGCAACGCATGATGCGCGAGATCAGCCGCGGCGGCGAGCGGACTTTCATTGAGCAGTTCGGGCGAGCACACGGGCGTGAGCTGCTCGTCGAAGAGCGGCACGGCGTGCACGTCCGCACCGGGCGACGAGCCGTAGATGATCGCCGCATCGAACGATTCGACCTCGAAATCGACATCGTGCTGCCAGGTCGTCGTGATCTGCAATTGCAGTTCGGGATGCTCGCTCTGGAATCGCATGATCCTCGGCAGCATCCATCGCATCACGCAGGTGGGCACTTTCAGCGCGAGATCGGTGCGCTGGCGCGTGAGACGCAGCGATACCTCTTCGATGCGCCCGAAGCTCTCTCTCACGACGGGCAACAGCACGTCGCCTTCCGCCGTCAAGGTCAGGCCCCTTGCGCCGCGGATGAAAAGGGGAAAGCCGAAGTATTCCTCCAGCGCGAGAATCTGTCTGCTGATCGCCCCCTGCGTGAGGCACAGATGTTCCGCCGCACGCGTGAAGCTGCGGTGACGCGCGACGGTCTCGAAGATCTGCAGTGCGTTGAGCGGAGGAAGTCGTCGCATCGGGGCGTGTCTCCGATCATGAAAATCACGTCAGCCGGAAATAGTGTAGCAAGCCGGGCGCGGTGCTAATGCAGTATCTTGCCCAGAAAATCCCTCGCCCGGTCGGACCGCGGATGCGCAAAGAACGCGTCCTTATTTTCGTCTTCCACGATGCGCCCGTGATCCATGAAGATCACCCGGTGCGCGACCTTTCTGGCGAAGCCCATTTCGTGCGTGACGCACATCATCGTCATGCCTTCCTGTGCCAGTTCGACCATCACGTCCAGCACCTCGTTGATCATCTCCGGGTCGAGCGCGGAAGTGGGTTCGTCGAACAGCATCGCGACCGGGTCCATCGACAGTGCGCGCGCAATCGCCACGCGCTGCTGCTGGCCGCCTGAAAGCTGCGCGGGATACTTGTCGGCGTGCGCGCGCAGGCCGACGCGCTGGAGCAGACGCAGCGCCTTGTCGGACGCTTCGTCTTTCGAGCGCCCCAGCACTTTCGTCTGCGCGAGCGTGAGGTTGTCCGTGATCGACATGTGCGGAAACAGCTCGAAATGCTGAAACACCATGCCCACTTTCGAGCGCAGTTTCGACAGGTTGGTGCGCCTGTCGTGGACGGACTCCCCGTTGACCGTGATGCTGCCGCTCTGGAACGGCTCGAGCCCGTTGACGGTCTTGATGAGCGTCGACTTGCCGGACCCGGACGGCCCGCAGACCACGACCACTTCGCCTTTGCCGACGGTGGTGGTGCAGTCGGCCAGAACCTGGAACTGGCCGTACCACTTCGACACGTTACCGATGGAAATCATGCGCAAACCTTTTTGAAAGTGCGTTAGCCATTGAGACGCGGCTTTTAGCGATGTCTGCCGACGCGATACCGGCGCTCGAGCGCGCGCGCATACCAGGTCAGCGGAAAGCACATCGCGAAGTAGAGCAACGCGACGAGGGCGTAGATCGGGAAGGGACGAAACACTGCGTTGGTGATCATGGTGCCGGTCTTGGTCAGCTCCGTGAGACCGATGATCGACGTGAGCGCGGTGCTCTTCACGACCTGCACGAGAAATCCCACGGTGGGCGGCACGGCGATCTTCCATGCCTGCGGCCAGACGACGTGACGCAACTGCTGCGTCCACGTCATGCCGAGGCTCGCCGCGGCGCTCCACTGGCCGCGCGGCACCGCCTCCACGCAGCCGCGCCAGATGTCGGCGAGACAGGCGCCCGTGTACAGCGTGAGCGTGACGGTCGCGGCAGCCCAGGGCGACACTTCAACGCCCAGCAGCGGCAAGCCGAAGAAGCCGAGGAAAAGCTGCATCAGAAGCGGCGTGCCCTGGAACACCTCGACATACAGCACCACCGTCCGGCGCAGCCACGGCAGCGGCGACACGCGCATGGCGAGCAGCGCCAGTCCCGTGAGGCCGCCTCCGACGAACGCGATCACCGAAAGCACAACCGTCCAGCGCGCGGCCAGCGTCAGGTTGCGGGCGATATCCCACAGCGTGAACTCGATCATCGTGAACGCTCCTTCGGAAGGCCGGGTTCGGCCGCGCCGATGCGCAGGGACAACAGGTTGCGCAGACCGCGCCGGGAAGCGGTCGCGGCCGCGCGACCGGCCCGTCCCGCGAACAGCCGCTTGCCGAGTCGGTTGATCAGCATGCGCAGCACGATCGACAGCAGCAGATAGATCGCGGTGACGATCAGGTAGCACTCGAACGAACGGAAGTTGCGCGACTGAATGAAGCTGGCGGCGTGCGTCAGGTCAGGCACCGAAATCTGCGATACGACCGCGGAGCCGAGCATCACGATCAGCACCTGCCCGAGCAGTGCCGGAAACACATTGGCGAGCGCCTGCGGCAACACGACGTGGCGGAACACGTGCGGTCCCCGCAGGCCGAGCGCCATCGCGGCCTGGAGCTGTCCGCGCGGTATCGAGTCGATGCCCGCCCGGACGATTTCCGTGGCGTACGCGCCGAGGTTCACCGTCATCGCCAGCACGGCGGCCTCGATTTCGCCGATATGCACGCCGAGGCTGGGCAGCCCGAAGAACACGAAGAAGAGCTGCACGAGAAACGGCGTGTTGCGAATCAGCTCGACATATGCGGTGATCGCCGCGCGGACCGGCTTCGGGCCCGTCACGGCGAGACACGCGCCGCCGATGCCGACCAGGCCGCCCAGCAGCGTCGATATGGCGGTCAGGCCGAGCGTCACCGCGACGCCATGCGCGAGCACATCGACATAGAGGCCGACGTCGCTGAAGTCGAACGTGTAGGTCATCGAGCGATCCTCCCGCGTGCGAGTGAACGGAGCGCTCCGCGCATCACAGGTCGGCCGGCAGCGGTGCGCGCAGCCACTTCTGCGAGATCGCGTTCATCGTGCCGTCCTTCTTCGCCGCGGCGATGGCTTCGTCGACCTTCTGCTTGAGGCGCGGCTCGTTCTTGTTCAGGCCCACGTGATCGGGCGAGCTGAAGAGCGAGAACTTCTGCTCGGGATCGTTCGACGGGTGACGGGCGATGATCGTCGCGCCCACGTCGTTGCCCACCACGAGCAGTTGCGCCTGCCCGGCCAGAAACGCGGAGATCGCGCCGTTCGGGTCGTCGAATCGCTTGATCGACGCGGACGGCGGCGCGACCTTGCTCACGCTCAGGTCTTCCAGCGTGCCGCGCGCGACGGCCACGCTCTTGCCGGCAAGGTCGCCCGCGTTCTTCACGGGCAGCGACTTCGGACCGAATACGGCCAGGTTGTACGGCGCGTAGGCCTGCGAGAAGTCGATCACCTTTTCGCGCTCGGGCGTCTTGCCGACCGAGAGCAGCATGTCGGCCTTATGGTCGACGAGATACGCCATGCGGTTGTCGCCGGTGACCTGAATCAGTTCGACCTTCGCGTTGAGGGTCTTGCCGATCAGGCTGGACACGTCGATGTCATAGCCCTGCGGCTTCATGTCCGGCCCGATCGAGCCGAACGGCGGATAGTCCTCGAAGACGCCGATCCGGACGACGCCGGACTTGTTGATCGAGTCGAGCGCGTCGGCGTGCGCCAGCGGCGCGAATGCGCCGAGGCCCGCGATGCCCGAGAAGGCGAGGAGGGCGGCGGTGCGGGCGAGGAAGCGCTGCGCGGAAGTCGTCGTGTGCATGAAGGTCTCTCCTGTGTCGATACGGTGGGCGGCGTGAATTCAGTGCGCGGTGCGTGCCGCGATGAGCTTGCAGGCGTGCGGCGGAAGTTCCGCGAAGACGGGCATGCCGATTCGCAGGTCCGGCGTCTCGCGCGGCGTCGTGGCGGCGGTGAGCGTGAAGCCCGCGCAATCGATGGTCGCTTCGAGCGACGCGCCGACATCCCGGATGAACGCCACCTTTCCGGCGAGCACGTTGGGCCCGGGATCGACGGCGCCGTTTACGGCTGTCCGCATGCAGACGTCTTCGGGACGAATCAGCAGGCGGACGTCGCCCGCCGCGCCGCGCGCGGGCGGTGCGGCATCGACGACGATCTGCTGGCCGCCCGGAAGCGCGATCCGGTCTCCGCCTTCGAGCGTGACGGGCAGGATGTTGCCGAGGCCGATGAAGTCGGCGACGAATTCGCTGACGGGATTGCGATAGATGTCGAGCGGCTTGCCGACCTGCGCGATGCGTCCTTTTTCCATGACGACGATCTCGTCGGCCATGGTCATGGCTTCGCGCTGGTCGTGCGTCACCATGATCGTCGTGATGCCGAGGCGCTGCTGCAGGAGACGGATCTCGACCTGCATCGCCTCGCGCAGCTTCGCGTCGAGCGCGGAGAGCGGCTCGTCGAGCAGCAAGAGCTTCGGCGACGACGCGATGGCGCGCGCAATCGCCACGCGCTGGCGCTGTCCGCCCGACAGCCGCGAGACCGGCCGGTCCGCCATGTGCGGCAACCGGATCAGATCGAGCAGCTCGGCGACGCGGCTGGCTTCCGCCGCCTTGCCGACCCGGCGAAGACGCAGCGGATAGGCGATGTTCTGCGCGACCGTCATGTGAGGAAAGAGCGCGAGCGACTGGAACACCATGCCGAAATCGCGTCGGTTCGCGGGCACGTCAGTCAGATCGCGGCCGGCGAAGGCGACCGTTCCGGACGACGCCGTTTCCAGCCCCGCGATGATGCGCAAGAGCGTCGTCTTCCCGCAGCCGGACGGCCCGAGAAAGCACACCAGCTTGCCGTCGGGCACGGCGAGATCGACATGATCGACGGCGTATGCGGCGTGGAAGCGCTTCGTTACCGCCTGAAGTGTCAGATGAGTCATGAGGGTTCCCTGGTTACAGCGCGACGCCTTCGTCGCCGACCAGCTTTTCGAGCAGCCAGATCAACGCAAAGTCGATGAGCACGATGACGACCGCGAACGAGAACACGGTCGGATCGAGCGAGGACACGGTGCGGCTGTACAGCCAGATGGGCAGCGTCATCGTGTCGATGCCGTACAGAAAGAACGTGACCGTGAACTCGTTGAACGAGACGATGAAGGCGAACAGCATGCCGGCGAGAATGCCGGGCCGCATGAGCGGCAGGACCACATCGACGATCGCGCGGCGCGGGCTCGCGCCCATCAGGCACGCGGCTTCCTCGAACTCCGGGCCGATCGCCGCGACCGAGGCGGCGCAGTTCTTCACCGTGAACGGCAAGGCGAGGATCACGTGCGCGATGATGAGCCGCAGAATGCCTAGCTCGACGGGCAGCACGTTGAACACGAGCAGCAGCGAGAGCCCGAGCATCACGAGCGGATAGACCAGCGGCAGCGCGACGAGCTGCTCGATAACCGCCTTGCCGCGGAAGCGATAGCGCGAGAGCGCGTAGGCGGCGGGCACCGAGACGGCGGTGGCGATGATCATCGTCGATACCGCGACGACGAGGCTCGTCGTGAGGGCCGTGCCCATCGAGAGCACATCGCTTGCGTCGGGCGATACGAACGTGTGCCACGCAGCCCGATACCAGCGCAGCCCGAAGCTCGGCGGCGGGAATTGGAGCGTATCCGAATTGCCGAACGACATCGTCACCATCGTGAGGATCGGAAGGGCGGCGAGAAAGAGCACGACGGTCGCGAGCAGGCTGGCGGCGCGGCTCAGGCGTCCCGGCATGATCGCGGAAAGGCGCAGGGCGCTCATGAACGGGCTTCCCCCGTGCTTTGCATGCCGCGTACGAGCCGTTGCGATACCGACATGACGACGAGCGTCGCCACCATCAGCACCACGCCGGATGCCGACGCGGCGGGCCAGTTCAGAAGCGGCGCCACCTGGTCGTGCACGAGCACGGCGAGCATGGGCACGCGGCGGCCGCCAAGCAGCAGCGGCACGGCGAACGCGCTCGCGTTGTAGGCGAAGACGAGCAGCGCGCCGGAAACGAGACCGGGCATCGCGAGCGGCAGGACGATGTGGCGCAGCGTCTGCGAGCGCGTCGCGCCGAGCGTAGCGGCCGCTTCCTCGTAAGAGCGCGAGATGGCGCGCATGGCGCTCGCGAGCGGCAGCACGGCGAGCGGGAACGCGGTCTGGATCAGGCCGAGCAGCACGCCGTTCTCGCGATAAAGCCACTGCACCGGACGCCGCACGACGCCGGCCGCGAGCAGCGCGTTATTCAGCATGCCCGCCGGCCCGAGCATCACGAGCCAGCCGTAACCCTGCAGCAGCAGATTGACGAGCAGCGGCAGCAGCACGCCGGCAAGAAGGAGCCGGCGAGCGAGCCGCGATTCGGTGCGCGCCATCGCGAGCGCCACCGGAATCGCCAGCGCCACCGCGCAGACCATGCTCTCAAACGCGAGCTTGAGCGTCAGCCCGAGCGAACGCAGGAAGTACGAATCGGCGAGGTCCGCGTAATTGTGAAGCGTGAGTGCGCGCCATTCGTTCCCCGGCACGCCGAAGCTCATGCGCAGCACCGCGAGCGACGCCGCGACGAGCACGGCGAGAAACGCGAGGATCGGCGCGAGCAGCACCCACGGCGGCACCCTGGGCAGCGCGGGAGCCGACGTCTGTCCGGAGGCGGCGTCTGCCAGCGTGGCCGTCCTGCGGCGGAAAGAGAGTGCGGACATGGAGCTCAGGCCGAGAAGATTTCCGTATAGCGCTTGATCCACGCCGGTTGCACCGCCGCCAATGCCTTGTCGTCGTGCAGCACGGCGTTCTCCGCGATTTGCTGGGGAGACGGCACGAACGCGCGGCTTTCGGCGGGAATCGCCGCCTTCGAGTTCACCGGACCGTTCAGCACGTCGGCGGCCATGCGGCCTTGCACGCCCGCGTCGAGCGAATGGTTGATGAACGCGTGGATCAGGTCGATGTCGCCCGGGTGCGCCTTCGGTATGACCGTGAACATCAGCTGGGTGGCGAAGCCTTCCTTCATCCCGTACGTGACGGCCATCTTGTACTCGGGCTTGCGCAATTGATCGGGGAAGAACGCCGGCGAGTAGATGCCGCCGATATCCAGCGAACCCGTGCGGAACAGGTCGGCGACCTGATTCGGATTCTCGCCGAGCGTGAGCACGCGGTCCTTGAGTTGCGCGAGCTTCGCGAAGCCCGGTTCGATGTTCTGCTGCGAGCCGCCCGCCATCTTGGCGGCGATGATCGCGAGATCGACCGCTTCGGCCCATTCCGGCGGCGGCAGGAAAATCCGCCCCGCATACTTGGGATCCCAAAGCGCTTCGTAGGTCGTGGGCGCCGTCTTGACCGACGACGTGCTGTAGACGAGACCGTCCGACCACAACAGATAGCCGATGCCGAAGCCGTTGGCGCCCGTTTGATACCGCGCGGCGACATCCTTCAGGTTGGGGAGTTTGTTCAGATCGGGCTTCATCAGCAGACCGGCATCCGCGAGACCCGAGGCGCCCACGCCCGCGAGCGTGATGACGTCGTAGGTCGGGCGGTCTCCGGCCGCTTTCACTTTCGCCACCATGCCGGAGGTGCCGTCGGCGCGATCGGCGATGACCTGCGCGCCGGTCTTCTGGCTGAACGTCGCGGCAATGTTGCGCAAGGCCGCCGCGCCGGTGTCGTCGGACCATGTGAGCAGGCGCAGCGTCTTGCCGGCGAAGCTCCTCTCCTGCGCCTTCGCGGTGCTGATGAACGGCATCGGCAGACTCGATGCGGCGAGCGCCATGCCGATGGTCTTGATGGCCTGCCTTCTGCCTCGTTTGATGTCATGCATGGTTCACTCCTCGCTGAACGTGCAGCAGTCGGTCAATGCGGTCGGTCGATCAACAGCGGCGTTGTGAGAGCACTCTAGGGACGCAAAATTTCGGCAACAATCGAAATCTCGGCATGGTTGCCATGAGCCGAACGCATGGCTCGGCCTTAACAAAAGCTTTCAGTCGGGATCGGTCGCGGTCAGCACCTGCTTGATTTCCTGGAAGGCCGCGAGTCCGAACGGCCCGAGTTCGCGGCCGATGCTGCTCTTCTTGAAGCCGCCCCAGGATGTCTGAGGAAAGATCAGTTGCGGCGCGTTGATCCAGACGACGCCCGCCTGCAACGCGGCCGCCACGCGCTGTCCGCGTGCCGCGTCGCGCGTGACGACGCTTGCGACGAGCCCGAACTCGGTGTCGTTGGCGGTGGCGATCGCTTCGTCTTCCGTGTCGAAGCTGCGCACGCACAATACGGGTCCGAAGATCTCTTCGCGCCACACGGCGCTGCCGGTGGGCACGTCGACGAACATCGTTGGCTGCACGAAGTATCCGGGTCCGTCGGGCGCCTCGCCCTGGACCACGAGGCTCGCGCCGTCCGCCTTGCCCCGCGCGATGAAGCGTTGCACGCGTTCGTGCTGCGCGCGGTTCGTGAGCGGCCCCATCTGCACGGCGGCGGCGAACGGATCGCCGACGACGGTGCGCGCGACCCGGTCGGCGAGGCGAGCGATCAGCGCCTGCGCGAGCGGCCGTTCGACCAGCACGCGCGACGTGGCCGAGCACATCTGTCCGGCATTGAAGAACGCACCGCCGATGACGAGATCGACGGCGAGATCGAGGTCGGCGTCCGCGAAAACGACGATGGACGACTTCCCGCCCAGTTCGAGGCTCACGCCCTTGATGGACTGCGCCGCCGCCTTCATGACCTGCTCGCCGACCGCCGTGCTGCCGGTGAACGAGACCTTGGCGATGAGCGGATGCGTGGTGAGCGCCGCGCCGACATCGGTGCCGGCGCCGGTCACGATGTTGAACACGCCGGGTGGCAGGCCGGCCTGCTCGACGATCGCGGCCAGCGCCAGTTCCGGCAGCGGGGTGAATTCGGAAGGCTTGAGCACGACCGTGCATCCCGCGGCGAGCGCGGGCGCGAGTTTCCAGGCCGTGGTCACCATCGGGAAATTCCACGGCACGATCAGGCCGACCACGCCGGCGGGTTCACGGCGGATCACCGCGCGATGCCGGTCGCTCGGGATGGCGATCGCTTCGCCCGGTTCATCCAGCCGTTCGGCCAGCCCGGCGTAGTAGTCGAAGGTGGCGACCACGTCGCCGACATCGATGCGGGATTCGGCGATCGGCTTGCCGTTGTTGAGCGACTGAAGCGCGGCGAGATGCTCGGCACTGGCTTCCACGCCGCGTGCGATCGCTCGCAGAAAGGCGGCGCGCGCGGCGCCCGAAGTCTGTTTCCAGGCGCGCCATGCGTGCGACGCGGCGCGCACCGCGCGATCGACGTCGGCGGGACCGGCCGCGTCCACTTCGGCGATCGTCTCTTCGGTCGATGGATTGATGACGGGCAAGCGTTGCCGCGTTTCGGGCGCGCACCAGCAGCCGTCGATGAAGAGCTGGGTGCGCAGCGGAAAGTCGAAGACGGGGCGTGCGTCCGCGTTCATGACGGCACCCGTGCAAACCAGTCGGCTTCGCGGACCTCGATCACGGTCGGGACGTCGCGCGATACTGCGCGCCGCAGCTCGGCTTCGAGGGTCCGCGGGTCGTCGACTCTTGCGGCCTCGCATCCGAAGGCTTTGGCGAGCGCGGCGAAGTCGGGCGTGTAGATATCGACGCCGACGGGCGTGATATCGCGTTGCGCCATGTATTTGCGGATCTCGCCGTAGCCGAAGTTGTTCCACAGCAGCACGATCACGGGCACGCGCGCCTCCACCGCGCTCGCCAGTTCCGGCAGCGTGAACTGCAGACCGCCATCGCCGATCAGGCAGACGACCGGCCGCCTGGGCGCGGCGAGCTTCGCGCCGATGGCGGCGGGCAGTCCATACCCGAGCGTGCCGTAGCCGGTCGACGAGTTGAACCATGAGCGCGGCGCCGGTGCATCGTGGAGAAAGTTGCCCGCGTAGACCGGGCTCGTCGAATCGCCTGCAATGACGACGCCGGGCAAGGTGCCGACGATCGTGTCGATCAGGCGCTGCTGCGAGCGCATCGCGGCGTCGCAGCCGGCCAGGTTGGCGGCCCGCACCGCGGCGACGCGCGCCGCGCCCCAGTCCGTCGCGGCCGGGCGAACGGGACGCTCGTGCAGTCTCGTCGACAGCTCGCTCAACGCCTCGCGCGCGTCACTGACGATGGCCACATCCGGACGAACGTTGCGCATCAGTTGTTGCGCATCGATATCGATGCGGATGAGCTTGCCTGCGATCGCAAAGCCGCCGTCGAAGACGACGTCGTAATCGGTTTCGCCCAGTTCGGTTCCGACCGCGAGCACTACGTCGGCTTCGCGGATCATCGCGCGGGTGTGCGGCAGCGACTGCGTGGACCCGATGAGAAGCGGCTGTCCGGACGGCAGCAGACCTTTCGCATTGGTCGTGAGCGCGACCGGCGCCTGCAGCCGCTCGGCGAGTTCGCGCAGTTCGGCGGCAGCGTCGGCCGCGCCGCCGCCAGCGAGAATCAGCGGGCGGCGCGCCTCCGCGAGCAGTTCCGCGGCGGCGGCGAGCGCGGCGGGGTGTGCAGCGGGTTTCGCCGCACGCACGGCGCACGACGCCTCGATGACGCCCGCCGGCGACACGATGACGTCGAGCGGGATCTCGATATGCACCGGCCGCGGCCGGGCGCTCTCGAACACCGCGAACGCGCGGGCCAGCACCTGAGGCAGATCGGCGGCATCGAGCAAGGTGTGCGAAAACGCGGCGAGCCCGTTGAATACTTCGCGCTGCGAGGGCAGTTCGTGCAGGCGTCCGTCGCCGCTGCCGAGTTCGCTGCGCGCATTGACGCTCGATATCACGAGCATCGGGATGGAATCGGCATGGGCCTGTGCCATCGCGGTCGCGATATTGGTCATGCCCGGACCGGTGATGATGAAGCACACGCCGGGCTTGCCGGTGACGCGCGCATATCCGTCGGCCATGAAGCCCGCGCCCTGTTCGTGACGGGGCGTCACGTGCCGGATCGACGAGCGCGCAAGACCGCGATAGAGCTCTACTGTGTGCACCCCCGGGATGCCGAAGACATACTGGACCCCGTAAATCTCGAGCAAGGTGACGAGCGATTCGCCACAGGTTCGATGGCGCGAGCCGGCCTGGCCGTTTGCCGTTCTCACGTTGCGATCGTCGAAGTGCCTGGTGGATTCACGAAGGTTCATCGGTCGTTGCATTCCTGATTGGTTGGACTGCGGAGGCGGCTGGGGTGCAATCATTCTCGACGCGGCTCCGTCGCGAAGCCAATCGAAAAGATCTCATGAGGCGCATCAGATTTCGGCATGGGTCAGGCAGGCCGCGCGTGGATGGATGGCAGCCCCGCGGCGGGCTCGTGCTCCGTGCTTCGGAAGCGCATCGCGGATCTTCAGCTCGGGACACGCGGCTGCGTGAAATGCGACGCTCGCGCTGGTCGGCGGACCGATCCGCATCGGCCTGACAGATGAAGAGGTGGAACAGCGCGGCTCGCCGGGTCCGGATAGTCCCTCGACTGCAATAGTTATTCGGGAAAGCGCGCATAGCATCCGGCAAACGCTTCGTTTGCTCGCAATGGGGGCGAACGTACCATCATTCGTTCAACCCGCTCCCGGTCATTCCCGCCCGCCTGCCCATGAACGTTCCCCGCTATCCTTCCGCCGCGCTACGGCTCGATGCCGGCGCGCCCCCCGAACGGGACGACAAGCGCACAAACGATACGCGCGCGCTAGTCGACCTGCCCACACGCGAAGCGGCGCAGGCACGCGCGCGCACGTTGAGCGCGCTGCGCTCGCGGGGTTTGCGCATCGGCGTTCCGCTCGCGTTGATCGTGTTGTGGCAGCTCGCATCCTCGCTGCAACTCGTCGCGCCCGAAACCTTGCCGCCGCCGACCGTCATCGTCGCGGCACTGAAGGAACTGATCGCGGACGGCGAACTGCAAAGCGCGATCGGCGTGTCGCTCGTGCGCGCGGCGACGGGCTTGGCCATCGGCGGCGGCATCGGTCTTTTGGCGGGCCTGTTTGCGGGCCTGTGGCGCGTCGGCGAAGAGATCGTCGATGCGCCACTGCAGATGCTGCGCACCATTCCGTTCATTGCCCTGATTCCGCTCTTCATCACCTGGTTCGGCATCGGTGAAGGCGCGAAGGTCGCCGTGATCCTCGCGGCCACCATCTTTCCGATGTATCTCAACACGTATGCCGGCGTGCGCGGCGTCGATCCGAAGCTGCTCGAAGCGGCGCGCGTTTTCGGGCTGTCGAGCCGGCAGATGGCGCTGCGCATCATTCTGCCGACGGCGCTGCCATCGATCCTCGTCGGCGTGCGCTATTCGAGCGCCGTCGCCTTGCTCGCGCTCGTCGTCGCGGAGCAGATCAACGCGCAGAACGGCATCGGCTACATCCTCGTGAACGCGAACCAGAATCAGCGCGCGGACATTATCATCGCGGGCATTCTGGTGTATGCGGCGCTCGGTATCGTCACCGATCTCGTGATGCGCGCGCTCGAACATCTCGCCCTGCCGTGGAGGCCGCGTTTTGAACTCGCCTGACATCGAACGCTTCGACGCGTTGCAACAGCGCGAAGCCGCGCTCGAACTCGACCGCGTGAGCCGCGTGTTCGCCGGGCGCGCGGTGCTGAAGGACGTCTCGCTCACCATCAGGCGCGGCCAGTTCGTGTCGATGCTCGGCGCATCGGGCGCGGGCAAGACGACGCTGTTGCGCATCCTCGCCGGGCTCGATCGCGCCGACAGCGGTCGCGTGCGCGTCGCGGGCGCGCGTTCCGTCGTGTTTCAGGAGCCGCGTCTCGTGCCCGCCAAGCGCGTATGGGAAAACGTCGTCATCGGCCACGACCGCCTGGGCGCGGCGAAGCAGTCCGCGCTCGCCGCGCTCGACAAAGTCGGCTTGTCGCGCCACGCGCAAGGCTGGCCGAAGACGCTTTCCGGCGGCGAGGCGCAACGCGTCGCGCTCGCGCGTGCGCTCGTGCGCGAGCCGAAGCTCTTGTTGCTCGACGAACCCTTCGCCGCGCTCGATGCGTTGACGCGCATCCGCATGTACGAACTCGTCGCGCGTCTGTGGCGCGCGCATACGCCTGCGGTCGTGCTCGTGACGCACGACATCGACGAAGCGATTCTGCTGTCCGATCGCATCGTCGTGCTATCGCAAGGCGAGATCAGCGCGGATGTGACGGTCGATTCTCCGCGTCCGCGTTCGCGCGGCGACGAGCACGCCATCGCGTTGCGGGCGCGGTTGCTCGCGGAACTCGGCGTCGACGACGCTGCATTGCAAGCCGCGTCCCGAAACGCGGCATGAAGACTTCATTCACTCAGACCACACGTTCATGCGCATCAGGAAACGCTTCATCGCTTTTTTCGTGACGAGTTTCGTCGCGGGGTCGTCGGCATCGTTCGCGCAAGGCGAACCGCTGACGCTCACGATCGGCACGCAGGACGCCGCATGGCCATTGATCGTCGAAGCGTCGCACGTGCTCGACGGCGCGCCGTACAAAGTCAAATGGGCCGTGCTGACCGGTCCGGCGGCGCAATTGTCCGCGCTGTATTCGAAGGTGCTCGATGTCGGGCTGATGGGCGATACGTCGCTCATCATCGAACAGGGCAACGCACGCACGCCGTGGACCGCGGACACCGCGCCCTTGCAGATCATCGCGGGCTGGCGCAATCCGGATAGCAGCTATCCGCCTATCGTCACGGTCGTGCGCAAGAGCGCCGACGTCAAGGACCTCGCCGATCTCAAGGGCAAAACGTGGGGCTATAACTTCGGCGGCTTCAACTATCTGCAATACGTGCTCTCGTATGTGAAGGCCGGACTCAAGCCGAAGGACTTCGAAGCCGTCAAGTTCGGCGACGGCAACGTGTCCGCGTCCGCGTTCAATGCGGGGCAGGTCGCGGTCTATTCGGGCGGCTACGGCCCGGTCAAGGAAACGGTGGACAAGGGCGATGCGCGCGTCATCATCAGGAGCGACGAACTCGACATACCGGCGTTGTCCGTGTTCACCGCCCGCACCGACGTGCTGCGCGATCCGAAGAAGAGCGAGGCGCTCGGCGACTTCCTCGGCCGCCTGAAGAACTCGTGGACGTGGTGGGCGCAGAACGTGCCGGCTGTCGAGAAGATCTATCTCGAGAAGATGAAGCAAAGCCCGGCGCGCGCGAAATTCTCCGCCGAAAACGGACGTTCCCGGTTCTATCCGCTCGACAAGGAACTGGTGGCGCGCGAGCAGAAGATCGCGGACACGCTCTATAAATCCGGCGACATCAAGAATCAGATCAAGGTGGACGTAGAGTTCAACCCGGTGTTCGACAGGCAGGCCGTCGCATCGCACTGAAGCTTCGCGGAAACGGCGTGCCTTTCGTGCTGAAGGCACGCCGTTTGACTTACACGTCGAGCTTCGTATAAGGATTCGCGTAAGTGAACGGATCGCAAAGTAGATCGTTCAACGCATACTGCCCGACCGCGTGATATTTCCACCGCACGCTGTCGTGCAGCGTGTGCGTGCGCGCATTGCGCCAATGCCGGTCGAGATTGTGTTCGGAGCGCGTCGATTGCGTCCCCGCGAGTTCGAACAGCTTGTTCGATGCATCGAGCGCGAATCGCGTCGTGACGATCTTCGCTTCCGCCGTCGCGACGATGGCAGCGGCGACGGCCTCGCGCGGCGGGTTTGGGTCGCGCGCCCGGTCGATCGACTCGGCGGCGCGTGCGGTCAGCGCCTCGGCCGCATGCAAATCGACCGTCAGTGCGCCGATGTCGCGCAGCGTGTACGGGTCGTCCGTCGCATGCGATGCGCCGCTGCCGCGCGCGGGATGCGCGAACGCGTGCAGGAAGCGCTTCGTCTCATCGAGCGCGGCCCGGCCGATACCGAGATCGATCGCCGCATGGAGCACCTGCGACACGGCATTGGCCGCATCGATATACGGACGGCGCCCGCGCGCGACGATCTGCAGCGCATCGAGTTCGACCTCGTCGAGCCGCACCTGACCGCTCGCCGTCGTGCGCTGACCGAATCCCGACCAGTCGTCGATGACTTCGACGCCGCGCGCATGCCGTGCGACGAAAGCGGTCACGGGAAGACCGTCGTCATCGCGCGCGGCGACAGGAATCCAGTGGGCGAAAAGCGCGCCCGTCGAATACACCTTGCGGCCCGTCAGCACGAAGCCGTTGCCATTCGCGCGGCGGCGCACGCGCGTCTCGTGCTCCGAGGGCAGACGGTCGCCCGGTTCGGCGGTCGCATTGCCAAAGCGTTCTCCGGCGAGCGCGCGTGAAAAGAAGAAGTCCTGCTGACTCGGCGTGCCGTCGTGTCGCAGACGTTCGAGCGTCGCGAAGTGATTCTGCGGAATTTGCCCGAGCGACGAATCCGCCGCCGAGATCGTATCGAACACCTGCGCGATGGTGCGCACGGAGACATCGATGCCGCCGAATGCGCGCGGCACGCCGATGCCCCATAAGCCGCTCGCGCTGAACACTTCGATCTCGTCGAGCGGCAGCCGGCGATCGCGATCGCGCGCGGCGGCGTCGACGGCGAATTCGGCGGCCAGACGCCGCGCGGTGTCGAGGGCTTCGTCGTCCGAGCGGATGAGCGCCGCGCGCGTGAGTTGCTTGTCCTGTGTCATGCGGTTCCTGTCCTCTCGATGTTCATGCGGCATGCGCCGACGATGCATACTGGCTGGCCGGTCGCGGCAGGCCGAGATGATCGCGCAGCGTCGTGCCTTCGTAGTCGCGGCGAAAAATGCCTTTGCGCTGCAGGATCGGCACGACGTGATCGACGAAGGCCGCGAGGCCCGAAGGAAACACGTCGGCGTTGAGATTGAAGCCGTCCGCGCCGCGTGCCTGGAACCATTGCTCGATATCGTCGGCGATCTGCTCGGGCGTGCCGACGATCATCCGGTGGGCGCCGGGGTTGCGGTCGAGCAGATCGCGCACCGTGAGGTTCCCGCTCTTCGCGAGCGCGACCGTCGAGTCGATGAAACCGCGCGGCAGGTCCGAACGCGCGACCTTGCCGATAAGCTCGTAGGGCAAGGGCGCATCGATCGACAGATCGTCGGGCGCGAGGCCGAGTGCGCCCGCAAGCCGCGCGATTTCGCGATCGGTATCGAGCAGCGCGTCGAGTTCGGCCTTGCGTTCGCGCGCCTCGCGCTCGGTTCCGCCGATGACCGGATACAGCCCCGGCAGCAGCAGGAAATGATCGGGATTGCGGCCATGCGCGCGCACGCGGTCTTTCATCTCCGCGTAGAAAGCCTGCGCCGTCGGCAGCGTCGTCTGCGCGGTAAAGACGGCGTCGGCGAAGCGTGCGGCAAGCGCGCGTCCGCCTTCGGAGGAGCCGGCCTGCACGAGCACGGGCCGCCCTTGCGGGCTGCGCGGCACGGACAGCGGCCCGCGCACGGAGAAGTACTTGCCGCGATGCTCGATCGTATGCACGCGCGCGGGATCGGTATAGCGGCCCGACGGGCGGTCGGCGACGAAGGCATCGTCTTCCCAGCTGTCCCAGAGCTTCGTCACGACCTCGACGAACTCCTGTGCGCGCGCATACCGCTCTTCGGTCGAGAGCGGAATCTCGTGGCTGAAGTTCGCGGCGGCGTGCGTGTCGTAAGTCGTCACCGCATTGAACGCGATGCGTCCGCCGCTCAGATGATCGACCGATGCGAAGCGGCGCGCGAGATTGAACGGATCGTTGAACGTGGTCGATGCCGTCGCGATCAGGCCGACATGTTGCGTCGCGCCCGCGAGCGCGGTCAGCAGCACGGTCGGTTCCAGCGCCTGCGACGGGCCTTCGGCGTGATTGCGCAGCGACAGGGTATCGGAGAGAAACACCGCATCGAGCTTGCCGCGCTCGGCCGTCGCCGCGATCGCCTTGAAGAAGCTCAGATCGATGATCGAACGTGGATTGTCGAGCGTGCGCCAGCCCGCCGGATGCCGCCCGGTGCCGGTCACGTTCGTGTTCAGATGGAGTTGCCGTGGCCGCGTGGTGGTCATGTCGTCGTGTGCGGAGAGTTGGATCCGGCGAAGTCGCGACGCAGGCCCGCTTCGACGAGCAAAGGCAGCACCGCTTCACCGAAATAGGCGAGATCGGGTTCGAAGTCGAAAAAGGTCAGTTGCACGCCGTCGCATCCGGCGCGTTTCAGCGCGAGCAGCTTGTCGACGATCTGCTCGGGCGAACCGATCAGATGCAGATTGCCGCCGAGGATGCGCTGCTCGCGCTTGTGCTTCGACCACGCTTTCGCGTCGCTGCGGCTGCCTTGCGCGACGAAGCCGTCGAGCGCCCCTTCATCGGCGTGCGCGACGATGGCGTCGCGATACGCATACGCCTCGCGCTCGGTCGGACGGCATACGATCGTCGGGTTAATGAGCGTGCGTACGCGCCGTTCGACGCTCGCCGCGCCTTCGCGAATTTTTGCGGTGTGCGCGGGCAAGGCGCCGATGGCGTCGTCGAAATCCGCGCCCGCCGGACTCGTGATGAAGACGAGGTCCGAATGGCGCACCGCATAGTCGATGCCGGCATCGGAGCCGGTCGCGTTGACGAGCACCGGACGGCGATAGCGCGGGCGCGGGCTCACGAAGGCATCGTCGAGCTGCCAGCGCGGCGTGCGGATCGTCAGGTTCGCGTCGCTGCGCCAGAGCGTGTCGAGCACGCCGACGAATTCCGCCGCGCGCGCATAGCGCTCGTCGTGCTCGATCATCGGCTGGCCGAACATCGCCCATTCGGTGGAGACGTGACCGGTCACGAGATTGATGCCCCAGCGCCCGTTCGAAATGTGATCGAGCGTCGCGCCGAACTTCGCGAGATGCAGCGGATGCCACGGCCCGTAGAGCGCATGAACCGTCGAGATCAGCAGGATGCGCTCGGTGATCGCGGCGAGCGCGCTCGTCGCGATGAATGCATCGAGCGACTGCTCGCGATACTTCATCTCGCCGCCGTGACCGTTCTTGCCGAGCCATTGCGCGAGCCCGAAGACGAGATCGAAGCCGAGCGCTTCCGCCTGCTTCGTCAGACGCGCGTTGTAGTCGAAGCGCCAGTCGGTGCCGCGCGGCAGCGTCGAAATGGACCAGCCGCCGTTCTGGATCGGCAGGAAGAGGCCGAGGATCAGCGGTTGCTGGAACGCCGCGTGCAGCGGACTGCCTTCGATGTCCGCCGGGCTCGATGCGCCGTCGAACGTGGGGCTCATTCCGCGCGCCCCGCGACGTCGGCGAGCCGTTCGCGGCTGCGGCGCGCGGTGGGCGTTTCGAAGTCGAGCACGTCGATGGACGCGATCGCATCGCGGTCCACCTGTTCGACGAGTTGCAGCTCCCAGGCGAGATACGCGTTCATCTGCGCGGCGACCTGATCCGCCTTTGCGTGATACGGGCTGTACCACGCGTCGTCGTCGCCGGTCAGGTTGCCCGCGTCGCCGGCGTCCTGGGGCAGTCCGAGCGCGAGCCAGCGGCGCGTGCCGCCGATGAGCGCGGATACGCCGCCGCGCGTCTGCGCGATTTCCGCCGCGACAAGTCCCGCGAGCACGCCGTCTTCTGACGTGAGCACGATCGGCGTGTCGCGCGGCAAGTCGCTCAGATGCGCGAGAACGGCGCTCGCCGCGACGAAGCGCGCTCCCTTCACATGGGCGCGGCGGAACGCGAGGCTGCTGTCGATATCGATGGTCTGCACGGCGCCCGCTTCGATCTCGCGCACCAACGCATCGGCTTCTATCCAGCGCGTGCGCGCGCCGTGCGGACGCACGCGCACGGCCTGCGAACCGGCTTCCAGGTGCTCGGCGACGAGCGATGCGCTCCCCGCATCGTCGAGCACGCGGACATCGAGATAGCCGAGTTGCTTGAGCCACGACGCCGTCATGCGCGCGCGCACCCCGTCGTCGTCGCGCAGCACGACGCGCGCATGCAGCGTGCCGACGTATTCGTCGGTTGCCTGCACGAGCTGTCCGCCGGGCGCGTTTTGCCAGCCTGCCGGATGACCCGCTTCGTATTCGAGCGGATCGCGCACGTCGAAGCGATACAGCGTGCGTTCCCCGCTTTCGCGTTCGAGCGCGGCGAGCGTGTCGCGGTCGATGACCGGCACACGGGCGCGGCGCGCGGCGGCGGCGGCGAGCTCGCGCGCTGTCGCGAGCGCCTCGCCTTCGGGGCGCGGCGCGGTGCGGATCTTGCCGTGTTCGAGTTCGAAGCCTTCGAGCAGCCACGACATGGAGCCGCCCGTGAGCGCGGCGACCGGGTTCGGCACGCCCGCGTTGATGAGCGACTGCGCGCCGAGGATGCTGCGCGTGCGGCCCGCGCAGTTCACGACGATCAGCGTATCCGGCGACGGCACGGCAGCGAGCGCGCGATAGACGAGTTCCGCGCCCGCGCAATCGATGCCGCCGGGAATGCTCATCGTGTTGAATTCGCCGAACGGACGCGAGTCGAGCACGACGAGATCGTCGCCGGCATCCTGGCGGGCCTTCAACGTCGAGGCGTCGATGTTGGGCGTATGCAGCTTGTGCTCGATGACTTCGCCGAATGCCTTGCCCGGCACATTGGTGCCCGAAAAAACTTCGAAGCCCGCCTGCGCCCAGCCTTCGACGCCGCCTTCGAGGATCGCGACGTCGGTATAACCCCAGCGTTCGAGCAAGGCGGCTGCGCGCGGCGTGTACTCGCCGTGGGTATCGACGAGAACGATGGGTGTGCCGCGGCGCGGCACGAGGCGATCGATCAGCAGTCCGAGCCGGCCCACCGGCGCAACCGACGAATAGAACAGACGCTTTCGCGCGGAGACGCCTTCCTCGCGCACGTCGAGCACGGCGAGTTCCGAGCGTTGAGCGATGAGCGTGCGCAACTGCGAGGCGGATACGGAACGGGACATGAGAGAGAAGTCCTTGAAAGTAGGAAGCGGAATCGAGAAATCAGGCGTACGGCGGGCCGCCGCCATCCACATAGAGACGCGTCCCGGTGACGAAGCGGGCATCGTCGGAGAGCAGATACGTGACCGCCGCCGCGACGTCGTCGGGCGTGCCGGGGCCGTCGAGCGCGGTGAGACGCGTGGGTTCGGCGTCGGCCTGGGCGGTCGTCATCGACGCGAAGCGCGGCGATTCGATCGGACCGGGCGCGACCGCGTTGACGCGCACGCCATGCGGCCCGTACTTGCGTCCGAGACCTTGCACGAGCAGGTCCAGCGCGGCGTTGACGCTCGAACCGGGGAAATGATTATCGATGTTGCGCGAGGACGCGACCACATGCGCGCCTGCGCAAGCGAGTCTTCGCACGACGGCCGCGCCGAGCGCGCCGAATGCGCCTGTGACCCAGAAAACCCGGTCATTGAACTGATCGTGACTGGACATGGACGGATGCACATGGGATGGAAGCTCTCCATGTTGATTCCTCGTGTCGTCAGGACGAACGGATCATTTCGCGAAAGCTCTGCACAATGGGCGTAATGGGCTTGCCAGCGACCGGTCAATTTGCTTAGCTGATTAACTTGGTTGGCGCGACGCGGCCTCTCTCCTAGTGTGTATCGCTCCGAAATGCCGGCCGCGAGAAAGCGCGCGCACCATGAACAGACATCTGCATTTCAACGCGTTCCACATGAACGCGCCCGCGCATTCGTGGGCCGGATTCTGGCGGCATCCGCGCGACCGTTCTCTCGAACACAACACGCTCGCCTACTGGATCGAACTTGCGCAGACTGCCGAACGCGGCCTGTTCGACGGCGTTTTTCTGGCCGATGTCTTCGGCATCTACGACGTCTACGGCGGCGGCGTCGACGCGACGCTGTTCTCCGCCGCGCAATCGCCTTCGCACGATCCGCTGCTGACGGTGCCCGCGATGGCGCATGCGACGAAGCACCTGGGCTTCGGCGTGACCGCCAATTTGACGTACGAGCATCCATACCAGTTCGCGCGGCGTTTCTCGACGCTGGATCATCTGACGGGCGGGCGCGCTGGCTGGAACGTCGTCACCGGATATCTGGAGAGCGCGGCGCGGGGCATGGGACTGGAGAAGGCGCGCGAGCACGACGAGCGCTATGCGGCGGGGGAGGACTTCCTCGAAGCCGTCTACAAGTTATGGGAAGGAAGCTGGACGGAGGGCGCGGTCGTGCATGACAGGCGCGCGGGCAAGCCTTACACGGACCCGTCGAAGATCCGCCGCGTGTTGCACGAAGGGCCGTACTTTCGCGTCGATGGCTTCAATCTCGTGGAGCCGTCGCCGCAACGCACGCCGGTGTTGTATCAAGCCGGCGCATCGGGACGCGGCAAGGCGTTCGCCGGCAAGCATGCCGAATGCGTGTTCCTCGAAGGCCAGACGCCTGCCATCGTCGCGGCGGCGGCGCGTGACATCCGCAAGCATGCGGTCGATGCCAGCCGCGCGCCTGACGACGTGCTGCTTTATCTCGGCGCGACCGTCGTGGTGGCGCGCACGTCCAGGGAAGCTCGGGCACTCCACGCCGAATACGCGGAATATGTCGACACGCTCGGCCAGCTCGTGCTCGTGTCGGGATGGACCGGCATCGACTTCGCGGCGATGGATCTCGACGAACCGATCCGCTATGTCAAAAGCAATGCGCTGCAATCGACCGTCGAAAACCTGACGAAGCGCGCCGGGCGGCCGATCACGCCGCGCGACATGACGCGCTTCGATCAGATCGGCGGGCGCGGGCCGTTCATTGTCGGCGATGCCGCAGAAGTGGCGGATCAACTCGTCGCGTGGGCCGATGAAACCGGCGTCGATGGCTTCAATCTGCGTCGCACGGTCATGCCGGAGAGCCTGCATGCGTTCGTCGATCTGGTCGTGCCGGAGTTGCAGAACCGTGGCCGATACCGCACGGCGTATGCGGACGGCACCCTGCGCGAGAAGCTGTTCGCGGGACGCGGGCCGCATCTGCGTGACACGCATCCCGGCGCGCGTTATCGCGCGGGCTGAGAAGCGTCGCCCGCGATGCGGTGCCGATTTCATAGGCAGCATGGGCCGAGTACCGAACTCCGCACTGCGTTTTCGGGAGGAGCGCAGGACTTGATCTACCATCTTCGACAGATCCGCCATTAAGCGTCGGCAGACGCCTGCCTGTCAACGCAATTCGCCTGTCGGGCGATGGTGTTCTATTCGCGATCCGCGCGCGAAGCGACATCGCCAAGCAGGGAAAAAAGTCTCCGCACGTCCAAGGGCTTGACAAAGTGATGATCGAACCCGGCGGCGATCGCCTTCTCTTTGTCCTGTTGCAAGCCGTATCCAGTTACTGCGATGAGAACTTTGCGCGCGGTCTCCGGGCGGCACCTGAGTTTGGACGCCAACTGATATCCGTCCATGTCGGGCAAGCCGATGTCGAGAAGGCATACGTCGGGATTCCACTGTTCGACTTCCTTCAGGGCTCCATTGCCGTTTGCCGCGACACGTACTTCATTTCCCAAGGTTTGCATCAGCATGGCAAGCGTCTCCGACGCGTCCGGGTTATCGTCAACGATCAACACCCGCAATTGGGATAACACAGGCAGCTCAAGAGAATTGTCCGTCTTGTCATTTCGTTGCACATTCGAGGTTTCAGCCTGCTTCAGGCATACAACAAACGTGCTGCCTTCGCCGGGACCTGCGCTGTACGCGGTGACGGTACCTCCATGGAGTTGGACCAGACTCTTGACGAGTGCGAGTCCTATCCCCAGTCCACCTTGAGAGCGATCGGAACTGCGTTCGCCTTGCGCGAACAAGTCGAAGGCGCGCGCGGCAATTTCCGGCGTCATCCCGATGCCGTTGTCAGCTACGACGGCTTTGACACAGTCGTCGTTCAAGCTCACGGTGAAGTCGATAACGCCTGCTTCCGGCGTGTACTTGGCTGCATTATTGAGCAGATTGACGAAGACTTGGGTCAGCCGCTTCTCGTCTGCCCGTACCAGCGCCGCCGTCGACGACGTACGCAGCGAAAGACGATGCCTTTTCCTCTCGATGATCGGTCTGACCTGCTCGATTGCGTCAGCCGCAACCCGATTTGCGTCGAGCACCTCGACGTTGAGGTTGATCAGTCCCTGCGTTACCCGTGACACATCGAGAAGGTCATCGATGAGTCCCGTCATGTGTTTTACTTGTCGCGAGATGATTTCGCACGACTTGCTGACCCGTCGCGCATCGTTAGGTGCGACCCTCATCAGTTCTGCCGCGCTTGCGATAGGCGAGAGCGGATTGCGGAGTTCATGTGACAACATGGCGAGGAATTCGTCCTTCCGTCTATCGGCGAGACGCAACTCCTCTTCGGCGTTGACGCGATCGGTGATGTCCAACTGTGCGACAACGGCGCCGACGATGGCGCCATGATCGTCCCTGATGGGGGCCCCCGTGCTCAGTAATGTCCGTCGATTGGGCGGGTCATCGAAGCTTTCGATGGAGACGATATCCCTGGCGGCGGCTTCACCGTTTAAAACGCGCGCCGTAGTCCACTCATGGGCGGTGAGTGGATGGCCGTGTCTGTCTGAATGATCGGCCCAGCGTCCTTTCCACATCTCGAAGTCTTCGATGTTTTGTGGGCGCGGATGATTCTCGCCCCAAAACTGAGCAAACGATCGATTCACTCGTTCGATCGCACCGCCTCTGTCGCTGACGACAATGCCGATCGGCGCGGCTTCCAATACTGCGTCCAGGCGGCGGGTAGCGTCCAGTGCTTCGCGCGCGGCGCTTCTTGCGTTCCGCTCGCTGGAGACCAGACGTTGCTCATCTTCTCGCTGCTCGGTAATGTCAGAAAAGAGGACTCCCACCTGATGAGGCGTTGCAGCGTCAGGGCGGAATGCATAGATGTCGAACCAGCGTCCTAGCTGCGACGCCTCCCTCTGTGCGTGAATCGGGCCATTCTTGGCGACCGCGCCATAGATATCGAAGAAGTGGCGGTCGTGGCCGGGAATCACTTTGGAAACGTTCTTTCCCACGACGTCCACCAACCCCGTGTGCGCCTGGAATGCGGGATTCACCATGACGAACTTGTAGTCCATTGGCTCCGCGCCCTCATCGAACGATAGCTCGATGACGCAGAACGCCTGGTTGATCGCATCAAAGAGGCTTCGGAATCTCTGTTCGCTTGCGGCGAGCGCTTGCCGGGTCAAATGCGCATTCGTGACATCGGTCGTGGTATGGGAGACGCAGAGCAGCGTGCCCTCTGAATTGAAAATCGGCGTGTTGACAGCACTCCAAAAGCGTTCCTCGTAACGTGTCTTCCCGTCGTCGGTGGTCACCCAGAGCGGGAATCGCTGTAGCGGCAATGTCTGAGGTTCACCCGTCTCGATTGCACGAGCAATCGATTGGCGCAGCGCTTCGACTCCTGTGTCTTCCGGATCAGCTTCATTGTGGGGGAACACATCGAAAAGGCTCCGTCCGACCATCTCTTCTCTGCGAAGCGTCGAGGCCTTGAGGAACGCATCGTTGACCGCAAGGATGATTGCGTCCCGTGTGGGGGAGAGCAAGTAGCTCCCGACGGGCGCCGTGTTGAAAATTTCTGCGAAGATCTCAGGGGAGGCCATGGGGACGGAGGCGCGGCAGGAGACGCCTTGAATTCTCCGGAGGATGGAGAAGGCAGTCGCGCAACATCCGTGCCGCCATGCTTCAGGGTAAGCGATCAGACGACGGCGCTGGCGTGCGCTCACGCCGACACACAGCGCGGTGCGGGGTGCCGCGAAAATATTACCGACACGCGGCCGCTGAAGCGCGCCGACGCATGGAGTCCGACTCAAGCGGCCGGGTGCGGATGCCGATAAGAAAAGAACCCTCGAATTCATTAGAACATGCCGTACAGATGTCGATCTTCACCCAGCCGCCAAGTCTTTGTTCCGCTGATGCACCGCTGCACTTTGTCGCCGGACTGTTCATGGCCGCGTTCGTCGGCGCGTGCGTGACGCCCGCGTGTGCGGCTACCGCTCCGTCGCTCGCGCGCGCATCGCTCCAACTGGAGAACGAAGACCTGGCTTCGATGCCGCTCGAGTCGCTGATGAGCATGACCGTGAGTGGTGCGACGCGGGTCGCACAGTCCGCGGCGAGCGCGCCTGCCGCCGTCATCGTACTGACCGCCCGTGACATACGCGACTACGGCTGGCGCACGCTGGCCGATGCGCTTGCAACGCTGCCCGGACTGTATATCACCTCCGATCGCATGTACTCGTATCTCGGCGCGCGCGGTTTCCAGCGCCCGGGTGATTACAACAGCCGCTTCCTGCTGCTCGTCGACGGAATGCGTTTGAACGACGGAGTCTATGATCAGGCGCCCGTCGGCTCCGACTTTCCGATCGACATGGATCTCGTCGAGCGTATCGAATACATACCCGGCCCCGGCTCGGCCGTGTATGGTTCCAATGCGTTGCTTGGCACCATCAACGTAATCACAAAGAAGGGCAGCGAGATCGGTGGCGTTCAACTCGCCGGCGCTGTCGGCAGCTTCGGTGAGAAACAAGCTCGAGCGACGTATGGTTGGCATGGCGCGCACGGCGCGGACCTCGTGCTGTCCGCGACGGCCTACGAGCGCCACGGCCAAGACCTCTTTTTTCCCGAGTTCGATACGCCGGACAACAACAACGGCGTAGCAAACGGACTCGATGGCGAGCGCAACCAGAAGTTGTTCGCGAAGTTCGGCATCGGCGGCTTGCGCATCAGCGCGGGCTACGGCAACCGCACGAAGGACGTTCCGGGCGCGCCTTACGACGCTGTCTTCAACGCACCCTTCAGCGTAACGGACACGCATTCCTTCGTGGATGCCACGTACACGCATCATTTGCGCAACGACATTGCGATCGACTATGAGCTTTATTCGGGGCGTTACGACTACACGAGCCGTCAGCTCGTCTCCCCCGCGCCGGGCATCAGCAACGTCGATGGCGATCATGCCGTGTGGTACGGCGGCGATGTGCATGCGACCATGCGCACGGTGCCGCGCAATCGCATCGTGGCCGGCGTCGATTACACGATAAACACGGCACGCGACCAGTGGAACTACAACGTTGGGCCGTATGAGCGCCTGCTCGACGACCATCGCGTCAGTCAGCGCGTCGGCGTGTATGTCGATGACGAAATCAAACTCGCCGAGCCGCTGACGCTCGACATCGGCGGCCGCTTCGATAGCGAGACGCGCATCGGCGGCAATTTCAGTCCCCGTATCGCGTTGATCTGGCGGCCGACCGCAAGCGATACGTTCAAGCTCGTCTACGGCACCGCATATCGCGCGCCGAATGCCTACGAGATGTATTACGCAATTCCCGGCGAAGGCGGGCAGCTTGCGAATCCCTGGTTGAAGTCGGAACGTATCGGCACGCAGGAGTTCGTCTACGAGCGTGCATTGGGCGGCACGGGACGCGTGACCCTCTCGTTGTTCCGTTACTCGCTTCGGGACCTCATCACCGAGTCCATCGACCCGGATTCGGGTCTCTATGTGTTTCGCAACGTCGATCGCGCGCAGGCACGCGGCGCGGAACTCTCATGGCAGCAGCAGTTTGCCTCGGGCGTGCGCGCGCGGGCCAGTTACGCCTATCAGTTCTCGCGCGATTCCGTGTCGGGCGGCGCGCTTCAAAACTCGCCGCGCCACATGGCCAAGGTCAACGTGAGCGTCCCGCTGTTTGCCATGTCGGCGCGCGCAGGTTCCGAAGCGCAGTGTCTGTCGTCCCGGCTCGCACAAGCGGGTTCGGCGGGGGGCTACTGCGTCGTCAACGTGTCGCTCCACAGCCGGAAACTTATTGCGTCGGCAGATGTGTCGCTGTCGGTTTATAACGTCTTCGACCGCCGATATGCGGATCCGGCCGGCCCCGGCTTCGCTCAGAACGTCATCGTGCAGCAGAGCCGCACGCTGCTGGCGAAAATGGTCTACGGGTTCTGAAGATGTGGATCCGTCGAGGCATAGCGCTCTGTTTGTGCACGGCCGGTTCGCTCGCGGCATGGTGTGCGCACGCGCAGGTAGATCTGCCAAAGCTCGAGAGCGCCTACATCTTCAACTTCACGCAATTCACGCAATGGCCCGCTGAGCGCGCTCGCGGCGCCGAATTGCGCGTCTGTGCGAGCGAGCGCAGTTCGCTGCGCGACGCGCTGGCTGGACTCAATGGGCGGCTGGTGGGTGCGCGCGTGTGGCGTTTTATGACCGTGGGCGGCAAGGGGGCCGGCGAATGCGACGTGCTTGCCCTGGACGACGGCGACAGCACGAGCGCGGAGATGCGCGAGGCATTGCGGTCGGACGATGCAGTGCTCGTCATCGCTGGCGCCGGCGCGACCGCACCTGGTGAGGCGGTCATCAAGCTGATCGCGGAGGACGAACATTTGCGCTTCGACATCAGCAACACCGAGGCCTTACGCCGAAAGCTGGTTCTTAGCTCGAAACTGCTGCGGCTTGCAAGGAGACTCAAATGACCATGCGGAGCAGCAGTCGGAGCGCCGAGCGTCTGACGGTGCACGCGAATCTCGTGAGCGTCGGCATTGCGCTGGTGGTCGCGAGCATCGTGCTTCTCGTGTACCAGGCGGTGGCATTCCGCAGCGCTCTCTATGACGATGCGTCGCTGCAAGCGTCCGTCATCGCAGAGAACGTCAGCGCATCGTTGATGTTCGATGACGAAGCGTCGATGACAGACGTCTTGCGATCGCTGCGCCGCGTTCCCTACGTCGAGAGTGTCAGCGTATATCGCGACGACAACCGGATCTTCACTCGCTACGCGCGCGCAGGAATTAGCGCGGAGCACATCGACGAGGGTACGCTCGCGTCGACGGAGCATCGCACGACACTCTCGCTCGGTGACGTTTACGTGCGCGCGACGATCGAGCATAAAGGCCACAAGCTGGGACATGTGGTGCTCGTAGCAACGAGCGACCTGGTGCGTCGACAACTCCTGCAATATGCGTGCTTTCTCGGCGTCGCGTGTCTGGGTGCGCTCTGGGTTTCGACACTCGTCATGCGCCGGATGCGGCGACGAGTGACGGAAGCGGAACGCGAGTTGGAGCACCTGGCGCGCACGGACCCGCTCACGAGCCTGTCGAACCGGCGTACGTTCTATGAAACGCTGGAGGCGCGGCTCGGGGCGGCAAAGGACCCGCATCGCCATCTTGGTCTCGTGCTGATCGATCTCGATGACTTCAAGACGGTGAACGACACGCTCGGTCACGGGGCCGGCGACGAACTGCTGCAGCATGTGGCGCGCGTGCTGACGAGTGCCGTGCGCGGTCGTGGGATCGTGAGCCGGACGGGCGGCGACGAATTCGCCGTAACGGTAGAGTGCTCCTGGAAACGGAGCGCGGTTGAGGAAGTCGCGAATGAAGTCGGACACGCACTCTGCCAGCCCGCGATAATCGACGGCGACGAGATCAGCGTGACGGCGAGCATCGGCTATGCGAGCTTTCCGGAGGCCGGGCACGACAGCGGAAGCCTTGTCGCCAGCGCGGACATCGCGTTATACGAAGCGAAAACGCGCGGCAAGAACATGGTCGTGGGATTCTCTCGTGAACTGATGAATGCAGCGCATCGCCGTGCGTATCTCGAAGCGGAATTGCGCAAGGCCGTCGACGGCGGTGCGCTCGATCTCGTCTATCAACCGCAGTTCGACTGCCGCAACGGTTCGCTCGTCGGTGCAGAAGCGCTGACGCGGTGGACGCATAGGGACGAAGGCGTCGTATCGCCGGCAGAGTTCATTCCGATCGCAGAGAACAGCGATCTGATCGTGCGGCTCGGGCGTTCGGTGCTGCAGCGCGCGTGCGTCGCAGCGGCGACGTGGTGCGCCGACCATCAGAACGTGAGCGTTCGCGTTGCGGTGAACGTGTCGGCGCGGCAGTTGCGGCATCCGGCCTTTGTCGACGACGTCCTCGCGGCGCTCGCGGCGAGCGGCCTCGCACCCGGGCTGCTCGAGCTCGAGCTTACCGAGAGCCACCTCATTGCCAACCGCGAGACGGCGCTCGACGTGATGAATCGTCTGCGCACTGCGGGTGTGCTGTTATCCATCGATGACTTCGGCACAGGGTATTCGTCGCTGTCGTATCTGCATGCCTTCCCTGTCAATACGATCAAGATCGACCGTTCATTCATCGAAAGGCTTCCAGAACATGGACAGCCCATCGTGACGGCGATCCTGTCGATGGCTCATAGCTTCGGGCTTGACGCGGTTGCCGAGGGGGTGGAAGACGCGAAACAGCTCGCGTGGCTGATGGAAGCGGGATGCGACGTCGTCCAGGGTTATTTCACCGGCACGCCCATGTCGATCGACAGATTTCGTGCCCTTCTACGAGAGCATGCATTGGCGCAACAGACAGGTACGTCCGGGATCATCGCCAATGATGAACACCCGCAATCGGCATAACACGGGCAGCTCAGGAGAATTGTCCGTCTTGTCGTTTCGTTGAGAGACCGGAAGAGGGTGCAAGCGGATCAATCACGTCGCAGTCGGCTCTCCGGACATACTGAAGACCATCGACGGCGGGCCTAACGGAGCGACTTCTTCGCGGGTTGAAATTCCAAGAAGATCCAGTAACGCGATCAAGCGACAGCGATCGCGGGCGGACAGTCCCGGAAACACCAGAAGCTTTTCCGTCTGAGCAGCCCAGTATTCACGGCGGATCAATGTGGGTCGGCATATCAGGGTGTTGACGGACCGTTCAAGTTGCCGAATTTCATTTTCGAGGATCACCCCAGCCTCCTGCCATGTGCATGAACTGAAACCGCGTCCCCGAACGTACTACCGAGGTAGCGTCTGCATCGGAAAGCGGTACTTTTCTCATCGAATCAGTCATCTTTTTGCCAAGTCCGGCGCATCGATTCGGACCGGCTTCTGCAATCCCAATTCGGGCTATGCGACGCATCAAAGCGCCATGTACGGCTGCTCGAAACGCCTGGTCACGCAAACGTTGGCGCTCTTGCGTGCCGTTATAACCTGTTGCTTGCAGCGGATAACGGCAATTTGACGAGACGAGTTAATACGGGAAAACCAGTATTTCGCGGCATAAGCGATTCCGGCTCGCCGAGCCGAGGCCCGACTGTCGGGAAGTGATGGAAACGGCGCGTGGACCGCTGCGGCGCTAAGCCCGTGGTGAGCGCGCTTGCACGAGTCTGCGAAATTCTTCCGGTCGCATCGGCAGTTCTTGAGTGGAATCGGTGATACCGCAAAGGGGGCTGAGATAGGGCACCCGGCGGAAATCGGCTCTCACCGATTCGGAACTCGTTGGCACTTGTGCGCCAGACGTCCTTGCCCACTCGGAGAATGTTGTTGAGACCGCAGACGCCTCGACAGTGGGATGTCGCCGAGGTTGTTGTCGCCGGTTCGTAAGCGCTGGACCGATGGTTGCCTTGGCGAAAGATCGAGAGGTTGTGCTAGACGGTCTTAGCCGGCCAACTCGAGCCGTTAATAGTCGGTGGAGGATCCGAGGGAATCGAATATCTTTCGAAGTGAGCGATTCCCTTGTTCGCCGGGTTTTTCGATGACCGCGTCATCGAAAGCCCCGACGCGGCGAATTTCAGCTGGCGACCGCCCTGCCGCTTATTACTTCGGGTGGCTCGCAATGAAATTCTTGACTGCCATGTACGAGGCCTTCTTCGTCTTGCCATCGCTTTGCAGCATGCCGTAGTTGCCTTCCTGGGAGTCGTACAACTCGAAACCTTGAATCGACTGGATGTTGTACTTCGACGCCTGGGTGTAGTACTGCTGCATCATCAGGTTACCGGTCAGGTAAGAAGCGATAGTGTCATTCGCGCCATATTCCGGACGCACGCCGAACTCGTTGATCCAGACGGGCCTGCCAAAGGAACTGATGATACCGAGAATGTCGTGACACCCCGTGCCCCCGCACGCATTCGTCATGTCGCCCTGGTCGGAGTACCAGTGCCATGCGGTGATGTCCCAGCTGACGGTCGGGTGACCGTGTGTTCCGTCGGGCTGTGAGCCGTCGAGAAGCATCTGAAAAAACGCAATGTGCTTCCATGTGCCATCGACGATAATCTTCGCGGAACTGTCGACCGACTTCACACCCGCGATCATGCCACGGATCACGCCGCGCGCGATCGTGAACGGCCGGTTGCTGTATTGCCACCAGATGTTGCCGTCGTAGTTTCCAGCCAGCGCGGCAGAATCCAATTCGTTGGCGACTTCGTAGTAAGTGTACTTATAGGTCTGTGCCGTTTGCTGACCCATTACGAAGCCCGCATTGTAAGCCGCTTCCTCGCTGTCAAAACCCAGCCCGAGCAGCATCACCGGATACACCTGAACCCCTCCTGCCGCAAACTGTTTGGCAACGGTAGCGAGCACTTTGGCGGATGCCAAGTTGTACACGTCGTTGCGGAAAATCTTCACGCCAAGGTCTTGGAGCTGCGAGAGCTGTGTCGCGTAGGGCGTGTTGTCATAGGCGCCGCCGTTGGTAATGTGACCGTTCATGCCGTAAAAGATTGAAGCCGTGGTGGCCGCCTTTGCGGTCGCCTCCGGCATATCGGTGGCTTTCGCCGTGGCGGCCTCGACGGCGCCTTCGCCGCCGCCGCCGCATGCCGCGAGCATCAGACTGGTGGCGACGGCAACGACGGCCGCCGAGATATTGACGAGGCGGAAACGGTCACGCAAGCAATGGCCAGGTTTTCTGTGGTTTGTCATGGTAGTTAGCAATACGAATTGATGTGTTCCGAAGCCGTGGGCGTGCGGACTGATGACGCCTATTTCTCTAAGTCGGTAGTCAGACCGCGATGGAATGCAGGTTTCGGACTGAAACGCCCGGTTGCTGCAGTTCGGTCGGTACGCTGTATGGACCGGAGCGTTAGGGGATTAATGAGGACGACTTGCACGGCAAGGGAGCCGGGTTCGCAAATCGGCCGCAATGTCGCTCCGCGATGTTGCTACCCCGTCGACCTTCGAGGACGCATAAGGGCTAGCCAAAATTACCGAATGGATGAGCCTTATAAACAGTTTTACGGCAAGCTTTGTGCGTTCTTTAGGTTATTCGGAACGGGATACCGAAGCGCAGTCGCTTTGAATCTGGGTAAGAGGTAATAATTGCGGATGCGCCGGGAAATCTATTGCACATTCCGCGGGTCGACGCCAGCCCGGCAATGACTGAGCCGACGGTCGCGGAAGCAGCGCGGGAAGCGGAGCACTACACGTCAGATCTGAATGTGACTAGTCGGCCGGGCCTGGCCTGCAAATAAAGCGGCGCCACCGTCGAGTATCAAGTAAGCGATCCTAATAAATAAAGTGGCGCCGGCTTTCGTGGCTTCCTGGGTCCGGCGCGATAGAGCTTTCACCGCTGTATTCTTGACGTCGACCGATGCTTCTTGAATCGGACGCATTGCGAATCTACTCTTCTTAACTGAAGGTGAGCCGCGCGCCATACGCGGCGCTGTCATTCGAAGGAGATACGCATGCGTCGCTTGCTCGACATTGTGGTCTCTCTTCTTTTGAGCGTCACGCCGCTTTATTCAGGTGCCGGTGGCGACAAGGATGGGGCCTAAAGGCGCGCGGCTGTTCTTCATCCGTTCCGATCGCTACGATGCGGCCTCGCAATGTGTTAGTGGCTCCGCGCGCGACGATGCAATTAGCGCACAGTGCGCCGTTGTTTCCACCGTTCTTGGCGATCGGTGGCCGCACACGACCGGGAGGACCGCTTTGCGCGGTCATCCGTCATCGATAGATTCATCGTTGGATAGTGTCCTTCGTCCGGTTTGACGCTTAAGGCTGTTTCGAGGGCGTCAGAAGCGATGCTTCAAGCCGACGGCCGCTTCGAGCTGATTCGTCGTGGAAGCCGGGGCGGTCACGCCGTTAATCCATGCCACGCCCAAGGGCGAAGTGCCGCTCGGGCTCGACCGTTGCCACGCGCCCTGAATGTAGACATCGGTGCGCCGAGAGAAGCGGTAATCGGCCATTGCGCTTACCTGATTCCAATGTGGAATGCCGCCGCCGCCGTTTCCGCCTGCGCGCGAATAGGTGTACGCGCCCGAAAGTTCGACCGCCGGCGTCAGCGCATACCGAATGTTTCCTTCGAAGTTCTGGAAAGTTCCGCTCAGCCCAGTCTGAAAGAATTGGGAGAGCTTGGTGTGCGAGTACACGAAGCCGGCCACAGCCGGACCGAAGGTGTAGTTCACACCGGCGCCGAAGGTCTTCTGACTGCTGGCCAGCACGCCCAAAGGCACACCCGTCGGCGTCAGCGCGCCTTGCAGGGACGCGCCGGTTGTATCGGTGACTGCGCCGTTCGTGTTCAGCTGTGCCGGCGTGCGCGCAGAACTGCTGAGCGCGAGATATCCCGCACCGAAGTTCCACGCGCCCGCGACGTATGAGATGCCGAAGCTATACGCACGATTGTTCGCGAATCCGCCCGCCTGATTGGAGAAGCCGTACAGCCCACCGAACCGAAAGCCTGCGATGTTCGGGCTCAGGTACTTGACCGCGTTGTTGATCTGAAACGAGTCGTTCAGATTGTCGTTGTCTAGCGGATGCGCAAAGTGCGTGCCCCCGAACTCCGTACCCGTCAATGAAAGCGGCGCGACAAAATCGACCATGCTGTCGGTCTGACGGCCCAGCGTGAGCGCGCCGTAATCGCGGCTCGACAAGCCGACATACGCCAGGCGATTGAAGAGGCGCATGTTTGCCGAGTACTGCCCGGTATTCAAATTGAAGCCGCTTTCCAGTGTGAAGATTGCCTTCACGCCCCCGCCGAGGTCCTCGGCCCCGCGCAAACCCCAGCGGCTGTACTGGACTGCGCCGCTCGTCATTTCCCAGTTGCTGTGCCCGCCGCCCGTCCCGCTGATCTGGCTGTTCGTATAGGTCAAACCCGCATCGATTAGCCCGTAGAGCGTGACGCTGCTTTGCGCATGCGCTGCCCCGCCGAGTGTGAGGATCGTCGTCGCACCTATCTTAAGCATCTTGTTCATGTGCCTGCTCCAGCAGCCAAGACCGGGAGATACATTCTCTGGGAACGCTTTCTACACGGAGCTAGATGTCTTACGGGTGCTTAGCCTCGCGAGTCATCGATACGAAAAGGCGCGATGTGCTCTACCTGACTTTATGCGATCGCGGTCAGATCTGCCAACTCAAAAGCTACGCAGACACAGATGTCGGGACATCCGTGCTGGAACAACAGGCACGCAGCTAACTAACGCCCGCGACCAACGGACTGACTACTGCGCAGATGGGCAATCCGACGAGCTTCGTACGATCGGGACCGTCATTCCGTAACGTCACGACATGGTGGGCGTCGGCCTGCGTCGTCGTGGTCCGACTTCACTTCGATGTACTTTCCGAAGACGGGTGTTCGGCCTGCTCAGCCGGAATCACGCGACCGCTTACCGAGGTCGCGTCGGCTCTGCGCTGCGTTCGACTCTCGTCGCGTGGAGCGGTTGCGAGAACCCCTCCAACAGCGATCGCGCCGATGATGGCGATGCTCGACGCGAGCAACATCTGCCGGCTGACGCTTTGTGACGAGGACGTCAGAGATTCTCCTGTCGCTTCATCCGGAGGCGGATTCGGCGGCAAATGTGTCTGGCAGCGTTTGCATAGAGAGGCCATAGCGCTTACTTCGGCGCCGCATGTATCGCATATTTTGTAGCGCATTCAGTTATCTTCTCGAGTTTCTACTTCGCGCGCAGCGGTGGCGTCCGAAGCTAAAGAGGCGGAAGCGATCTCGCCATATCGGCAGTGGAAGCGCAAGACTTGAGACGCCCGATGCCTGAGCGTGTGATTTGCCCGAATGAGGAAGTACAAGCGACGGCAAAACCGAGGCGATGCGCTAGCCCGTTGCTTTGCGCGGCACACTCGTCAAAAGACGCCGAAAGCACCGTAAAGTAAACCGAATGCTATCCGTAAACAGTATGAAAGCAGTGGATTTCTCATCCTGGGAAACCCGCTCGCATCTGTCTACGGAGAATCACAACCATGAAGGTCGTCACCAAACTGGGTCTGGGCTTCGGCATCGTGCTGTCAACGTTGTTCGCCGTGCTCGTCTTCGGTCTCGTGAGCATGTCGCAAATCCAGGCGCGCTTCGATGAAGTGGTCGAAGTCAACAATGCGGAGGCGAAGCTCGCGCACGTGCTGAGCCTGTCGGTGAGCGACCGGATGATTGCACTGCGCAACATCGCGCTCCTGACCGATGCGGCCGCGGTCGAGACGGAGAAAGCGCGCATCCGTACGCAGGCGCAAGGCTACGCGCAGGCTTACGACGCACTCGGCACGCGCTTCAAGGAAAGCGATCAGACCTCCGCAAGCGAACGCGCGGTATTCGAGAAGCTTCGCGCGAACGAAGCCGCCGCCGCGCCGATCATCGAAAAGGCGATCTCGCTTGCCGAAGCGCGCGAGCAACAGGCGGCAATTCGCGTGCTGATCGACGAGTTGCGGCCTGTGCAACGGGACTGGATGAGTACCACGAAGGACATGATCGCGCTCCAGGATGAACAGAACGATATCGCCAACCGCGACGCCGACGCCGCCTACGCCCGCGCCAAAGCGATCATGCTCGCGCTCGGCGTAGCAGCCTTGCTTGCCGGCATCGTAGCCGCGCTTGTCATCACGCGCGGTCTTACACGCGCGCTCGGCGGCGAACCGGGCGAAGCGATGGCGCTTGCGGCACGCATCGCTCAAGGCAATCTACGCGATGCGATCCCGCTCGAAGGCCGCAGCCCCGACAGCCTGATGGTCTCGCTCGAGACGATGCGCGCGCGTCTGAACACGATCGTGGTTGGCATTCAATCATCGAGCATGGCGATTGCCGAAGCGGCCAGCGAAATCGCGCAGGGCACTGTCGATCTGTCGAAACGCACGGAGTCTCAGGCGGCATCGCTCGAAGAAACGGCGGCGAGCATGGAAGAACTCGCGAGCACGGTCGCGAAGAATGCCGACAACGCCGCCGAGGGCACGCACGCCGCGACGAAAGCATGCGGCGACGCGACTCAGGGCGGCGACACGGTCAACGACGTGGTCGCGACCATGCGCAGCATCGCGCAGGCTTCGTCGCAGATGGCCGACATCATCGGCGTGATCGAAGGCATCGCGTTTCAGACCAACATCCTCGCGCTCAATGCGGCCGTCGAGGCCGCGCGGGCAGGCGATCAGGGCCGCGGGTTCGCGGTCGTCGCCGGCGAAGTGCGCGCACTGGCGCAACGCAGCGCCGTGGCCGCCAAGGAGATCAAGACGCTCATCGATGCTTCGAACGCGCGCGTGTCGAACGGCTCGGCGCTCGTCGAGCATGCCGGCGGCACGATCGAAGGCCTGGTCGCGTCAGTGAATCGCGTGACGGCCATCATGAGCGAAGTGGCGGCGGCATCTGGCGAGCAGCGCATGGGCATCGATCAGGTGAATGTGGCCGTCGCGCAGATGGACGAGGTCACGCAGCAGAACGCGGCACTCGTCGAAGAGGCGTCCGCCGCCGCTCAATCGCTCGCCGAGCAGGCCGAAGCGTTGCGTCGGGCGGTCGCGGTGTTTCAAGTGGAGTGAGCCGCGCGGTCCTGGATCGCCGCGCAGCGCCTGCACGATGAAGTTCGACGCGACGCGTCCGTCCTGAGGGTCCATGCGCGGACCGTAGGTGTTGAAGATGCGCGCGACGCGCACATCGGTGCCGTACATGCGGCGATAGGCGAAGCACAGCGTCTCCGCGGCGCGCTTGCCTTCCACTGGTTGCGCAGCCCTAAGTTTTTGCGGAAGGAATTACGCGCCAAACGTTTGCTTGTTCGGGGCTGACTTTGCCGGCGTCGCTGTCGAACGCCGTAGGTGGGGACGTCGTGTTCGAGGGAACGGCGAACTTATTCGGCCACTGCCGAGCCGCTGCGTCCGGCGAAGAGGCCTTCTTTCAGTGCTTCGGAAGAGACGTCGATCAGGCGCCCGTTCGCAACCTGAACGAGACGATCGGCGCATTCGAAATAGGCATCGTCGTGAGAAATGACGATGACCGTCTTGCCCTTGCGCTTGAGCTCGGGAATCAACTGCGTGTAGAACACGCGCCTGAATACAGGGTCTTGGTCGGCGGCCCATTCGTCGAAGAGATAGATCGGGCGGTCTTCCAGATACGACGCTATGAGCGCCATGCGCTTGCGTTGTCCGGAAGAGAGATTGACCGTGCTGAACCGGTTGCCCTTCATGCTGACCTTGTGGTCGAGTTCGAGCTTGTGAAGATACTGTGCCGCCTGCTTCGCGATTTGCGACTGGTCTTCACACAGCACTTCATCGAACAGATGAAAGTCGGCGAACACGGCCGAGAAGCGCTCGCGATAATGCGCAAGGTTGTCTCTCTCGACTTTTACACCGTTCAGTTCTACGTGCCCTTGCTCGGGCTCGTACAGACCGAGCAGCAGCATCGCGAGCGTGGTCTTGCCGCTGCCGTTTCCGCCGATCAGATAAACGACTTCGCCCTGACGAATCGACAGATCGATCGGTCCGAGTGTGAACGGATGATCTTCCGTCAGCCCCGGATAGCGATGCGATACGGCGGAAAACCGGATCAGCGGCACGCCTTCGACTGCTGCCCCGAAGGGATCGTCTGCGGACCCATGACCGTCATCGTCCGCTTGCTGCGTGAGCTCGGCATCGAGAATGCGGATGCGCTGAAGCGCAATCGACGCCTGACGAAGAATCGGCAAGATCGTCATGACTTCGCTGACCGGATGGATCAGGAAAAGAAGCAGGAGGGTGAGCGTCACGAGCACGCCGTGGGATTGTGGAAACCAGTGCGGCACGACGAGCAGGATCAGGCCGATCGCCACATAGAAGAGCATGCCACCGGCGTTGGCGACGAGCGAATAGATGAGCATCGCGCGGGTGAACGATCGGCGGAATGCGTGTGCGGTCGAATGGACGACGTGTTCGGTGAAGTATCGGGCTCGCGCGTCGTTGAGTTGCAATTCCCGCGTGCCTTCAAGCAAGGAACGAAAGTGCCGGAAGATGACATCGAGCTGATCTCGCACCGCTTGCATTTCGCGCAAGGGCCAGCGTTCGATACCGTGATAGATCGCCCCCCCGACGACGAGAAAGACGAAAAAGCACGCGAACGCCTGCCACGAAAGCCAGGCCATATACACGAGGCATACGACAATGAGCACGACGTTGCCGAACGCGAGCGGCAGCATTTGCGATGCCTGCGCGAACGTGTTGATGTCCGTGGTAAGAATGGCGAGCAGGCGCGGCTTCCCGAGCGATTGCAGCTTCTTGTAGGGCGTGCGCAGGATCTTGCGGCATAGCTCGATTCGAAGACTGCAGATCACCTGCTGACCGAAATCGAGCACGATGATCTGCGAACTCGTTCTGAACAGCAATTGCGCCGCGCACACCGCGAAGAAAACGATCACCAGTCCGCGCGTTTCGATCTGGCCGGCGGCGACCTGGCCGATGAGACGCGCGATCTCCGCGCTGCACAGCGCCCCGGCGAACCCGGCGATGACTGCAATGACCAGTCGCGGCATCGACTGTCGGCGAAGCTGCGCGGGAATGATCGAGAACATCACTGACCTCCGCTCACGGCATCCGGCAGCGAAGCAAGGAAGGCGTCGATCGTACGATTGAATTCGTCGGGGTTATCGGTCATCACCGCATGGCCGGCGCGGGATATCGTGGCGAGTTGCCCTTCACATAGCGCGTGATGCGCCATGCGTTGCGCAACCTGCGGCTTTAGCACCGCTGACCCGACGCCTCTCACGACGAGCGTCGGGCAGCGCACGGACGCCAGCATCTGCCACAGCTGTTCCGCCTGCGGCTCCCTCTTTTGCGGCGACTCATCGGCGACGCGCCGGTCCAGCTTCGGCTCGAACACTCCGGCCGGCGTGCGGCGCAACGCATGCAGCGCGAGATTGCGAAGCGCACGGCCGTTGGCCAGCGGACGCCGTTCGAGCAACCACGAGACATATCCGTCGACCGTGTCGAATGTAGCCGGCGTCTCGCGTATGTCGGCACGAACGCGTTGTGAACCCGATGCATCGGATTCCGGTCCGAAGTCCACCATGACCAGTCCGGAAACATGGTGTCCGAGCAGTGCGTTCAATTGCAGTGCGACACTGCCGCCGAGCGAATGACCGATAAGAACGGGCTTTCTTATGTTCATTGCAAGCAGAACCTGCAATACATCGCCCGCGAGGGTTGGCGAATCGTAAGCGCGCTCCGGGTCCCAGCTCGAATCTCCGTGGCCCCTCAGATCGATCGACACGAAACGATGTTCGGCCGACGCTGCGTCGGTCAATGTTCGCCATACGCCGCTGCACTCGCCGCGGCCGTGCAGCAAGACGCAGGGCGTGCCGATACTTCCGGACTCTTCGACGGAAATATCAAAACGGCCGTCGCGAACCTTGATGCTGCGACGCTGCATGAATAAGGGACGTTTCATCGTGAGCACCTGTCAGGAATGACGCTTAGTGTGTCTTTCGAAAGTTAGCGTGGGATGAGGACGCGGATCGGTTCGAATCACGGTCATGGGCTAACTGCGAACTAACTCTCGACGCATACCCTGACGCACATCCAAACCTACCGGTGGAGTGCTCATGAAAAGCGCCGAACATGTTTATGAAGCGCAGGATTCGCTGCTCGTCGAGTTTGCGGACACCGAGACGACCGACGTATCGCCGGAAGCACTCGCAGCGATGGTCGCCGAGGCAATGCGCGTGAAGCGATGCGTCGTTTCGATACCCGTCGACGATCGCGTTGTCGAGTTGTGCGCCGCCCGCACGGAGGCATTCGGCGAGGTGCATATCGGGGAGAAGACGGCCATCGTCGAATACTCGGACGCGCGCGACAAGATGTTCGCCGTCCTCGCGCTGAACGGAAAGACGATAGGCGTCGTGCAAGTATCGGGACCGCGGCTCGGACGGCAATTCGATGAACATGATCTGAAGCTGCTTCGCATTCTCGGCACGTTCGTCACGCGATCCGTCGAGGCGGACCGGCTTGAGAAGCTCGTCGCCTCGCCGTTCGCTCAGGCAACGATCAAGCGATCCTCGGATCAGACGATCGGCGACATCGTCGCGCAATCCGTACAGAACCCGAGCCAGCTCTCGAAGATGCTTGCACGATCGTTCTATCGGGAGATGACGCGCGCGGGATTCGACTTCGGTCAGATCATCGGCGCAGCCACCGAAATCATTTCGGAACTCGCCAGCAACGTGCGCAAGCATACCGATCGCAAGCAGCGGCGCGCAGGTTGAGCGATCGTCATATCGGCGGCCTCGGCGCACTCTTTTCACTCCTTCCATTCCTTCGTTCGATGGCAGCGCCACCGGCCTATAAGCCCGTGGCGCTGTTCGTTCTCTACTTCGCTGATGCACCAATCACATTCATCAATGCGAGGTTCTGTCCGATCAACGCGAGCGACGATGGCAGGCACATCTCGCCATGCATGCAGTCGATGTCGTAGTTCACGATCGAACCGTTCACACACGCTCGCCATTGCGCGCTACGTCGGGGTTGTCCGGGCGCTTCGGAGCGCGTAGCCGTGAAATAGACGATATCGCCATGGAACGACCGGGGCGTGTACATCGATTGCAACTGCATGTTCCGTTGCGTCGTGCCGATCAGCGTTGTGACGTGCTCGTCCGTGATATACGCCGGTATCAGCCGATGCTCACGCAGCGCGACCACGCGCTCGGTGGTCGATTGCATTGCCTGAAGCGTGAGCGTCAGATCGGGCGACATGTCCGGGAACGTCGCGGCGAACAGCGCCCATTCATCGACTTCGGATGCAGTGAGTCCGTCCGGAAGACGCGAATCCAGCAACACGAGCTCGCCGATCTTCTCGCCAAGGTTTTGCAGTTGCGTCGCCATTTCGTACGCGAGCAGTCCGCCGAAGGACCAGCCGAGGAGGTGATAGGGACCGTGAGGCTGAACCGTGCGGATGCGCGCGATATAGTCCGCCGCCATGTCGACGATGCTCGCGGGACGGTAGCCGGGCTCCTTCAACGCCGGCGTCTGGACGGCGTAGAGGGGCCGGTCGTCATCGATGATCTTCGCGAGACCCGCATAACTCCACGCCAATCCGCCGACCGGATGAATGCAGAAGAGCGGTGCGCCGCTCCCCGATGCCCGGATAGGCAGAATCGGATCGAATTCGTTGTTCGAAGGCGCGGCGTTCAGTTGATCGGCGAGTTCCGCGACCGATGGCGCATTGAAGAGAACGCGAATCGAAATGTCCTGGCCGAGCTTCGCGTGAATCGATGCCATCAACTGAACAGCCAGCAACGAATGCCCGCCGAGCGCGAAGAAGTTGTCGAAGACACTCACGCGCTCGAGTCCGAGGACGCTGGCAAAGCACTGCGCGAGCGTATGTTCGAGCGAGGTGCGCGGCGCGACATAAGCGGCGAGATCCTGCCACTGCGGATCGGGCAATGCGCGCCGATCGAGCTTGCCGTTGGGCGTGAGCGGCAGCGCATCGAGCGTGACGAACGCCGATGGCACCATGTAATCCGGCAAGCGCGCAGTCACATGCTCGCGAAGCGCATTCGTATCGATAGCGGTGGCGCCAGTGACATAGGCGATGAGCTGCTGGTCCTGTGTCTCTTCACGCCGCGCCCGTGCGATGACGACGGCCTCGCGCACGGCCGGATGACTCGCGAGCTGCGCTTCGATCTCGCCGAGTTCGATCCGGAAACCGCGAATCTTGACCTGATGATCGTTGCGTCCGAGGAACTCGAGATTGCCATCGGCGCGATAGCGCGCGAGATCGCCCGTGCGATAGATGCGCGCATCGGCAATGAACGGATCGTCGAGGAAGCGCTCGGCGGTGAGCTCGGCACGATTGAGATAACCACGCGCCACCCCCGCGCCACCGATATACAACTCGCCCACGGCACCCGGCGGCACGAGCCGGTAGTGCGCATCGAGCACGTACAGACGCGTGTTGGCAATCGGCCGGCCGACCGATACCGTGGATGACCTATGCGCGTCGCGGCCCGTGCGATAGCACGAGGACCAGACCGTCGTTTCAGTCGGACCGTAGAGATTCCACAGCGCCTTGACCTTCTCGTTCAGACGCGCCGCGAGGTTCGCGGACAACGCTTCGCCGCCGCACAGCGCGGTAAGCTTCGCGCTGCCGCTCCACTGCGTATCGAGCAGCATGCGCCAGGTGGCCGGGGTCGCCTGCATGAAGCTGATGGCGTGTGCATCGATGAGCGCTTGCAACGCGAGCGGATCGGCCGCATCGTTGCGCGATGCGAGCACGATGCGCGCGCCGGCGCTCAAGGGTAAATACAACTCCAGGCCCGCGATATCGAAGGATATCGTCGTGACAGCGAGCAGTGTGTCGGCGGCGTTCATCGAGGTGATATCGCGCATCGAGCACAGGAAGTTCAGCATCTGGCGATGCTCGATCATCACGCCTTTGGGCTTGCCTGTGGAGCCCGATGTAAAGAGCACGTATGCGAGATGATGTGGTTCGATTCTGGTTTGAGGATTGTCCTCTGATGCATCGAGCGATGCGTCCGGATCGAGCACGCTCAACGTACCCGTATCGCCGAGTGCTTCACGGCCGATGGCATCGGCGAACAAGAGGCGCGGCGTCGAGTCAGTGAGGATGTGAGTCAGGCGTTCGCCGGGGTAAGCCGGATCGAGCGGCACATAGGCGCCGCCCGCTTTGAGTATCGCGAGCAACGCCACCACCATGCCGATGCCACGCTCCACGCACAGCGCCACGCGATCTTCCGGACGCACGCCCAACTTGATCAAATGATGCGCGAGCCGATTGGCACGCGCATTGAGTTGCGCATACGTGAGCGTCTGATCTCCAAAGATCAGCGCGATCGCATCGGGCGTGCGCTCGACCTGCTGCTCGAACAACTGATGAATGCACAGATCGACAGGGTACGACGCAGCCGTATCGTTCCACGTCTGGACCAGTAACTGACGCGTCTTGGGCGGCAGCACATCGAGTTGGTCGACGGGCGTCTGCGGTGCCTGCTCGAGTGCCTGCACGAGGCTCGATAACGCTTGCTCCATGTACCCGCACAACTGATCGGGCGAGAGCGGCGCGAGCGTTTGCGCGGTCAAGCCAAGGCTCTCGCCGTTGTCTTCGACAGCGAGCATGAGCGGATAGTTGGTGCGCTCTTCGGCGCCCAGCAGCTCGATCCCCTCGAAGGCATATTGTTCATCGGCGACGGCCTGGTTGTGGCGATAGTTCAGCAGCGCGCTAAAGAGCGGCGCGGGCGCGGCCACGCCACTGCATCGCTGAGCGAGTGCGAGCGGAGCATGCTGATGCTGCAGCAAGGCCGCGAGACGTTGATGCGTGTCACGCACGCTATCGACAACAGAGACATCGTTCACATCGAGGCGAATCGGCAAGGTGTTGATGAGCAGCCCGAGCGCCTGATCGACACCTGCCTGCATGCGCCCGAGCAGCACGGTGCCGAAGACGATGCGGCCATCGCCGGTGCTTGCCGCGTCGAGCACACGCGCCCATGCGAGATGACAGAGACTGGCGAGACTGACGCCGAGTTCTCGCGCCTGCGTGCGCAGACGCGTGTTCAACGCCGCGGGCAACGTCACGCGAGCTTCGGCAACCGAGGAGCCGTCGTGATGCACATCGGTGAAGCCGAAGGGCAGCGTGGGCTCGCTGAGCGCGGCGAGCATGTCGCGGAAGAACGCTTCATGCTCCTGCTGAGTGGCGCCGAGCCGCGCCTGCGCGACCAGATCGCGAAACGGTTGCGCCACATCGAGCGCATCGGCATGGCCCTCGAGCAGTGCGCTGATCTCTTTCTGAATCACTTCGAGCGTAACGTGATCGCCGATCAGGTGATGCCACACGAGCAGCGCGAGCCAGCGCGGCGAATCGTGTTCCTTCGCGAGGGTGAGCCGAAGCAGGGGCGCCCGATGCAGAGGCAGGCGTTGCGAGCGCGCATCGAACAGACGCGCGAGTTGATCGACAGCCGGACCGTGCGCGGGATCGAGCTCGATCTCATCGATGGTGACAGGCGCTTGGCGACAGACGACTTGCGCGGGCGTGCTGATGCCGTCGTGGATGAAGGCGGTGCGCAGGATGTCGTGCCGTGCGATGATCCGTTGCAGCGCATCGAGCCAGGCATCCAGACGCTCGCGGCTATCGAAGGCGATGCGCGCGGCTTGCAGATACGGGTCGCCCTCGGTGCTCAGCATGTGATGGAACAGAATGCCTTCCTGCAGCGGTGCGAGCGCGTAAATGTCCTGCACGTTCGTTATGCCGCCCGGGACTTGTTCGACGATGGAGTCGATATCCGCTTGCGTCAAGGCGATGAGCGGCAGCATGGCAGGGGTGAGCGCGGTCGTGTCGGGCGTGATGACATTGGGCGGCACGACGATATCGTGCGCAATCGCACCGCGCTCGATCGATGCGGCAAGCGTGCTGAGCACGGGCGTGGCGAAGAGATCGCGCACATTGGCGTGCAGGCCGATGCGGCGCATGCGTTCGATGAGCGTGACGGCCAGCAGCGAATGGCCGCCGAGCGCGAAGAAGTTATCCTGCCGGCCGACGCGATCGAGGCCCAGCAATTCGGCCCACAGATCGGCGAGCGACGATTCGGTCTCGCCCAAAGGCGCTTCGAAGGGACGCAACGCGAAGGCATCGGCGTGCGGATCGGGCAGCGCGTGACGGTCGAGCTTGCCGTTGGGTGTGAGCGGCAGTGCATCGAGCATGACGATCGCTGAGGGCACCATGTAATCGGGCAAGCACTCGGCGAGATGCTCGCGCAAGACACTGGCATCGACATCGGCGAGCAGCGTGACATAAGCGATGAGTTGCTGATCCTGGGAGGCTTCGCTGCGGGCCCGCGCGATGACGACCGCTTCACGCACGGCGGCATGATCCACGAGTTGCGCTTCGATCTCGCCGAGCTCGATACGGAAGCCGCGCACCTTCACCTGATGATCGTTGCGGCCGAGGAACTCGATGTTGCCATCGGCACGATAACGTGCGAGATCGCCTGTGCGGTACATGCGATCGCCGGGCATGAACGGATCGTCGCGGAAGCGTTCGGCGGTGAGTTCAGGCCGGTTGAGATAGCCACGCGCCACGCCCGCGCCGCCGATATACACTTCGCCCACCGTGCCGAGCGGCACCGGCTTGCATCGCGCATCGAGCAGATAGACGCGGGTGTTGGCGATCGGCTTGCCGATGGTCTCCTTCAGGTGATCGCCCCTATGCATCTCGATCCACGTCGAGTAAGTGGTCGTCTCGGACGGGCCATACAGATTGCACAATCGTTCGATATCGGTCTCGGCGAAGATGCGTTTCATCAGCGCGAGCCTGAGCGGCTCGCCCGCAAGGTTGATAGTCTCGACGGATGCGAGCGATGCACCTGCATCGAGTAGGGAAGTGATCGCCGAAGGCACCGTGTTGACGAGGCTCACATCGTGCGGCTTTCTGGAAAGTGCGAGGACGTTGTCGACGAGATGCACGGTGGCGCCGCAGGTCAACGGTGCGAAGCATTCATAGATCGAAAGATCGAAATTGATCGATGTGGCAAACAGCGTGTGTGAAAGCTCTTTCGATGTAAAGGCGTTCTGCGCCCAGTTCAGGAAGTTGACGGCGTTTCGATGTTCGATGGCGACGCCCTTCGGCTTGCCCGTCGATCCCGACGTATAGATCACATACGCGAGGTTGTGCGGCGCGACCGGTGCTTGCGGATCGGCCTGCGAGAGCGTTTCGTCGTCGGATGCATGAAGATCGAGTACCGTCAGAGTGCCCGTGTCGCCCAACGCATGACGGCCGGCTGCATCGGCGATCAGCAATCGAGGCGCGGCATCGGCAAGAATGTGATTCAGCCGTTCACCCGGATACGCAGGATCGAGCGGCACGTATGCGCCGCCCGCCTTGAGCGTGGCTATCAACGAGACGATCATGCCGACGCGCCGCTCCATGCATAACGCGACGCGATCTTCCGGACGCACGCGCAGCGCGATCAGTCGATGAGCAAGCCGATTAGCACGCGCATTCAGCTCCGCATACGTGAGGGATTCGTCTTCGAAGATGAGCGCGGTGGCATCGGGCGTGCGTCGAACCTGTTGCTCGAAAAGCTGATGCATGGAGAGGTGCTCGGGGTAGGCGGCTGCCGTGTCGTTCCATCGATCGAACAGCGCATACTCTTCAGGCAACACGAGTTCGAGCGCATGTAACGGTACATCGGGCCGCGCGAGCGCCTGATCCAGCAAGCGCGTGAAACGTTCGCCGAAACGCACGATAGTCTGCCTATCGAAAAGATCGCTTGCGTAGCTGATGCTGCCCGCGAAGCGGTCGTGCGTGTGAGTCAGGTTCAGCGTGAGGTCGAACTTGGCGCCGGCTTCGGCCGGGGGCAGAAGTTCCAGCGTGAGACCGGGCAAAGCAAGCGCCTCGAGCGGCGCATTCTGCAAGACGAGCATCACTTGAAAGAGCGGCGTACGGCTCGTGTCGCGCGCCGGCGCGAGGGCTTCGACGAGTTTTTCGAAAGGCAGGTCCTGATGTGCGTAAGCGGCGAGCGTCGTATCGCGCACTTGCGTGAGCAATTCGAGCATGCTGGGCGCGCCCGACAGATCCGCACGCAATACGAGCGTATTGACGAACAGACCGATGAGCGGTTCGATCTGTGCATGCGTGCGATTGGCGATCGGCGAGCCGACTGCCACTTGCGATTGCCCGGAGAGACGACCAAGAAGCGTCTGGAGTGTGGCGAGCAGCACCATGAATGGCGTCACGCCTTCTCGATGCGCGAGCGTGGTCACGCGCTCCGACAGGTTGGGACTCAGCGAAAAGGGCAATGTTGCGCCACGTCCGCTGATCCGCGCAGGGCGAGGGCGATCAGTCGGCAGATCGAGCGGTGCGAGTTCGGCGAGCTGAGTGCGCCAGTATTGCGTCTGTCGATCGAGTTCCGCGCCGGCGAGCCAATCGCGCTGCCACAACGTAAAGTCGGCATACTGCACGGCCAACGGCGGCAAAGCGAGCGCTTCGTCATGCAACGCGGCCTCATAGCACGCGCCGAGTTCACGCACGAGCACGCCGATGGACCAGCCATCGGAGATGATGTGATGCATCGCGAAGAGCAGCACATGCTCGTCTTCGGCGAGGCGAAGCAGCCGCGCGCGAAGAAGCGGCCCGTGCTGAAGATCGAAGGCTCGCGTGGCTTCGGCTTGCGTGATCCGGCGGACTTCGGCGGCTTGCGCGTCGGAGGCGAGCGTGCCGAGTTCGACGAGAGGCAGTGCGATCCGCAATTGCGTCGCGATACATTGAACCGCCTGCCCGTCTTGTTGCACGAAGGAAGTACGCAGGCTTTCGTGACGCTCCACGAGGGCATTCAACGCAGTGTCGAGCGCCGGAACATCGAGCGACCCGCTCAGGCGCACGGCTACCGGAATGTTATAGGCCGACTGTCCGGGGTTGAGCTGTTCGAGGAACCACAAGCGTTCCTGCGCAAAAGACAGCGGTAAATGCTGCGGCCGCGTGCGTGCTTGCAGTGTCGGGATTGCGCTCACGCGACCCGTTTCCTGCTGTAAGGTTTCGCCGAGCGAAGCCACGGTCGGCGCATCGAACAATGTTCGTAATGGCAATTCGATGCAAAGCGCCTGACGCAAGCGCGATACGAGTTGCGTGGCCAGCAACGAATGCCCGCCGAGCGCGAAGAAGTTGTCGAAGACACTCACGCGCTCGAGTCCGAGGACGCTGGCAAAGCACTGCGCGAGCGTATGTTCGAGCGAGGTGCGCGGCGCGACATAAGCGGCGAGATCCTGCCACTGCGGATCGGGCAATGCGCGCCGATCGAGCTTGCCGTTGGGCGTGAGCGGTAGCGCATCGAGCGTGACGAACGCCGATGGCACCATGTAATCCGGCAAGCGCGCAGTCACATGCTCGCGAAGCGCATTCGTATCGATAGCGGTGGCGCCAGTGACATAGGCGATGAGCTGCTGGTCCTGCGTCTCTTCACACCGCGCCCGTGCGATGACGACGGCCTCGCGCACGGCCGGATGACTCGCGAGCTGCGCTTCGATCTCGCCGAGTTCGATCCGGAAACCGCGAATCTTGACCTGATGATCGTTGCGTCCGAGGAACTCGAGATTGCCATCGGCGCGATAGCGCGCGAGATCGCCCGTGCGATAGATGCGCGCATCGGCAATGAACGGATCGTCGAGGAAGCGCTCGGCGGTGAGCTCGGCACGATTGAGATAACCACGCGCCACCCCCGCGCCACCGATATACAACTCGCCCACGGCACCCGGCGGCACGAGCCGGTAGTGCGCATCGAGCACGTACAGACGCGTGTTGGCAATCGGCCGGCCGACCGATACCGTGGATGACCTATGCGCGTCGCGGCCCGTGCGATAGCACGAGGACCAGACCGTCGTTTCAGTCGGACCGTAGAGATTCCACAGCGCCTTGACCTTCTCGTTCAGACGCGCCGCGAGGTTCGCGGACAACGCTTCGCCGCCGCACAGCGCGGTAAGCTTCGCGCTGCCGCTCCACTGCGTATCGAGCAGCATGCGCCAGGTGGCCGGGGTCGCCTGCATGAAGCTGATGGCGTGTGCATCGATGAGCGCTTGCAACGCGAGCGGATCGGCCGCATCGTTGCGCGATGCGAGCACGATGCGCGCGCCGGCGCTCAAGGGTAAATACAACTCCAGGCCCGCGATATCGAAGGATATCGTCGTGACAGCGAGCAGTGTGTCGGCGGCGTTCATCGAGGTGATATCGCGCATCGAGCACAGGAAGTTCAGCATCTGGCGATGCTCGATCATCACGCCTTTGGGCTTGCCTGTGGAGCCCGATGTAAAGAGCACGTATGCGAGATGATGTGGTTCGATTCTGGTTTGAGGATTGTCCTCTGATGCATCGAGCGATGCGTCCGGATCGAGCACGCTCAACGTACCCGTATCGCCGAGTGCTTCACGGCCGATGGCATCGGCGAACAAGAGGCGCGGCGTCGAGTCAGTGAGGATGTGAGTCAGGCGTTCGCCGGGGTAAGCCGGATCGAGCGGCACATAGGCGCCGCCCGCTTTGAGTATCGCGAGCAACGCCACCACCATGCCGATGCCACGCTCCACGCACAGCGCCACGCGATCTTCCGGACGCACGCCCAACTTGATCAAATGATGCGCGAGCCGATTGGCACGCGCATTGAGTTGCGCATACGTGAGCGTCTGATCTCCAAAGATCAGCGCGATCGCATCGGGCGTGCGCTCGACCTGCTGCTCGAACAACTGATGAATGCACAGATCGACAGGGTACGACGCAGCCGTATCGTTCCACGTCTGGACCAGTAACTGACGCGTCTTGGGCGGCAGCACATCGAGTTGGTCGACGGGCGTCTGCGGTGCCTGCTCGAGTGCCTGCACGAGGCTCGATAACGCTTGCTCCATGTACCCGCACAACTGATCGGGCGAGAGCGGCGCGAGCGTTTGCGCGGTCAAGCCAAGGCTCTCGCCGTTGTCTTCGACAGCGAGCATGAGCGGATAGTTGGTGCGCTCTTCGGCGCCCAGCAGCTCGATCCCCTCGAAGGCATATTGTTCATCGGCGACGGCCTGGTTGTGGCGATAGTTCAGCAGCGCGCTAAAGAGCGGCGCGGGCGCGGCCACGCCACTGCATCGCTGAGCGAGTGCGAGCGGAGCATGCTGATGCTGCAGCAAGGCCGCGAGACGTTGATGCGTGTCACGCACGCTATCGACAACAGAGACATCGTTCACATCGAGGCGAATCGGCAAGGTGTTGATGAGCAGCCCGAGCGCCTGATCGACACCTGCCTGCATGCGCCCGAGCAGCACGGTGCCGAAGACGATGCGGCCATCGCCGGTGCTTGCCGCGTCGAGCACACGCGCCCATGCGAGATGACAGAGACTGGCGAGACTGACGCCGAGTTCTCGCGCCTGCGTGCGCAGACGCGTGTTCAACGCCGCGGGCAACGTCACGCGAGCTTCGGCAACCGAGGAGCCGTCGTGATGCACATCGGTGAAGCCGAAGGGCAGCGTGGGCTCGCTGAGCGCGGCGAGCATGTCGCGGAAGAACGCTTCATGCTCCTGCTGAGTGGCGCCGAGCCGCGCCTGCGCGACCAGATCGCGAAACGGTTGCGCCACATCGAGCGCATCGGCATGGCCCTCGAGCAGTGCGCTGATCTCTTTCTGAATCACTTCGAGCGTAACGTGATCGCCGATCAGGTGATGCCACACGAGCAGCGCGAGCCAGCGCGGCGAATCGTGTTCCTTCGCGAGGGTGAGCCGAAGCAGGGGCGCCCGATGCAGAGGCAGGCGTTGCGAGCGCGCATCGAACAGACGCGCGAGTTGATCGACAGCCGGACCGTGCGCGGGATCGAGCTCGATCTCATCGATGGTGACAGGCGCTTGGCGACAGACGACTTGCGCGGGCGTGCTGATGCCGTCGTGGATGAAGGCGGTGCGCAGGATGTCGTGCCGTGCGATGATCCGTTGCAGCGCATCGAGCCAGGCATCCAGACGCTCGCGGCTATCGAAGGCGATGCGCGCGGCTTGCAGATACGGGTCGCCCTCGGTGCTCAGCATGTGATGGAACAGAATGCCTTCCTGCAGCGGTGCGAGCGCGTAAATGTCCTGCACGTTCGTTATGCCGCCCGGGACTTGTTCGACGATGGAGTCGATATCCGCTTGCGTCAAGGCGATGAGCGGCAGCATGGCAGGGGTGAGCGCGGTCGTGTCGGGCGTGATGACATTGGGCGGCACGACGATATCGTGCGCAATCGCACCGCGCTCGATCGATGCGGCAAGCGTGCTGAGCACGGGCGTGGCGAAGAGATCGCGCACATTGGCGTGCAGGCCGATGCGGCGCATGCGTTCGATGAGCGTGACGGCCAGCAGCGAATGGCCGCCGAGCGCGAAGAAGTTATCCTGCCGGCCGACGCGATCGAGGCCCAGCAATTCGGCCCACAGATCGGCGAGCGACGATTCGGTCTCGCCCAAAGGCGCTTCGAAGGGACTCAACGCGAAGGCATCGGCGTGCGGATCGGGCAGCGCGTGACGGTCGAGCTTGCCGTTGGGCGTGAGCGGCAGTGCATCGAGCATGACGATCGCTGAGGGCACCATGTAATCGGGCAAGCACTCGGCGAGATGCTCGCGCAAGACACTGGCATCGACATCGGCGAGCAGCGTGACATAAGCGATGAGTTGCTGATCCTGGGAGGCTTCGCTGCGGGCCCGCGCGATGACGACCGCTTCACGCACGGCGGCATGATCCACGAGTTGCGCTTCGATCTCGCCGAGCTCGATACGGAAGCCGCGCACCTTCACCTGATGATCGTTGCGGCCGAGGAACTCGATGTTGCCATCGGCACGATAACGTGCGAGATCGCCTGTGCGGTACATGCG